>NZ_KV807487.1:0-29167 GCF_001812015.1 Streptococcus sp. HMSC073D05
GTACAAACCACCCGTTTGACGGGTGGTCATGATTGTATGTTTTTTATAAACTCATCCAGCTCTTTTTGGTTCTTGAGAGAGATAAATTTTTCGGGGTAGGTGGAGTGGATGTTTTGATACCTTTCTCTGGCACTTTTTGTTCGTCCATCCCAAAGGATCCAACGGATGAATTCCCAGTCAAAGCGTTCGGGGCAACCTGCCGCCATACTCTCACGGACGCGGCCTTTATAACGGCGGTATCGTTTCCAGCCTCTAAAGAGGCAGTTCCAACGAGAGAAGTTGAGAAAGATAATCTGGTCCGCTTGCTCCATTCTTTCCTCATAGCAGCACCAAGAGTAATTGCCATCAATGACCCAGTCTCTATGATCGCTGAGAAACTGTCTCATCTGTCCCTCCATCCAATCCCGGTCACTGTCTATCCAACCCGGTTGAAATTGAAGGGTGTCCATGTGGATCTTGGGAATGGAGTAGTGGCGGGATAAGTTTTCAGCCAAGGTGGATTTACCTGATCCAGAATAGCCGATAATAACAATTTTCATAAGCACCTCTCAAAATTTTAGGCACAAAAAAAGCTCCGGAGAGCTTGATTTTTATGCTGTTCTTGATTAACCAAGTTTCGCTGCAAGACGTGCTTTATCACGGCTAGCTTTGTTCTTGTGGATCAAACCTTTAGTTTCTGCTTTATCGATAGCTGAGCTAGCAGCGCGGTAAAGTTCTTCAGATGGGTTTGCTTCAAAAGCTTTGATTGCAGTACGCATAGCTGATTTTTGAGCTGAGTTTTTTTCGTTTTGTTTAACGTTCAATTCAGCGCGTTTGATAGCTGATTTAATGTTTGCCAAGTTATTCACCTCCATTGATAATCTAACTATCTCATTATATATGAAAAGTTAAGATTTGACAAGCCTAAAATAGCTTTTCCTTAAAAAAGTACCGTTAACAGGCCATTTTCTCTAGCGTTTGAGATAAATTTCGTCGATTTCATGGTTGGTTGCCTTATGGAGAATCAGATCAGCTCGGTTTCTAGTTGGTTGGATGTAATGTTGCAAGTTGACTAAATTAATGGATTCCCAGACCTGATGGGCCATGCTTAAAACTTCTTCTAGGGGTTGCTCTGTAAATCGATAGTAGTAGTTATTGGGATCATTCTGAGCTAATGCAAGGAGTTTTTGGAAGCGATCGATATACCAAGATTCAATATCGTCGACCGCGGCATCCACATAGATTGAAAAATCAAAGAAATCGGTCATATAGAGTGTGTCATTTTGCGGATTTTGAAAGACATTGATCCCTTCGACAATGACAAAATCAGCTGGTAAAATGGTTTGCTTCTCATCTGGGACAATATCGTATATTTCGTGAGAATAGACAGGGATTTCTACGCTCTTGTTGTTTTTGATTTGATTAAGAAAATCAAGGAGCAATTCCATATCATAGCTTTCCGGAAATCCTTTTCGATTGAGGATCTCTTGTTCTTTTAAGATAGCATTTGGATAGAGAAAGCCATCCGTTGTCACCAATTCTACTGTTGAGCCTTCAAAGGTTCGTGACAGCAGGATTTGAAGGAGACGGCTAGTGGTAGATTTTCCAACCGCAACGCTCCCTGAAACCCCAATGATAAAGGGTTGGCGTTCACTCGTTTTTTGAAGAAAAATACCTTTTGAGAAGGCCAAATCTTCTTTGGAACGCTTGTAGATTCCAATCAGGTTTGTCAAAGGCAGGTAGACGTCTCGTACATCTTGGAGGTTGATGCGGTCGTTAAAACTTTTAATAGAATTGAGCTCTGTTTGAGAGAGAGGTGGGGTGGTTTTGCGGTGCAAATTCTGCCAAGTTTCCCGATTAATTTTTTCAAAATGTAGAAATTCTTTGTCCATATGTCACTCCTATTGTAGTCTTTAGTATACCAATTTTTAGAGGTCGTGTAAACGATTTAAAAAAGGAATGAATTATGTTAAAATAACCTTATGAGTAAAATGTATTTCGATGTAAACCCAGATGCAGCCCATGATATTCATGATCTGGCTGTTGTTTTATTGGGACAAAAGATGAATTTCTATACAGATGCGGGCGTCTTTAGTAAAAAAATGATAGATTATGGAAGCCAGGTGCTCTTATCAACCCTGGATTTTCAAGAAGGGGAAAGTGTCCTCGATGTTGGCTGTGGCTATGGACCGGTCGGCCTTTCTCTAGCTAAAGCCCAGGGAGTTGCAGTGACAATGGTCGATGTCAATGAGCGGGCACTAGACTTGGCTAAGAAAAATGCTAGCCGAAACGGCGTGGAAGCTCAGATCTTTTCTTCGGATGTCTATGAAGCAGTCGAAGGGGTCTTTGACCATGTGATCAGTAATCCGCCGATCCGAGCCGGTAAAAAAGTGGTTCACCAAGTGATCACCGGTAGTTTTGAACATTTGAAACCAGGTGGAGACTTGACCATTGTCATTCAGAAAAAACAAGGGGCTCCAAGTGCTAAGGCCAAGATGGAAGAGACGTTTGGCAATTGTGAGACAGTAAAAAAAGACAAAGGCTATTATATTTTAAGAAGTGAGAAAGAATCATGAGAGCAGTAGATATCATTCAGAAAAAAAGAGATGGTCTTGCCTTAAACAAGGAAGAAATTGAATGGCTGATTGAGGGGTATGTGGCTGGAATAGTACCAGATTACCAAATGTCTGCTTTTGCTATGGCCGTTTATTTTAAAGGGATGACGACGGAAGAAATCTCTCATATGACCATGAAGATGGTCCAAACAGGGCAACAGTTTGATCTGTCAGCAATTCCAGGTATTAAGGTGGACAAACACTCGACTGGTGGTGTCGGAGATAAGGTGACCTTGGTCTTGGTGCCTTTGGTTGCGAGTTTCGGAGTGCCGGTTGCCAAAATGAGCGGTCGTGGGTTAGGACACACAGGTGGGACCATCGATAAGTTGGAATCCATTAAAGGTTTCCAGATTGAACGGACCCAAGAGGAATTTATCCAGCAGGTGCAGGAAATCGGCTTATCGGTCATTGGTCAATCCGATCAACTCGTAAAAGCAGATAAACTCTTGTATGCACTGCGTGATGTTACGGCGACAGTGGATACCATTCCTTTGATTGCTAGTTCCGTCATGAGTAAGAAAATCGCTGCTGGTGCGGATGCTATTCTTTTGGACGTGACGGTAGGCGAGGGTGCCTTCATGAAGAATATTGAGGATGCTCGTCGCTTAGCCCGTACCATGGTGGATCTTGGAAATGCAGTGGGTCGGAAAACCATCGCTGTCATTACAGATATGAGCCAACCTTTGGGAACCAGTATTGGTAATCGTTTAGAGATTTTGGAAGCCCTGGATATTCTGAAAGGACAGGGGCGCGCTGATGTTACAGAGTTTATTTGTGAATTAGCGCAAATCATGTTGAAATTGGCCAATGTAGATCAATCGATCGAGGCCATCCATGAACACTTGACCAATGGTCAAGCCTTAGCGAAGTTTGAAGAAATGGTCGCAGCTCAAGGTGGAGACTTAGAAGATTTGCACCGTCCCGTCAAAGTAGATCAGGTCCTTGAAGTAACAGCGGACCAAGATGGCGTCATTGCTGCTTTACCTGCCATGGAGTTTGGCTTGTTCGCCATGCGCTTGGGTGCTGGCCGTGCTGTCAAATCAGATCCCCTCGATTACGAAACAGGAATTGTGTTTGACAAAAAAGTGGGAGAGCACGTCAAAAAAGGGGAACGCATTGCCCGTATTTTCATGAATGAAAAAAATTCACAAGAAAGAGTTACAGAATTCAAAAAAAATGTTAAAATACTAGAAAGGGCTGAAAGCGTTAAAGAAATTATTGAAATAATATCTTAAGCAGCTCAGGAGATTGTATGAAGTTAAATAAATATATCGATCACACTCTTTTAAAACCAGATGCGCAACAAGAACAGATCGAAAAGCTGATCGAAGAAGCTAAGGCTTATGATTTTGCGAGTGTCTGTGTGAACCCGACATGGGTGAATTTTGCGGCTGAGGGCTTGCGCGATTCAGACGTTAAAGTTTGTACCGTCATTGGTTTTCCTTTGGGAGCAAATACCCCTTTTGTCAAAGCGTGTGAAACAAAAAATGCTATTCAAAATGGTGCCGATGAAATTGACATGGTCATTAATATCGGTGCTTTGAAGTCTAAGAATTTAGCACTAGTTGAAGAAGATATCCAAGCTGTTGTCGAAGCAAGCGGTGATAAGCTGGTCAAAGTCATCATTGAGACGTGTCTCTTAACAGACGATGAAAAGATCGTCGCTTGTCAGATTGCAAAGTCAGCTGGAGCTGACTTTGTGAAGACTTCAACTGGTTTCTCAACTGGAGGAGCGACGGTAGAAGATGTAGCCTTAATGCGTCAAACAGTTGGACCAGACATGGGTGTTAAAGCTTCTGGTGGAGCTCGCTCTTATGAAGATGCTCTTGCATTTATCGAAGCTGGTGCGACCCGTATCGGAACTTCCTCTGGTGTAGCAATCATGGAAGGAAAAGTGGCTCATGGCGACTACTGAATTGATCAACTTAGCAGTTGAAGTGAGTCAACAAGCCTATGTGCCCTACTCTCATTTCCCAATTGGAGCTGTACTGCTAACGAAGGATGGAGAAATCTATACAGGGGTCAATATCGAAAATGCCAGTTTTGGTTTAACCAACTGTGGGGAACGGACAGCTATTTTTAAAGCAGTTTCTGAAGGAGCTCGTGAGTTCAAAGAGCTGATTGTCTACGGGCAAACAGAAAAGCCCATCTCTCCATGTGGTGCTTGTCGCCAGGTCATGGCTGAATTTTTTGAGCCAGACCTTCCTGTAACCTTAGTATCTAAAGATAAATCGACGGTCGTGATGACGGTCAAGGAATTACTTCCATATTCCTTTACAGACCTGACTTAATAGGTCTGTGAGGCGGTCTTTTGACCCTTTCAATACTTCGCAACAATGTTGCACAATAATTTAGGAGGTTCAGTAATGAACAAGAAACAATGGCTAGGCCTTGGTCTAGTAACTGTCGCTGCTATCGGACTTGCAGCATGTGGAAATCGTGCGTCTAAAAAAGATAGCGCAAACTCAGAATCTAAAACAGATTTGAAAGCTGCTATCATTACCGATACTGGTGGTGTGGATGACAAATCATTCAACCAATCTGCTTGGGAAGGTTTGCAAGCTTGGGGTAAAGAAAACGGTCTTTCTAAAGGGAACGGATTTGACTACTTCCAATCAACAGATGAATCTCAATATGCGACAAACCTTGATGAAGCTGTTTCTAACGACTACAAATTGATCTTTGGTGTTGGTTTTGCCTTGAGCGACTCTGTTAAAAAAGCTGCGAAAGACAACCAAGATGTGAACTATGTCATCATCGATGACCGTATTGAAGGACAAAAGAACGTAGCATCTGCTGTTTATGCCGATAACGAAGCTGGTTACCTTGCTGGTATCGCTGCTGCGAAAACTACAAAAACTAAACAAGTTGGTTTTGTAGGTGGTATGGAAAGTGAAGTTATCACTCGTTTCCGCGCTGGATTTGAAGCTGGTGTTAAATCTGTTGACCCATCTATCAAAGTTCAAGTAGACTACGCTGGTTCATTCGGTGACTCTGCTAAAGGTAAAACAATTGCTGCTGCACAATATGCTGCAGGTGCAGACGTTATCTACCAAGTAGCTGGTGGTACTGGTGCAGGTGTCTTCTCTGAAGCTAAAGACTTGAACGAGAAGAAAAATGAAGACGAAAAAGTTTGGGTTCTTGGTGTTGACCGTGACCAAAAAGCTGAAGGTGAATACACTTCTAAAGATGGTAAAAAATCTAACTTTGTATTGGCTTCAAGCTTGAAGAAAGTCGGAGAATCTGTAAAAGACTTGGCTAAGAAAACTGCTGATGGTAAATTCCCTGGCGGTAAAGTGATTACTTATAGCTTGAAAGATGGTGGAGTTGACTTGACAACTGACAATCTTTCTGCAGAAGCTAAAAAAGCTGTCGAAGACGCTAAAGCTAAGATCCTTGACGGGTCACTTAAAGTTCCTGAAAAATAATCATTGATTGGATCGGCCCGACCTTCAAGGGCCGTTCCTTTTAATAAATTGAGACATTTTTGTCTCAGTAAAATCTATTAGCTGTCTTAATAGGTTTTATTGAAATAAAAATTGATTTGAAAGGAAACACCCCACATGACACACGAATATGTCATCGAAATGCGTGAGATTACCAAAAAATTTGGTGACTTTGTAGCAAATGACAAGATTAATCTTCAGTTGCGCAAAGGTGAAATCCATGCACTTCTTGGAGAAAATGGTGCAGGGAAATCTACCCTGATGAATATGTTGGCTGGTTTGTTGGAACCAACTAGCGGAGACATCGTGGTAAATGGAAAAACTGTTAACCTAGACTCACCTTCAAAAGCAGCTTCTTTAGGAATTGGAATGGTGCACCAACACTTTATGTTGGTTGAAGCCTTCACTGTTGCTGAAAATATCATCCTTGGGTCTGAAACCACTAAACATGGTATTTTGGATCTTAAGAAAGCCAGTCAAGATATCCTTGATTTGTCTAAAAAATATGGCTTAGCAGTGGATCCAAATGCTAAAGTTGAGGATATTTCCGTCGGTGCGCAGCAACGTGTGGAAATTTTAAAGACGCTTTATCGTGGAGCCGACATCCTAATCTTCGATGAACCAACTGCGGTGTTGACACCAGCTGAAATCGAAGAATTGATGACAATCATGAAGAACTTGGCAAATGAAGGAAAATCCATTATCTTGATTACGCACAAGTTGGATGAAATTCGTGCTGTTTCAGACCGGGTAACGGTTATCCGTCGTGGGAAATCAATTGAGACAGTCGAGATTGGTGGAGCTACCAACCAAGACTTGGCCGAAATGATGGTCGGTCGTTCTGTTTCCTTTAAAACGGAGAAAGGTCCTTCTCAACCGAAAGAAGTCGTCTTGTCGATCGAAAACTTGGTTGTAAACGAAAACCGGGGTGTCCCAGCTGTTAAGAATCTTTCACTGGAACTTCGTGCTGGTGAAGTCGTGGGGATCGCAGGGATTGACGGAAATGGTCAGTCTGAGTTGATCCAAGCGATTACAGGTCTACGGAAGGTAAAATCTGGTTCAATCAAGATTAAAGGCAAGGATGTTGTAGGACTTCGTCCACGTCAAATCACAGAAATGAAGGTAGGGCACGTCCCTGAAGACCGTCATCGGGATGGATTAGTCCTTGACATGATGATCTCTGAAAACATTGCCCTTCAAACCTACTATAAAGAACCTCTTAGCAAGAATGGTATTTTGAATTATCCAAATATTACCTCTTATGCCAAGAAGTTGATGGAAGAGTTTGACGTTCGTGCAGCCAGTGAAGTGGTACCTGCTAAGGCTCTCTCTGGAGGGAACCAGCAAAAAGCCATTATCGCTCGGGAAATCGATCGCGATCCAGATCTCTTGATCGTTAGCCAGCCGACTCGTGGATTGGATGTTGGAGCGATTGAATATATCCACAAACGTTTGATTCAAGAACGGGATAATGGAAAAGCCGTTCTGGTTGTCAGCTTTGAATTAGATGAAATTTTGAATGTTTCTGACCGTATTGCGGTTATTCATGATGGGAAGATCCAAGGGATCGTAACCCCTGAAACAACGAATAAGCAAGAACTTGGAATCCTCATGGCAGGTGGACAAGTAAAGGAGGGAGCATCAAATGAATAAGAATTTAAAACAAATTGCCGTTCCGTTGGTGTCTGTCCTTTTAGGATTGGTCTTGGGTGCCATTATTATGTGGGCCTTCAGCTATGATGCCCTTTGGGGATACGAATTGCTGTTTAAGAAAGCCTTTGGTTCGATTAAGAGTTGGGGAAATATTTCCCGTGCCATGGGGCCACTGATTTTGGTTGCTCTTGGGTTTTCAGTAGCCAGCCGGGCCGGCTTCTTTAACGTTGGACTTCCTGGTCAGGCTTTTGCTGGATGGATCATGGCGACTTGGTTTGCCCTTTCCTTCCCAAATATGCCTCGCTTACTGATGATTCCGATGACCGTTTTGATTGCGGCTGTCGCAGGTGGATTTATTGGAGCGATTCCTGGTTTCCTTCGTGCCTATCTCGGAACCAGTGAGGTCATCATCACCATTATGATGAACTACATTGTTCTCTATGGTGGGAATGCCTTGATTCATAGCTTCCCAGCTTCCTTGATGAAAAATAAGGACTCAACCATTGATGTGGGAGCCAATGCTGTCTACCAGACGGAGTGGTTGCGTAATTTGACGGACAAATCACAAATGAACATCGGGATCTTCTTTGCCATCATCGCAGTGGTGGTCATCTGGTTCTTGATGAAGAAAACAACACTTGGTTTTGAAATCCGTGCCGTTGGTCTCAATGCGAATGCGGCGGAATACGCAGGGATGTCTGCAAAACGGACCATTATCCTTTCTATGATCATTTCTGGTGCTCTTGCTGGTATTGGTGGGGTAGCAGAAGGTCTGGGTATTTACTCAAATGTCTACGTTCAAACCAGCTCGATGAGTGTTGGATTTAACGGAATGGCCGTAGCCCTTCTTGCGATGAATTCACCAATTGGTATTCCATTTGCTGCCTTCTTGTTTGGTGCACTTCAAATTGGGGGAGTTGGTATGAAGCCAGCTGCAATCCCTGAAGAAGTCGTTCAAATTGTGACAGCATCTATTATCTTCTTCGTATGTGCCCACTACATTATTGAAAAGATGATCTCGATGCGTTCAGCTAAAAAAGGAGGAGCAAACTAATGAGTATTGTAACAATTTTAAGTATTCTTGTTTCCTCTATGATTGTGTATGCAGCGCCGCTGATCTTCACAAGTATCGGAGGAGCATACTCAGAACACGCTGGGGTTGTTAACGTTGGTCTGGAAGGAATCATGGTTATGGGAGCCTTCTCAGGTATTATCTTTAACTTGACTTTTGAGCCTGAGTTAGGAAGTTTGACACCATGGTTGTCCTTGATCGTTGCTGCAGGGATTGGAGTACTCTTCTCCTTGATCCACGCGGTGGCAACGATTCATTTCCGTGCTGACCATATCGTCTCAGGTACAGTATTAAACTTGATGGCACCTCCATTGGCAGTCTTTCTTGTCAAAGCGATGTACAACAAGGGGCAAACTGATAATATCAAAGTTGCCTTTGGGAAAACATCGATTCCGGTCTTATCTAAAATTCCGGTCATTGGAGATATTTTCTTCAACAATGCCAGCATCATTGGTTGGGTTGCGATTCTCTTTTCATTCTTTGCTTGGTTTATCATGTTCAAGACGAAGTTTGGATTGCGTCTTCGTTCAGTTGGGGAACACCCACAAGCAGCAGATACATTGGGAATCAATGTATATAGAATGCGCTACTTAGGAGTGATGATCTCAGGTGCCCTTGCAGGAATCGGAGGAGCCATTTACGCTCAGTCAGTTTCTGTTAACTTCGCGGTGACGACTATTGTAGGTCCTGGATTTATCGCCCTTGCGGCTATGATCTTCGGGAAATGGAACCCAATCGGGGCTATGCTTGCTAGTCTCTTCTTTGGAGCTTCACAAAGTTTGGCTGTTATCGGGAATCAATTGCCTTTGCTTAAAGGTATCCCATCCATCTACTTGCAAATTGCGCCTTATGTCTTGACCATGGTTGTCTTGGCAGCCTTCTTCGGACAAGCAGTTGCGCCAAAAGCAGATGGTGTTAACTACATTAAATCGAAATAATGCACAGAGAGAGGTTGGGACAAAAGTCCTAGCCTCTCAATTGTCTTGGATTATCGAGCAAGACGCAGTGCTTGAGTGGGCTCTACTACGCTGATTTCATCAGCTTTTACAGCCCTACTCAACTGTGCGGAGGCGGGACAAAGAAATCGAATTCTAACGAATTACCGATTTCTGTCCCCCGCTCTCTTTTGCTTTGTAAAGGCCCCTCTTAGTCGCAATTTCTTTAGATTTAGGGTACAATAAGAATACAACTTTTCACGTATTGGAGGAGCAGATGTTTAAGTGGATGAAACGCCTGATTGGCATGGTGATCGTTTTATTTATTTTATTAGTGATCTTGTTGGTTCCTGGATCTATCCCTGAAGGGGAGCAACTGAGAAATGTGCAGGCAGGGAGTTCTTTGATTGAGTTGGCTCAAAATGCTGTTTCAAATGCCTCTGTGAGCACTGAAGGGCTCTCAACTGAGCTAAGTCTCAATTCAGTGCAATTGAGTCAGGTCGTAAAAACAAGTGCTGGATCCGCCCTTGACAATTCTGACTATCAAAAGATGGCACTAGGAATGGATGGCAATGACCTTCACGTCAAAGTTCCTGTTTCCTTAGGGCCAGTTGATAGCTATCTAGATTTAACCATGACCGGTCAAGTTGAAAACAATGTCATGAATTTGAATGTGACCGGTGCTAAATTAGGGAAAATGCCCATTCCAAAATTCTTGGTTCTCAACTATTTGAAGGATCAATCCAATCAAAATGGAGGCGGCTTTAAAGTGAATGGTGATCAAATCACCCTTGAGATTCCTCAAGCAGGCTATAGTATCTCAAAAGCGAGAGTGGAAAATGGCAATGCTAAGGTAACTGTTAGTATATCCTTGTTTTAAGTCTTTGTAATTGGAGTTGTCATGCTTGTCTTTGAATTTTGTGCAGAGAATTTAACTTATATTGATAAGGCGATTGCTGCTGGGGCAGGTCGCATTGAACTGTGCGACAACCTGGCAGTAGGCGGGACCACACCGAGTATAGGTGTGATCAATGAAGCAATCAAACTGACAAGAGCGAAGTCTGTGGATCTATGTGTGATCATTCGGCCCCGTGGTGGAGATTTTGTCTACACTGATCTGGAAGTCGAAGCTATGCTGACGGATATTCGTGCTGCGAAAGAAATAGGGGTTACTTGTTTTGTTCTGGGTGCGCTGACGAGCGATCGAAAGTTGGACCAGAAGGTCATGCAGCTTTTACTAGCAGCCTGTGGAGAGGCAGAGGTGGTCTTTCATATGGCCTTTGATGAGTTAGCTCATACAGATCAGCTAGAAGCGATTGAGTGGCTTTCTGATCAGGGTGTAGCCCGCATTTTAACACGAGCCGGAAGTCCAGGTGACCCACTAGAGCAACGTTTTGCCCACTATCATCGTTTATTAGATGCGGCTAAGGGAAAGATTCAGATCCTGCCAGGTGGAGGTGTGACCCTTGACAATCGTCAGCTCTTTTTGGAGCAATTGGGTGTTTGTCAACTGCATGGCACGCGCATTGTGTTTTAAAAAAGAAACGATCACTGCTTGAAGTAGTTTTGAAGATCCGTTATCAAGGTTGGGGACGTTGTTTCCAGCCTCTTCTAGTGTAAAAATGAATAAGGGAGAGGAAATGTTTTTAGAGCATTATTTTGACCGGTACACCTTTCAGCCAGAAAAGGGATTGGCTTACGGATTTGAGAAGAAAGGGGCAGGCTATGAGTACCAGTGTCCCGTCTTATCGGACACTTTTCTCTTAAATGTCCAGGTCTGCGACCGGAAGATTTCTTTTCAGGTCTATGATCAGGATACAGGGGACGAGTATATCCAGATCCATCTGGAACAGCTACAAGGAAATTTCGTTGGCCAAGTCAGAGAAGCTTGTCAGGAAAGTCTTGCAAGGATCCGCCAAGCTTGTTTTGAGGTAGAAGAATTTCTCTATCCTCAAGCCAAGCGTCTCATGGCCTATATCTCCCTGCACTATCAGGGAACGATTGAGTATTTGTGGGAAAGATCTCCGGAATCCGGCGCTATTCGCCACCGAGACACCCTCAAGTGGTATGGTGTCTTTATGACCATTGATTGGAAAAAACTGGATGCTGGCAAGTCTGGGAAAATAGAAGTTTTGAATGTTAAGTCTGATCAAGTAGCCCATTTCATCCAGCAGAAAGGGATTTATCCAGCTTTTCATATGAATAAAAAATATTGGGTGAGTATCCCCTTAGATGGAGCAATTGCTGATGAGGACTTGTTTGCTCTGGTGGATAGTAGCTGGCAACTCACCAAAAAGGGGAAATAAGATGAATCTGTTGAGGAAATTATCTTGGTTTTTTAATTTAGAGAAGAAGCGATACTTGATCGGGATAGGGTCCTTGATCTTGGTTAGTTTTTTAAACCTCATTCCTCCAAGAATCATGGGACTTGTGATCGATTTGATCGATAAAAGAAGGCTGACACTGGGGCAGTTAGTTGTGGATATCGCCCTTTTGGTCCTCGCAGCTCTAGCCATGTATGGTCTTCGTTTTGTCTGGAGACGCTATATTTTTGGGACGGCTAATAAGTTGGCTCGGATCTTGCGTTACCGTTTGTTTAAGCAATTTACGCTCATGTCTCCGTCTTTTTATCAGCGTTATCGGACAGGGAATCTCATGGCCCATGCTACTAATGATATCAATGCGGTAACCATGTTTGCTGGTGGCGGCGTTATGTCTGCAGTGGATGCTTCCGTGACGGCCTTGGTGACTCTAGTCAGCATGTTTTTCATGATTGATTGGCGCTTAACCCTCTTGGCTATTTTGCCCCTACCGGTTATGGTGGTAGTGACTTCCGCCATTGGACGCAAAAACCACAAAGCCTTCAAAGAAGCCCAAGAAGGCTTCTCAGAGCTGAACAACTTTGTTCAGGAATCAGTATCAGGAGTCAAGGTGACTAAATCATTTGGCTTTCAGGCAGATGAGATTCGGGCTTTTGAAAAAACCAATCAAATGGTTTTTTCAAAGAATATGACTTCAGCCGGTTACAATGCTTTGTTTGATCCGACCACTCTTCTTTTTGTCGGTCTCTCCTATGTTTTGACGCTCTACTTCGGGGGGCTATTTGTTCAGGAAGGGAGCCTGACGGTTGGACAAATCGTAACTTTTATTACCTACCTTAATATGCTCGTCTGGCCCCTTCAAGCCATGGGCTTCTTGTTTAATATTAGTCAGCGGGCTAGCGTCTCCTATGATCGGATTGAGACACTTTTAGCAGAAACACCTGATATCCAAGATCCAAGTCAACCAGTCACAGACATCCAAAACGGAGATCTAGAATATGACATTAAAGAATTTGCCTATGAGAAAGAGCCTGTCCTTGAGAAGGTTGCCTTTCATTTAGAAAAAGGGCAAACCCTTGGAATTGTAGGACCAACTGGATCTGGAAAGACCACCTTGTTGCGTCTCTTGCTCAGAGAGCATGACTTGGAGCAGGGAGATATTTTGTTAAATGGGATCTCCATCAAACATTATCGCTTAGAAGATCTTCGAAGCTTGATCGGTTACGTCCCTCAAGATCAGATCCTCTTTGCCATGACCATTCGCGAGAATGTAGCTTTTTCAGATCCACAGATCCAGGAAGAAGAGGTGATGAAGGCTCTGAGAACTTGTGGAGTCTATGAGGATATTCTGGCCATGCCAGACCAGATGGAGACAGTGCTGGGAGAGAGAGGGGTCTCTCTTTCTGGCGGGCAAAAGCAACGGATTGCCATGAGTCGTGCTTTGGTCATGAATCCTGAGATCTTGATCTTAGATGATTCCCTGTCTGCAGTAGATGCTAAAACGGAGCACCAAATCATTGAAAATATGAAGCAGGAACGCAAGGGGAAAACAACGATCATCACAGCCCATCGCCTATCAGCGATCGTTCATGCGGATTTGATTCTGGTAATGGAGAATGGACAGATCAAGGAGCGAGGAAATCACGAGGAATTAATGGCTCAAAAAGGTTGGTACTATGAAACCTATCAAGCCCAACAATTATCAGAAGAAATGGAGGGAAAGCTGAATGAAAACATCTGAAGCTCATGTGATGAAGCGGCTCTTGACTTACATGTGGCGTTATAAATGGTTAACGGCCCTAGCCTTAGCCTTTACCTTTCTAACTAGTCTGTTATTGACGGCGATCCCTCTTGCAGCTCGCTGGTATATTGACCACCTAGTGGATCCAACAGAAGCCGGCTCTCCAGTACTGACAGCTTTTCAGTTTCTCATTCTATACTATGGCTTATTCATTGGGCGCGTGCTGGCAACTTATCTGAGTCAGTTAACCTTTGCGCGTGTATCCAATTCTATCGTAAGAGATATCCGTTTAGATATTTTCCAAAATCTTCAAAGGCTGGGCATGTCCTTTTATGACCAGACAGCAGCAGGTTCGATTGTCTCGCGGGTGACCAATGATACACAGGCAGTCGCAGATATGTTTTCTACGGTCTTTTCAAGCCTGGTTTCATCCTTTTTACTCTTTCTAGTCACTCTAGTAACCATGTTTAGCTTGGACTGGCATTTGACCATTTGGATCCTGCCTTTTCTTCCCATCATTTGGTTTTCCATCCGTCTCTATCGCAAGTTATCCAATCGCTTGGTCAAGATGACCCGACAAAAATTATCAGATATCAATGTGAAATTATCGGAATCTATCGAAGGAATGCGGATCGTGCAGGCCTTTCGTCAAGAAAAGCGTTTGACGGATGAATTCGAACAGATTAATGGGGAACATTTGGATTACGCCAACCGATCTGTGGATGTCAATTCCCTCTTTTTGAGGCCAGCTATGACCCTGTTACAGGTCCTGGCTTATGCGGTCATTCTAACCTTTTTCGGCCTAAATTGGCAGTCCTCTGGCTTTACGGCAGGTCTTATCTATGCTTTTATCCAGTATGTTAGCCAGCTTTTCCAACCCTTGATTGATGTTACGCAGAACTTTGCAACCTTGCAGACCTCAACCATTTCTGCAGGTCGTGTCTTTGAGATGATGGATCGAGACGACTATGAGCCCAAGCAAGCTAGTAGCCTGAAAGAAATTGAGCGGGGGGATATTCGTTTTGAGCATGTATCTTTTTCTTATGATGGCAAACGGGATGTCCTAAAAGAGATCTCCTTTGAGGTCAAAAACGGACAAACCATCGCTTTTGTTGGCCATACTGGTTCTGGTAAATCCTCTATTATCAATCTCTTCATGCGCTTTTATGAATTTGATCGTGGCCAGATCTTGATTGATGGACAGGATATCAAGGACTACAGCCAGGAAGCCTTGCGCAAGTCCATTGGTCTAGTGTTGCAGGAACCCTTCCTCTATCATGGAACCATTGCTTCTAATATCCGAATGTATCATGAAGAACTGACAGATGAGGAAATCCGACAAGCAGCTGCATTTGTGGATGTAGCAGACTTTATTGAGAGTCTACCTGGTGGCTATGATCATCCGGTAACAGAGCGGGGTTCTACCTTATCGACCGGTCAGCGTCAGCTTCTGGCTTTTGCCCGGACCATTGCACCCCAGCCTAAGATCCTCATTTTGGATGAGGCAACTGCCAATATCGACCAAGAGACGGAAGAGATGATCCAAAACTCTCTGAAGAAGATGCGCCAAGGGCGGACAACCATTGCCATTGCTCATCGCCTTTCTACCATCCAAGATGCCGATTGCATCTATGTTCTCGATAAAGGAAAAATCATCGAATCGGGCAATCACGACCAACTCATTGCTCTAGGAGGAACGTATAAGAAAATGTATAACCTCCAGGCTGGGATGATGAAATAAGGACAAACAAGGAGAGTGGGACAGAAATCGGTAATTCGTTAGAATTCGATTTCGTTGTCCCACCTCCGCACAGTTGAGTAAGGCTGTAAAAGCTGATGAAATCAGCGTAGTATATCCCACTCAACCACTGCGTCTTGCTCGACAGTCCAAAAACAATTGAAAGGCTAGGACTTTTGTCCCAGCCTCTTGTTTTTCTTTCTTGAAAGCTGTACAATAAAGAAAAGAACAGAAAAAGGGAGCATACACCATGTCAAACGATCTGATCATGATGGGAGTTGTGATTGTCTTATTTGGACTCTACTTCACCCTTCAAGTTGAGCTCAATAAAGTCAGAAATCAATTTACTCATTATCTTCTAAAACCAGGTAGTATTTCCAAGGAACAAAGAGAGAAGTACCTCAAAGAACCAGAGATGGAAGCGATTCGCCTGATCCGCCTCGATTATCGGATCGGCCTTCAAAATGCCAAACTTGTTTATGAGCAATTGAAGAAATAAGAAAGACCCTCGTATAGTCTATACGAGGGTTTCTCTTTCAAAAAAAGGCGTAAGCTTTGGTAAAACATTGCCCACATCTGCCGATTTGATCTTGGCGAGTTGATAAGGACAAGAAGTGATGTAGGCTGCTTCAAAGAAATCAAGCGGGAGTCCACTGTGTTTTAAGGCAGCAAGGGATTGAACTTGGCTGAGTCCTAGAAGGATCCCATCGTGGGTCAGGGTCAGATGGGGAAGAAGAGGAGACTGGGCCATCAAGGTCTTTAGACTGGCTTCTACCTCTCTTTTTCTGGCTAGGAGTCGCTTTTTATTGGTCAGATACATACCGTTATCAATGTAGAGACTCAAGGCCTTTTGCATGATGAGATTGCTATCATAGTCCAGAATCGTCTTATAGGTTAAGACCGGCTTTAGAAGGGCTTGGGGAAGGATCATGGAAGTGATGCGAAGAGCAGAAAAGAGATTGGTCGAAAAAGATTTGATATAGATGACACGGTTCTTTTGATCCAAATAATGAAAAGAAGGAGCATTGCTGCCATCAAGATCTCCAAGATAGTCGTCCTCAACAAGGTAAACATCATATTGGTCAGCTAGTTGCAAGATCGCTTCTTTCTGCTTGGTCGAATAGCTATGACCGAGCGGATAGTGAAAACGGGGGATCGTGTAGAAGAATTTGATATGGCCACTTTTGAAAATCTCTTCAAGTTCCTCGAGATCAATTCCCATTAAATTTCGTTGAATGGTACGGTAGGCAAGTTGCTGCGAATCTAAGAGTTGGTTCATCCGATGATAAGTCGGTTGCTCGATCAAGATCTGAGACTTTTTATTGGGAAAGTCAATCTGGCTGAGGATATTGAGCGCCTGCTGGGTACCAGCAGTCAAAACAATCTGATCCGCAGTCGTATAAATACCTTCTTCCTTCAATAAGTCTTGGATCGATTGGCGTACCTCTAGTAATCCTGCTTGGTCCGAAAAGTTATTAAAGAGATAATTCTCCCGACCAATCAAGGTTTCATTGATACAGGTCCGGAAGTCCTCGAAAGCCTGGTTGCGGTCTTTCTCTAATTTTAGTGGAAGATCCTCATGTCGATTAGGTTCTTGCTCCAAAACATAGTAGCCACTTTGAGGCTTAGCATAGAGGAAGTGCTGGTAAGTCAAGTCCAGCAAGGCTCGTTGCACCGTGTCCTTACTACAAGAAAATTGACTGGCTAACTGACGAACAGAAGGAATTTTCTGTCCAGTTTCCAGTTTTCCATCTTGAATGGCTTTTTTTAGAACATGAATAATTTGTTGGTATTTGCTCGTCTTCATCCTGACTGTCCCCATACAGTTTTTTACTATTGTACAGAAAAAATCACAAAAAAACCACTCCGAAGAGTGGTGGCAGTATTACATAAAGTAAACGATGGCTAAATACTGAAGAGCAGAAGCTGCCAGGATGAAGAGGTGCCAAATCATGTGGAAGTAAGGCTTTTTCTTAACATAAAAGCCAGCTCCAACTGTGTAGCACAGGCCGCCCATGAGCATGAGACCCCAGAAGATCGGATTGGTTTGGCTAACGATTTGGGGAATAATAAAGATGACCAACCAGCCCATGATCAAGTAAAGAGCGAGACTGAACTTTTCATTGACTTTTTTGGCAAAGATTTTGTAGAGAATACCAAAGATGGTGGTCCCCCATTGGATCAAGATAATGCTGTGGCCCATCCAGTTGTTCATCAAGGTAAGGACAACTGGTGTGTAACTACCTGCGATCGCAATGTAGATCATGGAATGGTCGATAATGCGAAGTACATACTTTTGAGGTGAATCGTAAGACATCGCATGGTAGACGGTCGAAGACAGAAACATCAAAAAGAGACTAATAACAAAGATAGAAGTCCCAAAAGCACTAAGCAGACCTTGTTGCTCAAAGCTATAGACTGCTGAGATTGGAAGCAAGATCAACATGAGAAGGGCGCCAACAGCATGGGTTACGCTATTAGCGATCTCTTCTCCAAAGGATAATTTTTTACTTAGTTTCATGGTGTAATTCATCAGTTTCTTCCTCCGTTTTTACTGGTTGAATATAAGAAAGGGTTTCAAGATAAAGTTGAACTGTCTGACAGGCAGAGCGAATGATAGGAGCGATCGGCTCTTTATGCTCATTGAGATAAGCGACAAAGCTATTATAGAGAAGATCTGAGCTTGCCTGGTCCTGCAAGAAATTTAAGGTAGAAGCGATCTCCTGAATAGAAAAGACCGTTTTTAAGGTTGTAATAGCAATCAAGCGAGCCACCTGTCTACGCTGGTATTTCTTCTTATCTGGTTTTTCGACATAGCCATGTTTTACGTAATTGTTGATCATAGCAGCCGTCAAGCCCTTGTCTGAAGAAGAGAGAACAGGTGCACAGGTTTTATTGACATAAAGTAGGACCTGATCGAGATAGAGGTCTAGCTCAGGCAGTTGCTCCCACGTTGGATAGGAAAAAGTGGACACTAAATCTTCACCTTTCTTTAATCTAGTTTTCATAACTAGATAATAACATTAATAAAAACTCCTGTCAAGAAAATTTGAAAAATATGATACAATAGACCTATGAAACTATTAATTCCATCCGCCAAAGAACTGAACGAACAGGCTCGTATCGTCGAGCCCCAACCCTTGTCAGAGAACACAAAAACCATCCTCCAAGCTTTGAAGGCATTCTCCCTAGAAGAATTAGCGACCTTTTACGGGATCTCAGAGGAAAGAGCTCTAGTAGAAAAGGAAAGAATTGAGGCTCTGTTAGCTGGGAGTGCCAAGACCTATCCTGCTTTAGAACTGTTTGATGGCCTCATGTACCGTAGTATCGAGCGTCAAGACTTATCCGAAAAAGAGCAGGCTTATCTGCAAGAGCATTTGTTGATCACGACTGCTTTATACGGTGTACTACCTGCCTATGAAGGGATTGCTCCCCATCGCTTGGATTTTATGATGAAGCTAAAACCAGCTGGAAAATCTCTAAAGGTACTCTGGAAAGAGGGCTATGATCAGGCAGTAGAAGGTGAGGAGCAGATCTTATCTCTCTTGTCTTCTGAGTTTGAACAGGTCTTCTCAAAAGCTATTCGTGAGCGAATGATTCGGATCAAATTCATGGAGAATCGTGGTGGGACACTAAAGATTCACTCAACGATTTCAAAGAAAGCACGTGGGGCCATGGTGACAGCAATGATGAAGGAAGAAATCACCCATCTAAAAGATTTGAAATCATTAGAAGTAGCAGGTTTCTCTTATCGTGAGGATTTATCGCAAGAGAAAGAATGGGTCTTTGTGAAAGAATAAATAAAAATATTCCTGAGAAGCGTCAGGAATATTTTTTTGATCTGTAAAATAAAGAGAATGCACGATGAAAACTCCAAAATAGAGGATTTTGGAGTCAGAATCGTCTTGAGCAGTAGGCTTAGGCGATATGTTTGAATTTCTTCAAGAGTTCTGTCAACTCAGCTTGCTCGCCACTATTAAAGACTTGCATCAAGCGTTGAATATTTTTGATATGATCTGGAAGAGCTTCTTCGATCTTTTTACGACCGGCATCTGTAATAGATACAAGATAAGCACGGCGGTCTTCTGGATCAGTTTCGCGTGTAATCCAACCATCGCGGACCATATTGCGAATAACCACAGTCATATTTCCAGAGGTCGCAAGAATGCTATCAATCAGATCTTGAATACGGAGATCGCCTTTGCTGTACAAGGTCTCAAGTACAGAGAATTGAGTTGGTGTCAACTGGTGCTTTTTAAAGATATGAGCCTCAGAGGCACGGATCAATCGTTCTGCCTTGTGGAAGACGATCATGGTTTTTAAATCTACGTTTGCTTCTTTGAATAATCTCTTTAAATTTTCCATATCTATATTTTATCAATAAATAGTATTTCTGTCGTTTAATTTTATTTTCAAATTAGTTACAAAATTGTGACAAATTTATTAAACTATGAACAAATGATAGCATAGATGTTAATTTTACTTTGTTTATCAAACAATTTTATACTAAAACATTGTAACAGGTATGAAATATTAGTAACAATTCTTTCTTGAAAATCTATAGAATTCTAGGTGGCTTTGGTGTATAATGAGGGAGTGAAACAGAAAAATAATCTTTTTATAATATGGCAACATATAATAGGAATCTGTATCTTAGTGTTGACGGTCCTTTTTTCTTGGCTATTTCTTGCTGAAAAAACTTCTGATCGCTTGCAGGCTCAAATTACACAAGCAAGAAAAATAGCTCTGTCTCACTCTTCGATTACGACCATTGAGACGGAGAGTTTCTTTCATGGCAAAGAAGCCTATCTTTCCTTTATTGGCAAGGACCAAGGGGGGCAAGAACTAGCGGTCTTGGTGGCGCAGGCGGATGATGCAGTCTATACCTACCCTTTGAAAGAAGGAGTTAGTTCCAAAGAGGCAGCTTCTGTCGTCAAAGAGAAGGGTCAGGACGCGATTGATCGGGTAATTTTTGGACGCTTTAAAGGCAAACCGATCTGGGAAGTCAAGGCTGGGAACTCTTATTATGTGGTGGATTTCAAGACTGGGAAAGTCACCGGTGTTTTTTAAGATTTGAGGAGGGAATATGAAATTATCAAATCGTGTATTGGAAATGGAAGAAAGTGTGACCTTGGCTGCAAATGCGCGTGCCAAAGCTTTGGCGGCAGAAGGTCGTGATATCTTAAGTTTGACCCTGGGTCAACCTGACTTTGCGACTCCAAAAAATATTCAAGAAGCAGCAGTTGCATCCATCGAGGATGGTCGCGCTAGCTTTTATACGGTCGCATCTGGACTTCCAGAATTGAAGGTTGCCATTAGCGACTATATGAAAGAGTTTTATGGCTATGCTGTGAATCGGAATGAAGTAGTGGTCGGTACTGGTGCTAAGTTTATCCTCTATGCCTTCTTTACTTCTGTCATCAATCCAGGAGATGAAGTCATCATTCCAACCCCTTGCTGGGTTTCTTATGTAGACCAGGTCAAGATGGTAGAAGGCACACCTGTTACTTTCCAAACAACAGAAGAAAATCATTTCAAAGCAACGGTAGAGCAACTGGAAGCAGCACGGACAGACAAGACCAAGGTTGTCTTGCTGAATTCGCCATCCAATCCAACAGGGATGATCTACAGTAAAGAAGAGCTCCAAGCAATTGGAAACTGGGCTGTCGAACATGATATCTTGATTTTAGCGGATGATATCTATGGTCGATTGGTTTACAATGGCAACACCTTTACGCCCATTTCTAGCTTATCAGAAGCGATTCGCAAGCAAACCATCGTGATCAACGGAGTTTCTAAAACCTATGCTATGACTGGTTGGCGGGTTGGTTTTGCAGTGGGTGATCCAGAGATTATCGGAGCCATGGCCAAGGTGATCAGCCAAACAACTTCCAACTTAACAACCGTTTCCCAATATGCCGCAATCGAAGCCCTCACAGGAGACCAATCTTCTATTGAGATCATGCGTCAAGCTTTTGAAGAACGCTTGAATACTATTTATCCTTTGTTGAATGAAGTACCTGGTTTTGAAGCCATCAAACCTCAAGGAGCCTTCTATCTCTTCCCAAATGTCAAGAAGGCCATGGAGATGAAGGGCTATACAGATGTGACGGAATTTACCACAGCGATTTTGGAAGAAGCAGAGGTTGCTTTAGTAACGGGAGCTGGCTTTGGTGCCCCTGAAAATGTTCGCTTGTCTTATGCGACAGATTTGGATACCCTGAAAGAAGCTGTTCGCCGACTCAAGGCCTTTATGGAAAAATAAAATTACAAGATCCTTAGTAATGAGCTGAGGATCTTTTTCTTTAAAAAAAATCTGGTTTTCACAGGTAGAACCTAGCACTGAAAGCCTTTTTATGATACAATTAAGAAGATAATGTCTTCGGACAAGTTTAACGAGAAAAGGAAGATGAATGATGACAAAACGGATTACTATCATCGAAGTAAAAGACTATGTAGGTCAAGAAGTGACCATCGGTGCTTGGGTGGCCAACAAATCAGGTAAAGGAAAAATTGCTTTCTTGCAATTGCGTGACGGGACTGCCTTTTTCCAAGGTGTGGCTTTTAAACCAAACTTTATCGAAAAATTCGGCGAAGAAGTGGGGCTTGAAAAATTTGATACCATCAAACGCTTGAGCCAAGAAACCTCTGTCTTTGTAACAGGGATTGTCAAAGAAGACGAGCGTTCTAAATTTGGCTACGAGTTGGATATTACGGACATCGAAGTCATTGGTGAATCCCAAGATTACCCAATCACTCCTAAAGAACACGGGACAGACTTCTTGATGGACAACCGCCACTTGTGGTTGCGTTCACGTAAGCAAGTAGCCGTGATGCAAATTCGTAATGCTATCATCTATGCAACTTATGAGTTCTTTGATAAGAATGGCTTCATGAAGTTTGATAGTCCAATTCTTTCAGGAAATGCTGCAGAAGATTCTACAGAACTTTTCGAAACAGACTACTTCGGAACACCAGCCTACTTGAGTCAATCCGGTCAGCTTTACCTTGAAGCTGGTGCTATGGCCCTTGGTCGCGTCTTTGACTTTGGTCCAGTATTCCGTGCTGAAAAATCAAAAACTCGTCGTCACTTGACTGAGTTCTGGATGATGGATGCTGAGTACTCATACTTGACACACGATGAGTCACTTGACTTGCAAGAAGCTTATGTGAAAGCTCTTCTACAAGGTGTTTTGGACCGTGCACCTCAAGCCTTGGAAACCTTGGAACGTGATACAGAGCTCTTGAAACGCTATATTGCGGAGCCATTCAAACGGATCACTTACGATGAAGCCATTGATCTCTTGCAAGAGCATGAAAACGATGAAGATGCAGATTACGAGCATTTGGAACATGGTGATGACTTCGGCTCACCACATGAAACTTGGATTTCAAACCACTTTGGTGTGCCAACATTTGTCATGAACTACCCAGCAGCTATCAAGGCCTTCTACATGAAGCCAGTTCCTGGCAACCCAGACCGTGTGCTTTGTGCAGACTTGCTTGCCCCAGAAGGCTATGGAGAAATCATCGGTGGCTCTATGCGTGAGGAAGACTACGATGCCCTTGTTGCAAAAATGGATGAACTTGGCATGGATCGTACAGAGTATGAATTCTACCTTGACCTTCGTAAATACGGTACAGTCCCACACGGTGGATTTGGTATTGGGATTGAACGGATGGTCACTTTCGCGGCTGGTACAAAACACATTCGTGAAGCCATTCCATTCCCACGTATGTTGCACCGTATCAAACCTTAATAGACGTAAAAACGCCATTAGGCGTTTTTCACTTTTATCTGCTTCAAAAAACTATGAAAGGAAACTCAATGCTGAAAATAGACATCATCGATGGGAAAGAATACGAGGATGGTCAGGGGTCTTTGATCGCAGATCTGGACCATTCCATTCAACAGATGCTCAAGACTTCCTATCCTGAAAGTCAAATGGATGATTTTATCACCTATAAAAATTTGAGCCAATATTGTATGGATTATCTTGGACAGATTATTGAGCGTGCCAATGATAAAAACGAAGCCATTAAACAGCAGGTGACGGGTGTCATGCCCGAAAGCGAGCGCCCCTTTAACGTTGAAGACCGCTTGACAGCCAGCTATACCTTCGGTCAGAGGGTAGCGGATTCGGTCGCACGCTTTGGTGGGTCATGGACTTTTATCATTAGTTTTATCCTGATGATGGCTATCTGGATGTTGATTAATGTCTTGCATCCCTTTGGCTGGAATTTTGACCCTTACCCTTTCATCTTGCTCAATCTAGCACTTTCTACGATTGCCGCGATTCAAGCTCCTTTGATCATGATGAGCCAAAACCGGGCGGCAGATTACGATCGCCTGCAAGCGCGAAATGACTTTAACGTCAATATGGAGTCGGAAAGAGAAATTCGCTTGTTGCATACGAAGATTGACCATATGGTGCAACAAGACCAGACGGATTTACTGGAAATTCAAAAGTTGCAAACCGAATTGTTGGTGTCCTTGTCTAATCAAGTGGCTCAGCTGCGTCAAGAAATGAATCAAGAAAAATGAAGGAGGTGGAGAAGATGTAGGCAACTCTAAGTAAGTCTTTTAGAAACACTTATATAATCTATTGAAAGAGGAAAAACAATGTTTAAAAGAACTTACAAACGCAATATTTCACTCCTAGCAGGTTTGGAATTTACATCTTATTTTGGAATCACCAGTTTTTGGATTCTCTTTTTTATTCAAAATGGTCTTTCTTTGCTTCAGATTGGTTTATTAGAGAGTATCTTTCATGGGACGAGTCTCTTGTGTGAGATCCCGTCTGGTATGTTAGCCGATCGATTTAGTTATAAGACCAATCTCTATTTGGCTCGCTTGTCCAGTATTGGATCTTCTATCTTGATTTTATTTGGTCAAGGGAATTTTTGGATCTATGCCATTGCTATGATGGTCAATGCTTGGTCTTATAATTTTGACTCGGGGACCAGTACAGCTTTCTTATTTGATTCAGCAGTGGAAGCGGGTCAAAAGGACCGTTATCTTCAGATATCCAGCTTTTTGTCTGGTGTGGCCGAAGTCACCCGAACTTTAGGTACAGTTGTGGCAGGCTTCTTTATTCACGGAGCATTGGCTTGGACCTATTATATTGCTATTGGGCTTTCCTTGCTTTCTATTCTTTTGATCTTTCTGATGAAGGAGCCAGAGAGCAAGAGTGATGAAAGAAATCATTTGACCTTAAAGCGGATATTGGAGGTAGTGAAACAAGAATGGCAGGAAAAACCAGTCTTGTTTTACTGGATGCTCATCTATCAGTTGGTAGGGACCATCATGTGTATGTTTTATTTTTACTACCAACAGAAAATTAGTGACTTAGCTAGTTGGCAAGTTTCGCTCATCATGTTAATTGGTAGTGGATTCAATCTCCTAGCGGTTTATTTGGCCAGTCAAATCGGGAAAAAATGGAATAGTAATCAAGTCTTTCCGATTCTGGTTGCACTGACAGGGTTGGCCTTGCTTTTGGTAGGTGTAAAGACTCCATTCGCCTATCTGAGTGTCTATCTCTTGACCAATGCCCTTTATGCCGTTTATCAACCCATCTACTACAATGATTTACAAGCTTATCTGCCTTCCAGTGTGCGAGCAACCATGCTGAGTATCAATTCCATGATGTTTAGTCTATCTATGATTGTCATTTTCCCACTGACTGGTTGGTTCATTGATAGCTGTGGCTTTGTAGCAGTCTTTCTTGTATTAGGCCTTATAACACTATTTTCTTTCCCACTACTAATGATTGGATTGGGGAAAATGGGTAAGACCTTAAGCAAGGTGCCAAAGACTGAATAAAACTCCTTAGGTTCATTAGTCTAACAAGGTTAAATAGAAGAATAGCAGAGAAACTATCGTTGAATAAACTCTTGCTTAACAAATAGACAAGTTTTTTGTTACTTGTCTAACGACTCAACTCTCTCTGCTTGGCAGGGAGAGTTTTTTCATCTTAAAAATTGTGGTAAAATTAGTTTATTCTATTTAGAAAAGATCGAGTAGTATGAAATCATTATTGAAGTATTTTAAGGGTTATCTATGGGAAACTTTTCTAGGGCCCGTGTTTAAGCTTTTAGAAGCTATTTTTGAATTGTGTGTCCCCTTAATCATCGCCCACTTAGTCGATCAGGTCATTCCGAAAAAGGAAACGAGCGCAGTGGTGATGACGGTCGGTGTTTTGTTTTTATTTGCGAGCTTTGGTGTTGTCGTAGCTATTACGGCCCAGTATTTTTCTTCTAAAGCAGCTGTCGGCTTTACCCGCGAGATGACCAAGGATTTGTATGATAAGATCTTATCACTTCCAAAGGACAAGCGAGATAGGATCGGGACTTCTAGTTTGGTAACCCGTCTCACTTCTGATACCTATCAAATCCAGGTTGGGATCAACCAATTCTTGCGCCTCTTTTTGAGGGCACCGATCATTGTCTTTGGATCTATCATCATGGCCTTCACCATCAGTCCTAAACTAACCCTTTGGTTCTTGGGGATGGTGGCGATTTTAACCTTGATTATTGTGATCATGTCTCGGATTGTCAATCCTCTTTTTGCCAAGATTCGGAAAATCACAGACCGAATGGTCACGGTGACGCGTCAGCAATTTCAAGGGATGCGGGTGATTCGGGCCTTTGGACAAGATGCTAGTGAATTAGAGGATTTTAGAGAGGTCAATCAGGACTACAAGATCTGGCAAATTCGCGCTGGTATCTGGTCTAGTTTGGTGAGTCCCTTGACCTTCCTTGTGGTCAATACGACCTTGGTTTGTGTCATTTGGCAAGGACAATTGAATATCTCTGCTGGTCTTCTAACCCAAGGGATGTTGGTCGCTTTGGTCAATTATTTATTACAAATTTTAACAGAATTGATCAAGCTGGCTATGCTGGTCACGTCCTTAAATGTCAGCTATATTTCAGCCAAGCGTGTCCAAGAGATTTTTGATTTGAAGGAAGAAGACCTCTTAGAAGCTTTGCCAGTAGAAACTGCAACAGAGCAAGAAGCGATCAGCGCAGAGAAAATTTCGTTCACTTATCCAACGGCTTCAAGCCCAGCCCTAGAAGATATTTCTTTTGATCTGGATCATGGACAGATGTTGGGAATTATCGGTGGTACAGGATCTGGGAAGTCCACCCTGGTTCAGTTATTGAGTCATTTGTATACCGTGAGTCAGGGGAAATTAGCCCTCTTTCATCAAGGTCACTCTCCTAAAACTCTTAAGGAGTGGCGGGAGTGGGTAGCTGTTGTCCCACAGAAGGCAGAGCTCTTTAGAGGAACCATCCGCTCGAATCTCTTACTTGGAATGGAAGAAAATCTATCGGATGAAGATTTGTGGTGGGCACTAGAAACAGCTCAGGCTGCTGATTTTGTCCGTGAAAAAGAAGGACAACTCGATGAGCCAGTGGAAGCCTTTGGTCGAAATTTCTCAGGTGGGCAACGCCAGCGGTTGACCATTGCGCGTGCCCTTTTGAAGAAGGCTCCTTTCTTGATTTTGGATGATTCAACTTCTGCCTTGGATTATTTGACGGAAGCTCGTCTCTTAAAATCGATTAAAGAAGAATTGAGTGATACGAGTTTGATCTTAGTATCTCAACGAACCAATAGTCTCAAGTCTGCTGATCAGATTTTGGTCTTGAACAAGGGACATCAAGTAGGACTGGGGAATCATGATTTCCTTTTGTCTACCAATGAGATTTATCAAGAAATTCATTATTCACAACACGGGAGGGAGGAAGCATGAGTCAAAAACGTTCTAGTTATGTAAAACGTCTGTTTAGAGATTTTGCTCACCATCCCGGGCTCCTGATTCTAGCTAGTCTCGGAACCATCGCTCAAGTGGCCTTAACGGTTTGGTTACCGATCCTGATCGGACATGCGGTTGATTTAGTCATCAATCCTCAAGGGATGACAGTCTTATGGCCTGTTTTGATCCAAATGGTTCTGGTCATTGTGGCCAATACCTTGATCCAATGGATCAATCCTCTTGTCTACAATCAATTGGTCTATCGGTTTAGCCAAAGCCTGAGAGCAGAAGTGATGGAAAAAGTACACCGATTGCCCTTGTCTTATCTAGATAAACAAGGGAGCGGGGACTTCGTCAGTCGCCTCACGACCGATGTAGAGCAACTTAATAGCGGTCTTCTGATGGTCTTTAACCAGTTCTTTGTTGGCCTCCTAACCATTCTTGTCACCATCGTGACCATGGCAGAATTGGATTTCTTTATGATGGTGGCGGTTCTGGTCTTGACTCCTTTATCCCTGTTGATTGCTCGTTTTATTGCCAAGCGTTCTTATACGCTTTTCCAAAAGCAGACCAAGGCGCGTGGTCTTCAAACTCAGTTGATCGAAGAGTCTTTGACCCAGGAAAGCTTGATCCAGTCCTTTAACGCTCAGGATCAATTCCGTAAGGCTTTTAAAGGGACGAATGAAAGCTATGCCAATTATTCCCAATCCGCTGTCTTTTATTCTTCAACTGTCAACCCTGCCACTCGCTTTGTGAATGCCTTGATTTATGCAGTAGTGGCTGGATTTGGTGCTGTACGCATTATTTCGGGATCTCACTTTACTGTTGGTCAATTGGTGACCTTTCTCAATTATGTCAACCAATACACCAAGCCTTTTAATGATATCTCCTCTGTCTTGTCAGAACTCCAAAGTGCCCTTGCCTGCGCAGAGCGCTTGTACAGCGTCTTGGATCAAACTGAGGTCGAAGAGACAGGGCAACGGGTTCTGGATAGTCAGGATGTTAAAGGTGCGATTGGTTTTGAACACGTTGCATTTGGCTATGATTTGGGGCGGACCTTGATCAAAGATCTAACCATTCAGGTTCCAGCAGCCAGTAAGGTTGCCATTGTAGGACCTACAGGAGCAGGAAAATCGACCTTGATTAATCTGCTCATGCGTTTCTACCCTGTTAATTCTGGAGAGATCACGATTGATGGGGTACCAATTACGGACTACACTCGTGCTTCTTACCGCCAACAGTTTGGTATGGTTCTACAAGAAACCTGGCTCAAGGTCGGGACCATTCATGAAAATATCGCCTTTTCTCGTCCAGATGCAACTAGAGAAGAAGTCATAGAAGCAGCTAAGGCAGCCAATGCAGATTTCTTCATTCGGCAGTTGCCACAAGGGTACGATACTTATCTTTCAGATGCTGGAGAGTCTTTGTCCCAAGGCCAACGCCAACTCTTAACGATTGCGCGGGTTTTCCTTTCAGTTCCTAAGATTTTGATCTTAGATGAGGCTACATCCTCCATCGATACTCGGACGGAGGTCTTGATTCAAGATGCCTTTAATCAGCTCATGAAGGGACGGACTAGCTTTATCATTGCTCACCGCTTATCGACTATTCAAAATGCCGATATGATCCTTGTCATGGTCGATGGTGATATAGTTGAGCATGGCATTCATGAAGAGCTAATGCAAGCGCAAGGTGTTTACTACAAGATGCAGACAGCTCAGCAACAGATTAGTTAGAATGGTATACAAACTATTTTTAAAGTAAATAAGTAAAGTGATTCTGTAAAGAAATAAATATCTACCTAATTTGTTTAACGAATTAAGAGAACATTAAAACTTTCCGCCGTGAGAAAAGTGCCTGAAACAATTTAGTTTCAGGCACTCGGGAGTTTTGAAACTTTAGGTTCAAAAC
>NZ_KV807487.1:29267-82791 GCF_001812015.1 Streptococcus sp. HMSC073D05
CTTCGTAGAAGTTCGCTGACGTCCGTACTCACCTTAGGAAAGTTTTTAATATGTTTATATCTTCACTCTAAGCATTTTCAGGTTTGAAAATGCTTTTTTAGTCTAAAAAAAACATCTAGCAATTTTGCTAGATGCTTCAAAAACCACTCGTTAGTTTATCTTTTTAAACGTTTAGAACCTTATCCAAGAATTCTTTCAAACGTGGGTGTTGTGGGTTGTCGAAAATTTGGTCTGGTTTGCCGTCTTCGAGGAATTCACCATCTGCGGTGAAGATGACACGGTTGGCTACTTGGCGGGCAAATCCCATCTCGTGGGTGACGATAATCATGGTCATCCCTTGCTTGGCCAAGTCTTTCATAACGTTCAGTACATCTCCGACCATCTCAGGGTCAAGGGCAGAAGTAGGTTCGTCAAAGAGCATAATATCTGGATTCATGGCAAGTCCACGGGCAATGGCCACACGTTGTTTTTGACCACCGGAAAGGCTGTTTGGATTGGCATCGGCTTTATCTGCGAGACCAACTTTTTCCAACAATTCCATCCCGACATTTTGAGCTTCTTCACGGGTCATCAGTTTGTGCTCTACTGGCGCAAACATAATGTTTTCAAGGACGCTCATGTGAGGGAAGAGGTTGAAGTGTTGGAAAACCATTCCGATATTTTCACGGACCAAATCAACATTGGTTTTTGGATCGGTTAGATCATATCCATTAACTGTAATTTGACCTTTTGTCACTTCTTCGAGGAGATTGAGACTACGAAGGAAGGTCGATTTACCAGAACCGGACGGTCCGATAATGCAGACCACATCCCCTTCGTAGAATTTTGCTGAGATTCCTTTTAAGACCTCATTTTCACCATAGTATTTGTGGAGGTCATGGACATCAATTTTTAATTTAGCCATTAGTTAACCTTCTTTTCTAATTTTTTTGCAAATCGTGTTAGCAAGGTGATAATCACGAGGTAGAAGACGGCAAGGATCGCATACATCTTGAAACTTTGGTAGTTTCGAGCGATGATGATCTTACCAGTTTGGAAGAGTTCTACCAATCCGATCGCAGAAACGATCGTCGTATCTTTCAGGGCAATGACGAATTGGTTAACAAAGTTTGGAAGCATGAGTTTGGTTGCTTGTGGCAAGATGATCTTGCGCATGGTCTTGCCATAAGAGATCCCAAGGCTTCGGCTGGCTTCCATCTGTCCAATCGGTACAGCTTGGATCCCCCCACGGACAATTTCTGCGATATAGGCAGCAGCATTGAGAGAGAGGGCAATAGTACCTGCGACAAAGTCGTTAATTGGGGATTGATGACCTGTGACTGATTCAATCAAGTTTGGAATTCCCCAGAAGATGAAGGCGGCGAGGATCATGAGTGGGATCCCACGAATGACATCGACAAAGATTTCAGCTGTCCAGCGGAGCCACTTATAAGGGCTAACACTAAACATCCCGAAGATAACACCGATCACCATAGCAATGGCAAAAGAGAGAAGTGCAAGGGCAAGAGTGACACCCAAACCACTTAACAATTGTTTGTAGTTATTTTGAAGCAAGCCCAAGATCGTTGTTTCATCTACGGCTGTACTTGAAGTACTTGATTTGCTATCTGCTTTAAGATATTTATCGAGAATCTTTTGGTATTGACCACTTTTCTTCAAGTTTGCAAGACCGTTATTGAACATTTCGATCAATTCAGGATTTTCACCTTTTTTAACGGCAAATGCTAGTTGACCACTTGGAGTTCCTTCGATAGGTGTTTTGAATTTGCGTCCTTGTTTAATAGCGTATTTGATAACAGGTTCGTCATCCATGATCGCTGCAACAGAACCAGAATTCAAACTGTCATACATAGATGCCCCATCAGAGAATGTTTTGATCTTGTAACCATATTTCTTTTGGTTCTCTTCAAGGAAGTTTTGTGAGGAAGTACCGTTTTTAACGCCGACTGTCTTTCCTTTTAGGTCATCATATGAATCAATCTTGCTGTTTTCTTGAACAGCTAGAATTGAATTGGCCGTGTAGTATGGTTCAGAAAAATCAAATGTTTCTTTCCGAGCATCTGTCACAGTCATCCCTGCGATCATTCCTTGCGCATGACCAGATTGGACATCACTTACCGCTGCGTCAAATCCAGGGTTATCAATCTCAATGGTAAATCCCTGGTCTTTAGCAATAGCCTTGATCAAGTCCATATCGATCCCTGTGTATTTGTTTTTTCCATTTTGGAAGACAAATGGTGCAAAGGAAGAATCACTTGAAATGCTATATTTTGATTTTTTAGGGGTTGCTTTTTGACCAGCAGGAGTAGTTGTTTCTGGAACAGCACTGTTAGCAGTTGATTGGCTTTCACCGGTCCATTTCTTGATAATCTCATCAAGTGTTCCATCAGCTTTCATTTGAGTGAGGGCCTTGTTAAATTCAGTGATCAACTTTTCATGATTTCCACCTTTTTTTACACCAAAGGCAAAGCTACCGACTGCTTCCCCGTCCATATTGATAGCAAGGTCCTGACCCTTTTGGATGGCGTATTGAATAACAGGTTGGTCATCCATCACTGCATCGACCGCACCAGCTGATAAACTGTTGTACATGAGATCACCAGTATCAAAGGTCTTGATCTTGTAGCCGTACTTGTCCTTGTTTTTATCGAGGAAGCGTTGGGCTGCAGTTCCGTTTTTAACACCGACTGTCTTCCCTTTTAATTGGCTGTACTTCGTGATTTTATCGGCTTTCGTAGTTGCTATGACAACTTTTGTATCGTAGTAAGTATCAGACATGGTGAAGACTTTTTCACGTTCTGTTGTTTTGGTCATTCCGGCCATGATGGCATCCGCTTGACCAGCTTGAACTGCGTTGACCGCTGCATCAAATCCTGGGAAGGATTTGTCCAAATCCCAGCCATTGATTTCAGCGACCTTGTCCAAGATCTCTACGTCAATTCCTTTATAGGTTTGATCTGAATCCTTAAATTCAAATGGTGCATATGCTGTGTCGAAAACGACCTTGATCGTTTCAGCATGAGCATGACCAGCGAATGCAACGAATGGAAATAAGAAAAGCAAACATGCTAGTAATTTTTTCTTCATTTCGTTCTCCTTTATATCTAATCCACTGTCTCGAGAAGAGCAATGGAAGGGATACCCTAAGAGGGCTTTAAAAAAACAAATCATTCATACCAAAACGAGTATGAATGGTCTTATGTTTTTCTACAAAAGCTATTATATCAGAAATGAGTCGTTTTTGCAAGAAAATTGAGTTTTGATGTTAGATTATCTAACATAAGTTGATCTTGCAGCTCCGGATTTTCTTTGCTACAATGGACCTATCAGATAAATGGAGGTTACTAGATGAAGAAAGGGTTAATCATTCAAGGTATCAAAACGAAAACTTCTGTGTCAGTTTTCGTTTCTACACTATTCTACGTGTTTTTAGCTTCCTTCTTTATAGAAGGGGGACTATGGCTCAGTAGTGAATTGGTGGGCCCATTTTCCATTGCAATAGGTTACTTAACCGAGTTCTTCTCACCAGGAAATGGGGTTGCAAGTATTCAAGAGTTTTTCTTCCATTATATTCTCTATTATGAGCTCTTCAGTTTTGTATTTATTCTTTTACTCTTTATTTTTTGGGTGAAAGTCATAGAGAAGAATTCCTTATCAAGCTTAGGTTTTGTAAAAAGAAATTGGCTCAAGTATCTAGGTTGGGGAATCTTGATTTCACTGCTTCAAATGGGTGTGATTGCCCTTGTCTACCAAGTGGGCGGAATCGGAACTTTTAAGCTGAATGAATTAAGTTTAGAACCCATCCTCTTTATTCTAGGATTATTCCCATTTTGGCTCCTTCAAGGAGGGACTGAAGAAGTAGCGACGCGGGGGTGGCTCCTGACTCGGATTGCTGCCAGAACCAATCTTCCCTTAGCAATCGGGATTTCTAGTAGTCTCTTTGGCATTCTTCATCTGGGAAATGCAGGAGTGACCTTCTTATCCGTTCTGAATATCATCCTTGATGGGGTGCTAGCTGGTCTGCTTTTTATCTATACCGATAGTATCTGGCTAGTGGTCGCCCAACACGGGACTTGGAACTATGTACAAGGAAATCTCCTTGGTTTTCAAGTCAGTGGCACAGGCGCAGATGCGTCTATCTTTAGTTTTACCATGGGAGATGGACCTGACTGGTTGACCGGAGGGGCATTTGGAGCAGAAGGATCAATCATCACCACCCTAGTTCTTTTTGTATCCCTAGTGATTGTATATTGCTTAGGGGAGAGGAAAGAAAAGTTTGATGACTAACCTCTGTGTAATGTCTGAAAGTCATATATGAAAAAGACAAACACCAAAAATGACGTTTGTCTGCGTTTTGAGCCGAACACATAATGATGAGTTCGGCTTTTTCTATATAATAATGGGAATGATTAGTTTCACTTGTGCACCATTATGAATATTTTCTAAATGCATAGTTCCATTATGAAGTTTCATGACGCGTTTCACGAAAGATAAACCAAGTCCAAAGTGACTTTCTTGAGAGGGTGTTCTTGCTTGGTCCTCTTTATAGAAAAGATTTCCAGCATGTTGTAAAACATTTTTTGAAAAAGTAGATTGATTATTCCATATAGTTAGAACTAATCGATTATTTTCTTGTGACATTGTTAGTTGGATCTTTGCATCATTTTCTTTTTGATGTTGTATTGCATTATTAATAATATTTGTGATTGCTCGGAAAAATAGATTGGAATGAATGGCAATTTGTGTCGATGAAGTTACTGTGTTAGTAAAAACAAAATGTGTATTTCTAGGGAGTAAAGGAGTAATATGTTCCTTCAATTGATGAGTTACTTGTTGAATTGATATGTTCTCAAGTTGAATATCCTGGTCGTAAAAGGTTTTGGAGTATTGGATAAAGTGGTTAAAATAATCGTTTAACTGAATACTTGCTTGCTCAAGATCTTTTAGACATTCCATTACTTGAGGTGTTTGCTCGGTGGATTGTAAGAATTCGGCATTTCCTCTGATGACAGTTAGAGGGCTACGAAGATCATGTGCAGCGCTAGATACTTGAAACATGAGTTCTTTTTTTTGATCTTTTTCATTTTGAATTCTATTTTTTATTTCAGATTGCATTTTTTCGATCAGATCGTTTGTTTCAATGAATTCTTTAATCTGCAAATGGTGATGTTCATTTTTGGTGAAATATAGACCACTATGATAAACCATGTTCATTTCTGTTTGAATCTTGGTTAATAATTGTCTAATATTTATTACAATGATAAAAATTAAAATGATGCAAAGATAAATCCAAGAACTGACGCTAAAAAATAAAGCAAAGTGATTGGCATTTTTCTCATTAATTCCAGATACAGAAGATAGAAGAGCTGGAACTATGTAAAAAAGTATCAGACATAGAAGAAATTGCCAAATGATTTTAAGGTAGGTACGTTTAATGAGTTGTTTGATTGTCAATTCTTTTTCCATTTGTATCCTCCTCCCCATACTGTTTTGATGGGATCAATTTGATGAATCTTAAATTTTTGTCTGATTTGATAGATGTATTCAGTAATGGATCGTAGTTGTGCATCAGAGTCTACAGGATAAAGATAATTGTAAAGTTCTTCTATGCTAAATATTCGGTTTTCATTTTTTGCTAAAAGATAAAGTAAATCAAACTCTCTCTTGGTTAATGAAATTCTCTTTGATTGATAATAAACTTCTTGACTATCTCGATAAAAAGTTATATTTGAATCCATCTCTTCTTTAGAGGCGTTGTGAGATCTTTCTTCCCTCCGAAGATGCATTTGAATTCTTGCAATCAATTCCTTTATGCTGAATGGTTTTGTGATGTAATCATCGGCTCCGGCTTGTATTCCTTTTAGTAAATCTTCTTCAAAATCTTTAGCGGTTAGAAATAGAATTGGAGTAGTAATTTGTGAACGAATGGAACGACAGATTTCTAAACCAGAAATAGGCATCATGACGTCAAGTAAAATTAGATCGAATCCAGTAAAGTCACAGATATTAATCTCCTCTATATTTTTACGAGTTTCCACGTGAAAGTTGTTCGCTTTTAATGTATTCGCTATTAATCGTAAGATTTTTTCATCATCGTCAATGGCTAAAATTTTATACTTCATAGTTCCTCCAATTATATGAGCATATTATAGCAAATCTAGAATGCAATTTGTTGAAAATGAAAAAAATAATTATTCTGAGAATTTCCTGATTTTCTCCTGTTATACTTGCTCCAAGTGAAGGTGGAATTTCACTAAAAGTCAGAAAGGAAAAAGAATGAATGATAACAATTCAAAAGCTACATAAGGAATATAATAATAAAATTGTCCTTCAAAACGTGTCTTTCAAAGCCAAAAAAGGTGAGATTACCGGATTGATTGGACCGAATGGATCTGGAAAATCAACTTTAATTAGAATTTTACTTGGTTTAGAAAATAGTCAAATGGGAATGGCTTTGATCGATGGGAAAAAATACTATCAATTGGGAGATAATCCTTTTTGTATTGTTGGATCATTCCTAGATAGTTGTCAACCTTATCCAACTAGAACAGGATTTCAGCATCTTCGGTGGATTGGCTTGGCTTGTGGCGTTGACAAAAATAGGTGCAACGAATGTTTAGAGTTGGTGGGGTTAAGTGAAGCTAAAAATAAAAAAGTAAAAGACTATTCATTAGGAATGAAGCAACGTCTTGGTTTAGCAACAGCCTTATTAGCAAATCCTGACATCTTAATTTTAGATGAACCAATCAATGGACTAGATCCAGAAGGAATACGCTGGGTACGCAATTTTTTGCAGTCTTTTGTCAATGAAGGTAAAACTGTATTAATGACAAGTCATTATATGAGTGAGTTAGAATTAACTGTAGATCATCTGGTTGGTATTTCTAATGGGAAGATTGTTATTGATGCTCCTACCAAAGACATTTTGAAACAGTTTGGATCTTTTGAGGAAGCATATTTTAAGGCGCTCGAAGGGAAAGAAGGTGAATAATATGTTGAAGCGTTCCTTTTTTAGTGACCTCTATAAATATTGTAGTTTACCTACTTTTAAAATTACTTTTTTTCTTATTTTAGGAGTCAGCATATTTTTTTCAATTCAAAATATCCAGGTGATAAATGCTTTAGTAGAAGGAAATGGACAGGCTGTTAACCTTGATCCATCTATGCTATCATCGAATCCAGTCTATACAGTCAGGGATGCTCTCTTATCCTCACCCTACCAAGCAAGTGTTATTTTCTTACCAATCTTAGTTTCACTTGTTTATTCAACCCATTACCAATTTGGTGATGATAATTTTACTCAGTTATTGATTCCTAACTGGAAAGTTCGTCTTACTGGTTTTATTACAAGTTCAGTTGTCTTATCGATATTTTCTACTTTAGTATTTTCTATAGTAAATTTTGTTGTTTTACTCGTTTTTCTAGATTCAACTTTAAGGAATTATTTAGAATTTACTTTGTTTTTAGATGTTACGGTAAGAGTTATGATATTTGCGATCGTTCTTACTTTATTAGCTATACTTTTCGTAATAGTAACGAAAAAATCAGTGACTTCATTAATTGCAGTTGTTTTGTTATTGGTGATCACTTTATCAGGTATTCTAAGAGGAATTTCCTCTAAAATAGAAAATCTCTTGCCTTTGATTGGAGCAAAGTCATTTGCTTTTGGCCGAATTGAAGGGATTCAAACGAGCCAATTATATGGATTTACACTTTTAGTAGTAGAAGGAATCTTGTTCTTGGTATTCATAATGCTTGTAGAAATGATTCGAATGAGGAGGAAGAATGGCAAGAATATTTTTTAGTCTTATTGTCAAAAAATATAGTTTAAAACCCGTGAAGTACCAGATAGCTATACAGTCCCTTTTTATAGGTTTTGTGTGTCTCTTAGGTGTTTTACCAGTTGCAATCAATGATACTGTTGTACAATTATCTATAAAGCAAGCTCTTGTTTTTGCATCAATACTCTCAGTTAGTATTGGGTGTGTTAATGCATTTGTTGAGTTACAATCACACGAAACAAAACTAGTTTATTTGGTAAGTGGAAAAAGGATCTTAAGTTCAATTCGGATCCTGTTCGTAGAATTATGTGATGTAGTACTACAATCAACCTTGTATTTCATTGTACTGCTTGTATGGTTTCATTTTTTTAGTAGCGAAAATGGTGTCAGTTTAGAACTTTTCAGTTTCTATTTGATTGGCTCCATCCAATATTTTTTAATTTCTTACTTTTTAAGTTATTTTTTCAAAAGTCCAATGGGGAGTTTAGCTATTTTGCTGCTATTTCCTATTTTGGTACAACCATTCATAGAAAGAGTAGTGGAACCATTGACTAGTTATCTATTTTATAATATTGTTGCGGATACCATTTTAGGTAGTGCTTCCAATTTTCAACTCTGTATTTACGTTGTTGGATTTGTATGTTCACTTGGGGTAACTCTCTACCTCTTGGTAAGGAATCAAGAAGTTAAGTAGTAAATAAAAATGATACTGATGAGCAAACCTTGCTAATTTTGTATATCATGGACACTGATGTTTATTACGTATTGCATTGTTTTAGAATAAAAGACAAGACTTTCGAAGTAATTGCGAGAGTCTTGTTTAGTTTTCACTCTAATGCGTGTCCAATTAATTATTTTGTAATATGTTGTTTTCCCTTTCATTCCTCATCTCAGAGAATTCTAGTGATTTATGGTAAAATAAGGTCTATATATGTGAGGTCAAAGAGATGATTAATCGAGTAACAGATAACAAATTTAAACTAGTATCCAAATACCAACCGTCTGGGGATCAACCGCAGGCCATTGAACAGTTGGTGGATAACATCGAGGGTGGTGAGAAGGCGCAAATCTTGATGGGAGCAACTGGTACGGGGAAGACCTACACCATGAGCCAGGTTATTGCCCAGGTCAATAAGCCTACCTTGGTCATCGCCCACAATAAAACCCTAGCAGGCCAACTTTATGGAGAGTTCAAGGAATTTTTCCCTGAAAATGCGGTTGAGTACTTCGTATCTTACTATGATTACTACCAGCCAGAAGCCTATGTGCCATCGAGCGATACTTATATCGAAAAAGATAGCTCTGTCAATGATGAGATTGACAAGCTTCGTCACTCCGCAACATCAGCTTTGTTGGAGCGTAACGATGTGATTGTTGTGGCCTCTGTCTCTTGTATCTATGGTTTGGGTTCGCCTAAGGAATATGCCGATAGCGTGGTCAGCTTACGTCCCGGTCTGGAGATTTCTCGTGATAAACTTCTCAATGACTTGGTAGATATCCAGTTTGAGCGCAATGACATCGACTTTCAACGGGGAAAATTCCGTGTTCGGGGAGATGTGGTCGAGATTTTCCCAGCTTCGCGCGATGAACATGCCTTTCGGGTGGAGTTTTTTGGAGACGAGATTGAGCGGATTCGTGAGATTGAAGCTCTGACAGGCCAGGTTCTGGGAGATGTGGAACACTTGGCTATTTTCCCAGCCACTCACTTCGTGACCAATGACGACCATATGGAAGTGGCTATTGCCAAGATTCAAGCGGAACTAGAAGAGCAGTTGAAGGTCTTTGAAAAAGAAGGCAAGCTCTTGGAAGCTCAGCGTCTAAAACAACGGACCGAGTATGATATTGAAATGCTACGGGAGATGGGCTACACCAATGGGGTCGAAAACTACTCTCGTCATATGGATGGCCGGAGTGAAGGAGAGCCGCCTTACACTCTTCTTGACTTCTTCCCAGAAGATTTTCTCATTATGATTGATGAAAGTCACATGACCATGGGACAGATCAAGGGCATGTACAATGGAGACCGCTCGCGCAAGGAAATGCTGGTCAACTATGGTTTCCGTTTGCCATCTGCCTTAGATAACCGGCCACTTCGTCGTGGGGAGTTTGAAAGCCATGTCCACCAGATTGTTTATGTGTCTGCGACACCAGGTGACTATGAGATGGAACAAACCGATACTGTCATCGAGCAGATCATTCGTCCGACAGGTCTACTCGATCCTGAGGTGGAAGTGCGTCCGACCATGGGACAAATGGACGACCTCTTAGGTGAGATCAATGCGCGTGTAGAACGTGGAGAGCGGACTTTTGTCACCACCTTGACCAAGAAGATGGCAGAAGACTTGACCGACTACTTCAAGGAAATGGGGGTCAAGGTCAAATACATGCACTCGGACATTAAGACCTTGGAGCGGACAGAAATTATCCGTGACTTGCGATTGGGTGTCTTTGACGTCTTGGTCGGGATCAACCTTCTTCGTGAAGGGATAGACGTACCGGAAGTCAGTCTAGTTGCCATTCTCGATGCGGATAAGGAAGGCTTCCTCCGTAATGAACGTGGTCTGATCCAGACCATTGGTCGTGCTGCCCGTAATAGTGAGGGTCACGTCATCATGTATGCGGACACCATGACTCAGTCTATGCAAAAAGCCATCGATGAAACAGCCCGTCGTCGGAAAATCCAGATGGCATATAATGAAGAGCATGGCATTGTCCCACAAACTATCAAGAAGGAAATCCGTGACCTCATTTCTGTTACCAAGGCTGTGGCCAAGGAAGAGGACAAGGAAGTGGATATCACCAGTCTCAACCGCCAAGAGCGCAAGGAACTGGTCAAGAAGCTGCAAGGACAAATGCAAGAAGCCGTCGAAGTGCTTGATTTCGAGCTGGCAGCGCAAATTCGCGATATGATGTTGGAAGTCAAGGCCTTGGATTAGATAGGAGGGAAGAATGAAGATTATCATTAAAACAATGGAAACTCCTGAAGAGATAGAAGGAAAATCTCTCGTTCATTGGCAAACGTGGAGAGAGGCTTATGACGATCTTTTACCCGCGGAATATCAGGAGACGATGACATTAGATAGATGTCGTTTCTTTAGTCAAAAGTATCCAGAAAATACCTTGATTGCGATGGATGGAAAGAAGGTCGTTGGATTTATCAGCTATGGAAATTTTTGTGATGAAGCCATTCAAGCTGGTGAAATCATCGCCTTATATGTTTTAAAAGATTACTATGGAAAAGGTGTGAGTAAACATTTAATGCATGCTGCATTTGCTGCTCTCGATCATTTCTCTGAAATTTATTTATGGGTATTGAAAGATAATAAGCGAGCCATTGCTTTCTATCAAAAAATGGGTTTTACTTTTGATGGTCAAGAAAAAATACTTGAACTTGGAAAACCTGTTAAGGAGTTGCGGATGTTGTGTTCTTCAAATAAAAATTCTTAAAGAACGTATCTATCAATCTTTGAACCATTATCAAATAATCAAGTAAAAAATAAAAGAGATAGAATGAACTAAAGAAATGAAGGAGAAGACGAATGAAAATTCTGGTCATCAATGGTCATCCGGATAAGGAAAGTTATTGTCAGGCTATTTTTCAAACCATTGTCGAAACTATTGACTCAAGTCGCCATGAGCTTAAAGTGATCAGTCTCAATGAAGAGGACTTTGATCCGGTCCTTCGCTACGGCTATCGAAAGCGGATGAAGGAAGATTCCTTTATCCTTCGTTCTCAAGAATGGATCCAGTGGGCGGACCACCTAATCTTTGTCTATCCCATCTGGTGGAGCAGTATGCCGAGCCTCATGAAGGGCTGGATCGATCGGGTCTTCACGCCTGGGATTGCTTACTCGGCTAATGATCAGGGCAGCTTTATCTGGAATTACCTCAGAGGCAAGCAATTCAAGAAGTTGCTCAAAGGGAAAACAGCTAGTATATATGCGACCTCTATGGCGCCTACTTGGTGGTACAAGATCTTTTCAGGCCCTCTCAACATTCCAGATAGTTATGGTATTTCTGTCTTAAAGAATGCAGTTTTGAACCACTGTGGGATTAAAACCAAGCGCGTCTGCATCTTGGGTGAAGTCGGTCGGGATGTAAACACCGCTAGCATGCGGCAACACCATCTCCAGAAGGTAGCAGCAGAAGTGAAGAAACTCTGATCCTGTCCTTGTCTTTGTTGGGTGAGTCTAGGTAAGAAGTTGTATTCTAAACGGATGTTGTATAAAATAGGAATAAAATCTATAGGAAATAGGGGAAATAAATATGTTTCTATTTATGTATATGATTTATGTTATCTATTCCATTTCACAACTGAAAAAAGAAGATAAAAGGGTCTCTCTTTTTACGAAGATTGTCGTTTATAGTTTATTGGTTTTATCATTGGTTAAGATCTATTTCGGCTTAGTAGCACTTATATTTTCCCCTTTACCACTCATTGGTTCTTTAGTTTCTTTGGCTCTTGGCGGTATGAGACTCGTTCTTAGAATAGTTATAGCCCTTAGCTTACTTTTGTTGTCGCTAAGTCTATTTTTAGATAGTAAAAAAAATGATCCGGATTCGCCCCTTATAGAACATTGGCTCCGGTTAGGTTATCATTTTCTGTTGATGTTTCTTTAGGAGATCCAGTTTAATCCAATTATTACGAAGGGGAGACCAAACATGAGAAAGTATTTGAACATGTTTCGGATCCTGTATCTGATTCTGTTGCTTTTTGTTCTTGTGAACTTTATATTGAGCTTCTATGGTTATGCCTTTACACCGCTCCTGTGGAATCCCTGGCTGTATCTTGGAGCTGTGACGGCTTTTAGTCACATCTGGTATCGCTTCTATCGAAAACATGCTCCAAATTGGAAGAATCTCGTTAGTGTTCTTTTGAGTCTCTTTGCTAGCCTGATCTTGGTATTTGCTATTGAGCTAGTCTATTCCTTTGATGGCCATGGTCCGGTAACGATTCAATCGGAATATTATTTAAAAGAGAAGTCAATTGTCTTTCATAGAGGCACCTTTTTAGATGCCTTCGATGAATACCATGAGCTTGTAAATCCCTTTGTGATGAAGAAAGAGGTAAAGGAAAAAGTTTATTTTGATTAATTGTTAACAACATAGAAAGGAAATTTATGTCACGCGCAACATCTACTGTACTTACCAATCTTTGTTTGGTAGAAGATCCTAATAATGGAAAAGTAGTCCTCCAATACCGCTCACCAGAGCGCTACAAGAAATGGTCTGGTTATGCCTTTCCTGGAGGCCATATCGAGGAAGGAGAAAGTCTTGCAGAATCCGTCATTCGTGAAATCTACGAAGAGACAGGGCTTACGATCGTAGATCCAAAACTCGTCGCAGTCAAAGACTGGCCGCTAGACGAGGGAGGTCGCTATATTGTCTTTTGCTACAAAGCGACAGAATTCACAGGCCAACTCAGATCATCTGAAGAAGGAGAAGTTTCTTGGGTTGAGAAAGACCAATTAGATCAGTTGGACTTGTCCTACGACATGCTTCCTCTGCTGGAAGTGATGGAAGACCCAGATTTGTCCGAGTACTATTATCGTAAACGGACAGACGATGATTGGGAAAAATTAAGATTTTAAGCAAAGGGCTAGAGGTATCTAGCTTTTTTTGCTTGTAAGGTAAAAGAAGAAAGAATATTCCATTCGTGCTTGAATCTGCTCAGAAAAAGTACTATAGTATAAGCATAAAATACAATTGTAATCTTTCATACTGTGAATAGAAAGAAGGCAAGATATGAAATTACAATTTAGAATCCTTATAGGAATTTGCTTCTTGATCGGTGCCTTAGTCTTTGCCTTTCAAAAGGAATGGCTATACGCTTTGCTGTTGCTTTTGGTTGGGGCTTCTTACCTATATAAAGGAGTGCGTCGATGAAGTGTGAGTGTTTAAACATCAAGGGGCTAAACGTTTGGTATAAAAAAGACAAGCCCGTTATAAAAGACACGAATTTACTTGTGCCCAATCATTCTGTAGTAGGGTTGATTGGTCGAAATGGAGCTGGGAAGACAACCTTGCTAAAAGCTTTAAGTAGTGTTTTTGATCATCGGCAGTATGCAGTTGAGACTGTTACCATAGAAGACAAGGCGACCTCTTTTCATACGAATTTCTATAAGAGCCGTACCTATACAGTTTTTACTGAAAACAATAGTTTTTTAAACTGGGATTTTGTTCACTATTTTAATTTTGTCTGTCATTTGTATCATCGAAAGAGAGATGAAAAGGTATTGCAGGACTTGATTTCAGGCTTTCATTTTGAAGAGTTTCTCAATACCGATATCGGTAGTTTGTCAACGGGAAATAAGAAGAAAGTCTTCTTGATCACAGCTTTTTATCTCAAACCTCCCCTCCTTATTTTGGACGAACCATTTGATGGCCTAGATTTTGATGCGACAGAATTTCTATATAGTTTGCTATTGCAGTATAAAGAAGAAGGCTCTATTCTGATGAGTTCGCATATCGCAGAGAGTATCGTTCGGGTGTGTGATACAGCTTATTCTATTGAAGATGGTCACCTAGACGCGATCGAATCGAATTTAGAAGATTGGTTTCATGATGTCAATCGTCAGAGGGGGTAGAGCATGCTACTAGCAATTTTTAGAGATGTGGTATCCAAAAATCGGCTCTTCTTGTTCTTGACTTCCTTAGCTTTTGTTCTTTATTACCATCTTGTTGGGGCAAAATTTTCTACGAGCTTTCAAGTCTTATTGATCAGTACGGCTATTGTTACTGCTCTATCAACCTTTCAATTGCTCTATTCCTACTTTTCGATGGACAGGGTCCAGGCCTACTACCATCTTCCTTTGTCTCTCAATCGTTTTAAAGGGTCTTTTCTGACGGTAACCTTTCTTCTCAATTTACTAGAGCGCGTGCTGTTATTGATCCTCTTTTTAGGAGTCAGGTTAGACCTGCTACAATCCTTTAAGCTCGTCCTCCTTTCTCTACTGGTGATACTAAGTGTGTTTTATGTCTTTATCCAGTTCAATACCAGGCCTAGTTTTCTAGGAGGAGTGCTCATTTCTGTAACGACTGTTCTTACAGGATCTTCTTTATGGGTCCAACAAGTGTCCTATATGATCTTACTTTCAGCCTTCATTGCTGTCTTTATTTTTAAAAATGAGGACTTGATCGCGATTTCAAAACATGATCAGCTGCTCGTCGCAAAGAGAAGAAGTGGCAATTATTTTTGGATTTCCTTGTTTCAAGAGCGTTATTTTTCCATCAATTTTGTCTTTACTCTCATCTTCCTCCTTCTCATTCTGATACAGGATTATGAGGCTCCATTAAAAATCATCATCCTTTTAACAATTGCTTCTGTCAATACGCCATTAACCACTCTCATTTCTGCTGATAAAGATTTGATTGATCATGTCAAGTCCCTACCTAAGAGTCGGTTCTTTTACTTGATGTATTACCGTGTATTGCTGACTTATTTCCTATCTGTCAATCTATTTGTAGCTCTGTTATTAAAAATGGTGGTCATGCCTGACTTGGGGATTCTATTTCTACTAGGAGTGATGATTCTAGCAGTAGTTGAAGCTGTTTTGCACTTACTGATTGAAATCTATTTCCCTTTAAGAAAATGGAATTTAAAGAGGGAATGTTGGAAGCACCCAAGAAAATACATTGTTCCTAGTATCGTCTTCTTACTTAGTTGGAGTCTCCTTTTCTGCTTCTAAGGAATTGCCCCTTTGCTTGTATCTGCTTCTTAATTGTAGTATGATAGAGGAGTTGAAAAGATGCTAGAAAAGGTGGCAAGTATATGAAAGATTTTCACTTTGATGCAATTGCTGCATTTGAAAATTATGAAATCGAAAAGATGAGAGATGGCCATGTAGTGGTGACAACCAAGGTCGTGGAATCATCGCTCAACTATTATGGAAATGCGCACGGAGGCTATCTATTTACCCTGTGTGACCAAGTCAGTGGGTTGGTCGTGGTTTCTCAAGGGGTCGATGGGGTGACCTTGCAATCCTCGATTAATTACTTGAAAGCAGGGCGTCTGGGTGATGTCCTCACGATCCATGGCGAATGTGTCCACAGTGGACGGACGACTCGAGTTGTGGATGTCGATATTACCAATCAAGATGGGGCCAATGTCTGCAAGGCAACCTTTACGATGTTTGTTACGGGAGTAAGAGATGAATCCGCACAAGTACGCATTTAAAAACTATATTTTTGATTTTTATGGAACCTTGGTCGACATCGAAACCGATGAGTCGAGTCCCATTTTATGGGATACCATGGCTCAGATTTACCAATCCTACGGGGCAAGTTACACAGGAGAAGGTCTGCGCCTGCGTTATAGAGAGTTGGTGCAACAAGCCGAAGAAGACTTGGCTAAGGAAAAACAAGTTGCCTACCCAGAGATTGATCTGACGGTTATCTTTGTACAATTGTATTTAGAAGGTCATCCAAGTGGGAATAGTGTTGCCCACCTCAAAGAGTGGGGGCGTTTGATTGCGCGGACTTTCCGTGTCCTTTCTCGCAAGCGGTTGGAGCTTTATCCTCATACGAAAGAAGTATTAGAGGATATGAAAGCTGCAGGTTGCCGAATCTTTCTCTTATCCAATGCCCAAGCAGATTTTACCAATCCGGAGATTGATTTGGTTGGTTTGAGAGAGCTTTTCCATGCCATTTACTTGTCGTCTGACACAGGTATTCGCAAACCTCAGCCAGAGTTCCTCTTGGCAGTCATGAAAGAACACCAGTTGAACCCTGAGAAAACTGTCATGGTGGGGAATGACTTTACAACAGATGTCGCTGTTGCCCAAAGTATCGGGATGGAAAGTATCTTGATCAATACCTTCCCTTACTCTGATGCTGAACTGCGCGAGAAGAATCAAGCAGGCGTGCGCGTGATTCGAGATATTCAAGAATTGCAGGAAGATTAAAAAATATCATCTAAGTAGGGAGGCCAAGTCGCCTCCTTTTTTTATGAAAATGCTACAGTCGAGCAGAATTTGTCAAATTTTCGCTTTCATGGTATACTATGAAAGTTAATTTGAATAAGGAGATAAAAATGAATAACTTACCAAACTGTCCAAAATGTAACTCTGAATACGTCTATGAAGATGGAGCGCTCTTGGTATGCCCAGAGTGTGCGTATGAATGGAACCCAGCTGAGGTCGAAGAAGAAGAGGGTGTCGTAGCGATTGACGCCAACGGAAATAAATTGGCTGATGGCGATACGGTGACCTTGATCAAAGATTTGAAAGTGAAGGGTGCACCGAAGGATTTGAAACAAGGGACGCGCGTGAAAAACATCCGTATCGTGGAAGGAGACCACAACATCGATTGTAAGATCGATGGCTTTGGTGCAATGAAGCTCAAATCAGAATTTGTGAAGAAAATCTAAAGATAAGAGGAAGGGCCTAGCCCCTTTTCTTTCAGGAGAATACTATGAAATTCAAACTATTATTTAGCTATCGTTTTCTATTGTTTATCTTAAGTGTACTCGGTGTTTATCTGCAACTGACCAAGCATGGTGGCTTTGGCATGATGCTCTATTACACCATTTTATCTAACATGTTGGTCATGTTCTTTATGGGAGACATGGTTTGGCGCATGGTTCGAGGTCGTTCGACCCAGACCCAAGGCTACCTTCGCATGAAGGGGGCAGTGACTATGGCTATTATGATTACCTTTGTCATCTACCACTTTATGTTGGCGCCTCTGGCGACACCAGAGAAGTTTTATCGTTTGGAAAACTTCCTCTGTCATTACATCGTTCCTTTGATGTTCTTCTTTGATACCCTAGTGATTGACAAATCCAAGCAATACCGTAAGCTCGATCCCTTCCTTTGGACCTTGATTCCACTGGCTTACATGCTCTTTGCCCTTCTCAATGGATTGGTCTTGAAGTGGCCAATTCCAGGTGCAAAAGATAGTCCCTTTGCCTATTTCTTTATCAATGTTAATAAATACGGCTGGGCCTTTGTGGGCAAATGGGTGGTGATCATCTTTATCGCCTATCTCTTAGCTGGCTATGTGCTCTATGGGATCAAAAATATCAAGCGAAAATCGGCTGTTTCTTAGTAAAAACCGAACATTATTCAGACGAAAAGTCGGGTTTTTAAATTTTTTTGAAAAATGTTGAGTTTTTTCTTGCATGTCGTTTGAAACTGTGATATAGTTATCTCAATTAAATAAATCCTTTAATCCTGTCCCGTGAGGCAGGCAAGGAGACTGTGAAAAACAATGGCTAGGACCATAGGGCGAGACTCTATCCTCTTAGACCATCCATTTGCTGAACCTCCTTGAAAAAGGAGGTTTTTCTTTTACAACTAAGGAGGACTGAATGAAAACCAAAGAAGTCGTTGATGATTTGACGATGAAACGGGCCATTACCCGCATCACCTACGAAATCATTGAACGAAACAAAGATTTAAGCCAGATTGTGCTGGTGGGGATCAAGACGAGGGGTGTTTACATCGCTCGCCGGATCCAAGAACGTCTCTCTCAGCTGGAACAAATCGATGTCCCTGTAGCAGAACTAGATACCAAGCCTTTCCGAGATGACATGAAGGCGACAGAAGATACAACGGTTTTACCAGTTGATATCGCTCATAGAGAAGTTATCTTGATCGATGACGTCCTCTATACAGGTCGCACGATACGCGCTGCCATTGACAATCTGGTCAGTCACGGTCGTCCTGCTCGAGTGAGTCTTGCGGTTCTCGTCGACCGTGGGCATCGGGAGTTGCCGATTCGTCCGGACTTTGTTGGGAAAAATATCCCGACAAGTAAGTCAGAGGAAATCATTGTCGAGATGGTGGAGCTAGACGGTCAAGACCGCGTCCTCATCAAAGAAGCTTAAACAAATTGTAAACTATTTGCATTCACATTATAAAAGGAGAATCAACATGTCTGAAAATCAAATCGCTCTTAAAAACCTTGTCTCAATGGAAACTCTTACCAATGAAGAAGTAATGGCATTGATCAAACGTGGGATTGAGTTCAAAAACGGAGCTAAAGCAGCCTACGAAGACCAACATATCATCTCAAATCTTTTCTTTGAACCTTCAACTCGTACCCACAAAGCCTTTGAAGTGGCAGAGTTGAAATTGGGATGTGATCTCCTTGACTTTGATGTGAAGACAAGCTCTGTGAACAAAGGGGAAACACTTTACGATACCATCTTGACCATGTCAGCTCTTGGAGTAGATGTCTGCGTCATCCGTCACCCTGAAGTGGACTACTACAAAGAATTGGTTGAAAGCCCAACGATCACAGCCTCTATCGTCAATGGCGGGGACGGTTCAGGTCAACACCCAAGCCAAAGCTTGCTTGATTTGATGACTATCTACCAAGAATTCGGTCACTTTGATGGCTTGAAAGTTTGTATCGCCGGTGACTTGGATCACTCACGTGTGGCAAAATCAAATATGCAAATCTTGAAACGTTTGGGAGCAACCCTCTACTTTGCAGGTCCAGACGAATGGAGAAGTGCGGAATTTGAAGACTATGGAACCTTCGTCACTATCGATGAAGTCATTGAAGAAGTAGATGTCATGATGTTCTTGCGTGTGCAACACGAACGTCATGATTACGAATCACTCTTCTCTAAAGAAAACTACCATCGTCTTCATGGCTTGACTCAAGAACGTTATGACCGTATGAAAGATACTGCGATCTTGATGCACCCAGCACCAGTGAACCGTGACGTTGAAATTGCGGACCACTTGGTAGAAGCTCCTAAATCACGCATCGTAGAACAAATGACCAACGGTGTCTTTGTCCGTATGGCCATCATTGAAGCCGTCCTTAAAGGTCGCGGTGCAAAATAAGATAACCGACAATTCATTGAAAGGAAAGAAAGAGGACAGAGTAGATCGCTACATGGAATCTGACTTTCCTTTTTTTGAGGAACTATGATAAAATTGGATTAGAATAAAAGAAGGGAGGGGTTCGATGAAACGATTATTGGTCCTAGAGGATGGGACTGTATTTGAAGGAGAAGCCTTTGGTGCAGACCTATATGTGACGGGTGAGTTAGTCTTTACCACAGCCATGACAGGTTATCAAGAATTGATCACGGATCAGGCTTTTAGTGGCCAGATTCTCTCCTTTACCTTCCCGGTTATTGGTGCAGCAGGGATCAATCGGGATGATTCTGAATCCATTACACCCACTTGTTTGGCAGTAGTGGTTCAGCATCTGGTGGAGATGCCGAGCAATTGGCGGCAGCAGATGACCTTGGATGAATTCTTGAAGCGAAAAAAAATCCCTGGTATTGTAGGAATTGATACGAGGCAGGTGGCAAAAATTGTCCGCAAGTATGGACGGATGAAGGCAACTGTCATTAACAAGGGGGATTCGATCGAGCATATCCTGGATCAGTTGCGAGCAACGGTTCTTCCCAAAGACCAAGTGCGTCAAGTCTCGACAAAAACGGCCTATGCTGTACCAGGTTTTGGAAAGAGTATTGCCTTGATTGATCTAGGGGTCAAGCACTCTGTCTTACGCCAGCTGAGTCAAAGGGACTGTAACGTCACGGTCTATCCCTATGATATCTCTTATGATGAACTGATGGAACAGCAGCCCGATGGCGTTATTTTATCCAGTGGGCCTGGCGATCCCCATCAGGTGAAAAAACTTTGTCGCTTGATCAAAAAGCTCAATGGTCAGATTCCGATCTGGGGCATGGGCTTGGGAGCTCAGCTGCTGGCTCAAGCCTACGGAGCTGAGCTAGCTCCCATGGAAGTTGGGCATTTCGGTTTAAATATTCCTGTGCGTGAAATTGCGACTGGAAAAATCGAGATAACCAGTCAAAATCACTTGTATAGTATCGCACGCGATAGCCTACCCCATGATTTATTGGTCACGCATGAAAACGTCAATGACCATAGTATTGAAGCTTTTCGTCATCGTTACCAACCGATTTTAGGGGTTCAATTCCAAGTGGATGCGAGTCCAGGGCCAAGGGAAAATCTCTATTTTTACGATGAATTTTTAGAATTGATTGATGCCAAAATTCACGAAAGTAGAAGGGAGAAGGAATGATGAAACAAAACCAGAAATTGCTTCTCCTTTGTGGAGATTCTTATCAGGATATTAGCCTCTTGGCTGCGGTAAAGGAAGCAGAAAAACTGAATGCCAAGGATGGGGATGCTCTTGTCCTTTACCTGGGCGAAGAAAATGCTATTACACAAGAAGCTGCAGATCAGGTTGTAGTCAGTAAGCTCAAGCTGGATGCTTTTAGAACGACTCTTCTTTCTTATACAGGATCCCGTTTGCTCTTAGCCTTTGCGGATAAACAGATTTTGAACCTCTTGTTTCGATTGGAAGAAACTGGATTTTTCAAAGACGCATCGATTAGGATTATCGGGCCGAGCCTTCAACGTTACCGGACCTTTTATCAGCAGGCGGATCAACGACGCCTCTTTCAAGAGTTAGGCTATCAGGTACCCGCTTCCGCACTGGTTGGTTCTGTTCGAGAAGCCATTGAGTTTTCTGAAGGCATTCAATTTCCTATTATGATCTGGCCGGTAGCGAGTAAGCAAGGACAAGGGCGAAAGATTGCTCATAACCTGGATGACTTGTGCGAAGCAGTAGAAACGGGACTTTCGGTCTCTCCAAGTCAGCAGTGTTTGCTAGAGTTTTCGACCTATGGCTTTAAGGAATTGGATTTTGTGGTCATGCGTGATCGCGAAGACAATCACTACCTGGCGGCCTCTATAGAAAGCATTGATCCTGTTGGGATCCACTCTAGTGACTCTTACCAATTTATGCCAGCGGTCACTCTGACTGACCGGGAGTTTCAAAATCTTCGTGAAGCGGCGATCCATATCAGTCGCTATCTGAAACTGACAGGAGCCATTTCCATCAAGTTTGCTTTGGATCCGACGAGCTATGCTTTTTATATCCTAGAGGTTAATCCATTTGCTTCAGATAGTATCTCGATGGCCTCTATGGGCTTGGGCTATTCCTTGTTTGAGCAAGGCGTACAACTGCAATTAGGGCGCTCTCTCGAGCATTTGCCTCACCCCTTATTAAAGGATCTAAAGGCCGTCTATGAACCGAGTTTGGACTATATCTTCTTTAAGATCCCGATTTTTTCTGATGCTGCTAAAAATGTCCGTCTCAATACCCAAATTCACTCTTATGGGGCGGTTTATGGGTTTGGGAAGAGAATCGATGAAGCTTATCAACAAGCCCTAGAAACCATTAAAGATAAGAACTTGCTGACCATCCTTCCTGAGGAAATGAGCGATGATGAATTAATCCAGAAAATTGCTCGTCATATGCCACACCGGCTCTTCTATATCTTAGAAGCCTTGAAACGTGGTTTTGAGTTTGAGGAACTCTTGGATTTGAGTAAATTAGCACCTGTTTATTTGCAGGTCTTGGCCAATCTAGTGGAGTTAGATAAAGGACTAGAGGCTGAGACAAGTCCAGCCTTTTTTCCAGTTGAGCCATCAGCTGGCTTATATGAGGTCAAAGCGGGAGCAGCCTATTATCTGACCCAAAACGGAACCAATGAATCATTGAGTTTGGATGCTGCTTGTGTCTTGGTGGATGATCTAGAAATCTGCGATGAGAGTTTTTACCAAAAGGTGCGAAAGAAGGCGAAAGAGCTGAAAGAAAAAGGACAACAGGTGATCTTACTCACAAATCGTCCTTTTACAGAATCATTGGCAGATAAAGTTTATTATCTTTCGATCAATGAGACAAGCCTTCGCCTGATTCAGACCATTGATCAGGTCAAAGAAATTGTCAAGCTTTCTAACCTACAATAAAGGATCCGGACAACCTATCCGAATCCTTAGATTGAAAATAAAATTATATTTTAAAACTTTCCTTGGGTGAGGACGGACGTCAGCGAACTTCGTAGAAGTTCCATGACTAATTATTGAGCCTAAGGTCTCAATAATTCCGAGTGCCTGAAACTGAGTCGTTTCAGGCACTTTTCTCACAGCGGAAAGTTCGGTACATTCTCAATGATATTTAAAGGATTTGGATGTATAATCCGAATCCTTTTTTGTTTCTTATTTTTTGGTCACAATACCGATAATGGTATCAACTGCGCGTTCCATGGTTTGGAGGCTAACGTATTCAAAGCGACCATGCATGTTTTCGCCACCGGCAAAGATATTTGGTGTTGGAATCCCCATAAAGGAAATTTTAGATCCATCTGTACCACCGCGGATCGGTTCAATGATTGGAGTGATTCCAAGATCTTCCATGACTTCCTTAGCAAGGGTAATTGGTGTCATATCTTTTTCAATCACTTGCTTCATGTTATAGTACTGGTCTTTGAGGGTGAGGAGAACGCGTTCGCTACCGAGCTCCGCATTCATCTGATCGGCAATAGATCTCATCAGGTTTTTGCGTTTCTCAAAACTTTCAGTTTCAAAGTCCCGAATGATGTAGCTGGCACTTGCTTCCTCGACAGTTCCATCGATGTTCATCAAGTGGTAGAAGCCTTCATAGCCTTCGGTTAATTCTGGACGTGCTCCTTCAGGGAGTTTGTTATGGAAATCAATGGCCAATTGAAGGGCGTTGATCATTTGACCTTTGGCTGTACCTGGGTGGACATTGCGTCCTTTGAAGGTAATTTCAGCCCCAGCTGCTGAGAAGGTTTCGTATTGAAGCTCTCCAAGAGGACCACCGTCGACAGTATAGGCAAAGTCTACGTCAAAATCCTCTGCATCAAATTGATCTGCCCCGACTCCGATTTCTTCATCTGGACCAAAGCCGACACGGATTTCTCCGTGTTTGATTTCAGGATGAGCTGTTAGGTATTCAATAGCTGTCATGATTTCAGCGATACCTGACTTATCGTCTGCACCCAGCAGAGTAGTACCGTCCGTTGTGATCAAGGTTTGTCCCTTGTAGTTGTTCAAATGAGCAAAATCAGCTGGATCGAGTGAGAAACCAGAGTCGCCAAGGGCAATGACACCCCCATCATAATTCTCAACGATTTGAGGATTGACATTTTCGGCATTGAAGTCAGCGGTATCCATGTGAGAGATAAATCCAATCTTGCGTGTAAAGCTTGGATCATTAGCTGGAAGTGTTCCAATAGCATAGCCGTTTGGCAAATAGTTGACGTTTTGAAGACCCACGCGTTTCATTTCAGGGATCAAGACGTTTGTTGCAAAATCAACTTGTGATTGGGTACTTGGAGTGGTTGTAGAGTTTTCGTCTGAACGTGTGTTAACCTTTACATAGGTAATAAAACGGTCCAACAAATTTTGGTATTTCATGATCATTCTCCTTTTTCAGTTTCAATTAATTTGTGAATAGCATGGGCCACACCATCCTCATCATTGGTCAGGGTGATGAAATCTGCGATTTCCTTGACAGCAGCATTGCCATTTCCCATAGCGACGCTGTAACCAGCAAAACGAAGCATTTCAAGGTCATTATTGGCATCTCCAAGAGCCATAACCTGGTCTCTCCTGTAGCCTAATGTTTTGCTTAATGCTTGAAGAGCAGAAGCCTTGCTTGCTCCTTTTGGAAGGATTTCAAACAAGATATCCTGTGAGCGTACGGTATTAAAATCGGTCTCTAATGCAGCCTCGTGCTGAGCTTGGAAGGCATCAATAGCAGAAGGATCTCCTACGTACATGGCTTGAAAAATAGGAACAAGGTTGGGTAGATCCTCTTCTGAGACAAGTGTCGGTTTACTATTAACAATGCCCGCATCCATCGTGACAAGTTCACTGGCTTCAGGTGCGACCACTAGGTAGTGATCTATGTCAAATAAGGTTAGCTGGACGTCTGTATCTTCCGTCAAAACATGCAAGCAGTGCATGTCCTCAAGGCTCAATTCTTCCTTACCAATGATTTCCCAATTCTGTGTAGACAAGGTTGTACACCCGTTATTGATAATCATATAGTAGTTGCCATCAGGGAGTCCAATCTCTTCAAAGATGGGCCGTACCCCTGCTAAGGGGCGCCCCGTACAGATTACAATGTCATAGCCGGCTTCATGGGCTCGGTGAAGAGCTTCAATATTGCCTTTAGATAGAGTCTTATCCTCATGCAAGAGAGTTCCGTCCAAGTCAATCGCAATTAATTTAATCATTTGATTTCCTCCAAATCAAGAGGCACAAAGCCATCAATCACTTTTCCAATCACCCCAGGCTCCTCATCTAGTGGAATGATTTGATCACTATATTTCTTATTGAGGGAAACCAGTCGAATACCGTTGGCCTCACGAAAGACACGTTTGATCAACGTTTGCCCGTCAAAATCAATGGCATAAATTGCCCCTGCTTGATCATAATAGGTTTGCTTGATTAACACAACCGCCCCTTTTTCGTATTTAGGCTCGAGGGAATCCGTATGAATCCAAAAAGCCAAATCGTAAGGAATCTTTTGATCAAACCAGACGATATCAGCTTGCTTTTGATTTTGGTAAGCTGCAAAAGAATCATAGACAGAATAAGAGTGGTATTGCTTTTCAATCTTCTGTCTTTCTTTCTGATGGGTCAAGAGACTCTTTCCATAAGAAAGAAGATTTTCTTGATTTCCTTCATCGAGCTGTTTATACAATCGTTCGATCTCTGAATCAATGACCACAAAATCATTGCGCAATCGAGGGTCAATTTCAGCAACTGCTACCTGAAAAAAGGCTGCAATCTTCTCTAAATTTTCGGGAACGGGAAGAGAAGTTCCTTTTACATATCCAGTCAGGGTACTTGCAGGGATTCCAGTGATACGAGATAATTCGATCTGCTTTTTTCCTTGTTCTTTCAGCAATTCTCTGATTTTTTCCGATATAATCCGTAATGCCTCTTTGTCTTGAGGGCTTGCTTTTCCACGACCTCTGGCCAACGTACTCACCTCCTTGTATTTACCCTTACTATTATAATGAATTAAATCGAAAAAGTAAATAGAAATCCCTGAGAAATGCGAAAAAAGATGAATTTGATCTAAATCGGATTTTCTTTTTAAATTTTATTTGGTATTCCTTTACTTTTTGAGGAAAAAGGTCTAAGATAAAACCAGAGAGTTCATGGAGGTGGAGCTATGATTCGTAGCGTTCAAGTCAAAGATGCAGGTCAAATTAGAGATTTATGTCACCAAGCATTGGGGTATGATTCAGCCCTTGAGAAAGTGGCAGCTCAGATTGATAAATTTAATCAGCCAGATTCGGGTCACTTTTGCTTTGTTTACGAAGAGGGACAAACAGGCCATATTCTTGGTTATGTGGAAGCGGAAGTCTATGAAAGCCTCTATAGTGATGCTGGTCTGAATATTTTAGGACTTGCGGTTTTCCCTTCTGCGCAAGGACATGGGATCGGTAGCCAATTGATGGAGCGAGTTGAAGAACTTGCCAAAAGCAGGCATTATGCTTTTATCCGTTTAAATTCTGCATCTCATCGAAAAGAAGCCCATATCTTTTACGAACGCTTAGGTTATGAGGGAAATAAAACGCAGAAGCGATTTTTGAAAATAATGAATTAAGATAGGCAAAGGCCTATCTTTTTTGTTATAATGAAGAGTACGATTAATTTTACTAGGAAGATGATTATGCCAAATTTTGAAGAATTAAAAAAACGACAAGAGAAGATTCGGAACTTCTCGATCATCGCCCATATTGACCACGGAAAGTCAACCTTGGCCGATCGAATTTTAGAAAAAACCGAAACTGTGTCTAGTCGGGAGATGCAAGCCCAACTTTTAGATAGTATGGACCTGGAACGGGAACGTGGGATTACCATCAAGCTCAATGCCATCGAGTTGAACTACACAGCTAAAGATGGGGAAACCTATATCTTCCACTTGATTGACACACCGGGACACGTGGACTTTACCTATGAGGTTTCGCGTTCGCTTGCTGCCTGTGAGGGTGCGATTCTCGTAGTGGATGCCGCTCAAGGGATTGAAGCCCAGACTCTAGCCAATGTTTACCTTGCTTTGGACAACGATTTGGAGATTCTGCCAGTTATTAACAAGATTGACTTACCAGCTGCAGATCCAGAACGTGTGCGCACAGAAGTAGAAGATGTCATCGGCTTGGATGCCAGTGAAGCAGTCCTAGCTTCTGCCAAGGCTGGTATTGGGATTGAAGAGATTTTGGAGCAGATCGTTGAGAAAGTTCCTGCTCCGACAGGTGATGTTGAAGCGCCACTTCAAGCCTTGATCTTTGATTCCGTCTATGACGCCTATCGTGGGGTTATCCTTCAGGTTCGAGTGGTCAATGGAATGGTCAAACCTGGCGATAAGATCCAGCTCATGAGCAATGGAAAAACCTTTGATGTCACTGAAGTTGGGATCTTTACTCCTAAAGCAGTTGGTCGTGATTTTCTTGCTACAGGAGATGTTGGTTACATTGCAGCCTCTATCAAGACCGTTGCAGATACCCGTGTCGGGGACACTGTGACCTTAGCGACCAATCCAGCAAGTGAGCCACTACATGGGTACAAGCAGATGAACCCAATGGTCTTTGCTGGTCTTTACCCAATCGAATCTAATAAATACAATGATCTTCGTGAAGCCTTGGAAAAATTGCAATTGAATGACGCTAGTCTTCAATTTGAACCGGAAACTTCTCAAGCCCTTGGTTTTGGTTTCCGTTGTGGTTTCTTGGGACTTCTTCATATGGACGTTATCCAAGAGCGCTTAGAGCGTGAGTTCAATATTGACTTGATCATGACAGCACCGTCTGTTATCTACAAGGTCAATTTGACTGATGGAGAAGCACTGGATGTCTCAAACCCTTCTGAGTTTCCAGATCCAACCAAGATCGCTTCAATCGAAGAACCTTATGTCAAAGCGCAAATCATGGTGCCACAAGAGTTTGTAGGAGCTGTCATGGAATTGGCCCAACGCAAACGTGGGGACTTTGTGACCATGGACTACATCGATGAAAATCGAGTCAATGTCATCTATCAAATCCCACTAGCGGAAATTGTCTTTGATTTCTTTGATAAATTGAAATCCTCTACTCGTGGCTATGCGAGCTTTGACTATGAGTTGTCTGAATACCGTCCTTCTAAATTGGTCAAAATGGATATCCTCCTCAATGGCGATACCGTCGATGCCCTCAGCTTTATCGTTCACAAGGACTTTGCTTATGAACGTGGTAAGTTGATCGTTGAGAAGCTTAAGAAGATTATCCCTCGTCAACAGTTTGAGGTGCCCATCCAAGCAGCTATCGGTCATAAGATCGTGGCCCGTACAGATATCAAGGCCCTTCGTAAGAACGTCTTGGCCAAGTGTTATGGTGGGGACGTCTCACGGAAACGCAAGCTTCTTGAAAAACAAAAAGCCGGTAAGAAACGGATGAAAGCCATCGGTTCGGTAGAAGTGCCACAGGAAGCCTTCTTATCCGTATTGTCAATGGATGAAGAATAACAATTAGAGAGTGGGACAGAAATCGGTAATTCGTTAGAATTCGATTTCGTTGTCCCACCTCCGCACAGTTGAGTAAGGCTGTAAAAGCTGATGAAATCAGCGTAGTATATCCCACTCAACCACTGCGTCTTGCTCGACAGTCCAAAAACAATTAAAAGGCTAGGACTTTTGTCCCAGCCTTTTGTTTTAGGTTTAAAAGAAATGAACTGAATTTGAAAGGTTCGATCAGATGTAACACTTTTCCTATTTTAAAATACCCTTATTCATGGTAGACTAGAGGAAAGAGAACGTTCTCAAGGAGGTTGAGCATGAAACACAAATTACTAGTCGCATCCCTTACGATTTTTTCTGCCTGCACACTAATGGCCTGTAGTCACACCACAAAAAAAGATACAGCAGCTTCTTCTACAAAAGAAAGTAGCAGCAAAGTCGAAAAGAAAACAAGTAGTTCTTCGTCAAAGGATACTGCTTCTACAAAGAAAAGCACTACCAATCAAGAAACCAAGCGGATTGGAAATGCAGATTATGGGTTCATCGATATTCCAAGTAAATGGATCAAGTTCACGGATATCGATGGGACAGAAGCAGTCCAGTATACGGATGGGAGTGGTTATAATATTGTCACCTTAGACAGCTTTACCAAAGAAAAAGCCAAAGTTTCCGCTGATATTGAATTTAATGCAGAATTTTTAGCCAAGAAACTAGCCGTTATGTGGCAAGATAATCAGGATGTTGGGAAGATGACGGGAGCGCGTACTAAAGTCGCAGGACTGGACGCCTACCAGCTCCAAATTGTCATGAAATCCGGTCAATATTTGATTACCTGGATCTTCCAAAAGGATGAAAAAGTGTATACCATTTCATTTGAAGGAGATGCAGAAACCTTGAAAACCTTTATCCCATACATCGAAGACACATGGAGCTTAGATGGAACAGGTGCCGTAACGGATTAATCAAGTGAGATAGATCTCAGGATCTATCTTTTTTTAGAGTCTTTGTGGTATAATCTTTCTATTGTTTAGAAGAGGAATAAGAGGATGACACAGGAAATTGATATTGAAAAATACCATCAGTTAGCTCTCCAAAAGCAAAAGGAGCACCGAAAGGTATTGGCGAATCTTAAGAAGAAGCAGCCTAAGAATTTAGATAAACTAGCGCAAGAAATCCACGATGAAGTGTTCCAAGAAATTGATTGTACCGCTTGTGCTAATTGCTGTAAGACCTTGGGGCCTGATTTTAAGGAAGCAGATATCACGCGGATCGCTAAGTATTTCAAGATGAAACTTCCTGCTTTTGAGGCGGAATTTCTTCAAGTTGATGAAGATGGCGACAAGGTTTTTAAATCCATGCCTTGCCCCTTCCTTGGTGGCGACAATCTCTGTTCCATCTACGATGTTCGGCCTAAAGCTTGTCGGGAATTTCCTCACACCGATCGCAAGAAGATCTATCAGATCAACCATCTGACCATCAAAAATACACTCACTTGCCCTGCTGCTTATTTATTTGTAGAAAAATTGAAAGATCGTTTGTAATGGCATATAAATTTTTACTTTTTGATTTGGACCATACCTTGTTGGATTTTGAATCTGCTGAAGAAACAGCCTTGACGCAGATGTTAGAAGACATGAATTTTCCAGATGTAGAGGCCTTTAAGGATTACTACAAACCTATGAACCAAGGGCTCTGGAAGGATTTGGAACAAAAGAAGCTCACCAAACAAGAACTCGTTGATAGTCGGTTTGCGATTGGGTTTGCCTACTTTGGGATCACGGTTGACGGGGCCGAGATGGCTCTTCGCTACCAAGATTACATCAGTCTTCAAGGGCAATCTTTTCCAGGGGCGGAGGATTTACTGGCCCGACTTGAAAAAGCAGGTTACCAGCTCTATGGTGCAACGAACGGAGTGACTGCCATTCAAGAAGGACGCTTAGCTCATTCTACCATCGCACCTTATTTTAAAGAGGTCTTTATCTCTGAACAGCTTCATACTCAGAAACCAGAACCTGCATTTTTTGACAAAGTAGGCCAGCTGATTCCAGGGTTTAGCAAGGAAGAGACCCTCATGATCGGTGATTCTTTGACAGCTGATATCGCAGGAGGGAATGCTGCGGGGATTGCTACCGTTTGGTATAATCCAGATCACAAGGAAAATACCAGCCAAGTAGTGCCAACTTATGAAGTTAGCACCTATCAAGAAATCGCCGATTTCCTGCTTAAATAAAAAATTTTTAAGAGTGTCAAGTTTTTTTCTTGACAGGTTGATGAAATGTGTTATAATAGATCATGTGCTAAATAGCTTGTCTATTTCACCGAAAATTAAAATATAGAAAAGAGACTTATAAAAATGGCAGTTAAAATTCGTTTGACTCGTATGGGTTCTAAGAAAAAACCTTACTACCGTATCAACGTAGCAGATTCACGTTCACCACGTGATGGACGTTTCATCGAAACAGTTGGAACTTACAATCCACTTGTTGAAGAAAACCAAGTAACTTTGAAAGAAGACCGCGTTCTTGCATGGTTGGCTGACGGAGCTCAACCTTCAGATACAGTTCGCAACATCCTTTCAAAAGCTGGTGTGATGAAGAAATTCCACGATTCTAAATTCTCAAAATAATTTTTTAAGTAGGTTGATGTATGGATACGATTGAAAATCTTATTATTGCAATTGTGAAACCCTTGATTTCACAACCGGATGCCTTAACCATCAAGATCGAAGATACTCCTGAATTTTTGGAGTACCATCTTGACCTTGATCCTAGCGATGTTGGTCGTGTAATCGGTCGAAAAGGTCGCACCATTTCTGCTATAAGAACGATTGTCTACTCTGTCCCAACTGAAGATAAAAAAGTAAGAATCGTTATTGACGAAAAATAAAAGGCGGGACTCTGTCCCGTTTTTTTGTTACAAGGAGAAGCTATGAAAGAAGTGACCATTCGGCAATTACAAGCCTATTTAAAAGAACATTACAAAGACAGTCGTACGGAAGAAGGTCTGTTTATCAAGCTCGTCGAAGAGGTTGGGGAAGTTGCCGAGGTCTTAAATGGTCGTTCTGGACGAAAAGAAGGGGTTCAGGACTCAAATGAGGAATTGGCCAAAGAACTGGCTGATATCATTCACTATACAGTCGCTATCGCAGCTATCAATGACATCGACCTCACTAAAACCATCTTTGAAAAGGATAAAACAGCAGCTGTCAAATACCAGCACGAGAAGGATTTGGAGCAGTTTCTAGCAGAAAAGAGCATTTGAGAAAATCTCTTGAACGTGATAAAATAAACGTAAGAATATTTAGTGAATTATTGTATAGAATGAGTGGTTTTGATATGAACCGATTTGAAGTAACTACAAAGATTGGTTGTCTCTCTGTTACTTATAAAAAAAGAAATAGAGTACTAGTCTGTTTAAATGGTGCTGGTTTGATACCAACTTATGAAAATTTTCTACCAATACTTGAAAAACTTCCTTCTTCAATGGGCTACCTTACAATTGATTTTCCAAATACAGGAAGGAGTTCGATTCATAACCAGGCAGGACTAAATTTTGACAGTCTGGTTGATACGGTATACGAAATTCTGAAAGGATTGGAAATTTCTGATTATATACTATGTGTTCATAGTTTAGGTGGTGTTTTGGCATTAAAGTTGATGAGTAAACCAATTAAGTGTCAAGCATTGATAGCACTTGAACCAACAACAAAAAATATAATGTTTGCTGATTTTTCCAAAAATCCTTATCCAGAAATGGAAGATCAAATGAGGATGATTGAAGAATGTGGGCCCGAAAATTATTTTAAGGGACTAACTCAAGCAACATTTGCCCCTGAAACTGATAGACTGATTTGGGAATTGATGGAAGCAAGGGGATTAGAGTTGGAAAAGCAAGTTCCTGGTTTTCAGATATCTGGAAATATTACTGCTGAAGATTTTGATAGTTTGTCCTTAGCAGATAATATTCCTATTTTCATATTTTGTCAGGCGTATAGAGAAAAAGAGTACAGAGATTCAGAATATTGGAGTACTAAAACAAAACTCATTCTAGGTGGAAATCACCACTATCTACAGTGGTCAGAGTCGGAAAAAATTGCAACTATTATTAGAGACTTGCAGAGATAAACTAATTATAAGAGGAATGTAAAGAATAAAATGAATTACTTTAATGTCGGGAAAATTGTCAATACGCAAGGTCTGCAAGGAGAAATGCGGGTCTTGTCTGTGACAGACTTTGCGGAAGAGCGTTTTAAAAAAGGAGCAGAGTTGGCTCTCTTTGATGAGAAGGATCGTTTTGTCCAAACAGTGACCATTGCCAGTCACCGCAAGCACAAGAACTTCGATATCATCAAGTTTAAGGATATGTACCATATCAATGCCATCGAAAAATTCAAGGGTTTTAGCCTCAAGGTTGCAGAAGAAGATTTGACGGATTTGGAAGATGGCGAGTTTTATTACCATGAGATTATCGGCCTTGATGTTTACGAAAATGACCAGCTAATCGGTCAGATTAAGGAAATCCTGCAACCAGGTGCCAATGATGTCTGGGTCGTGAAACGCAAAGGCAAACGCGACCTACTATTGCCTTATATCCCACCAGTAGTCTTGAATATTGATATCCCAGGAAATCGGGTGGATGTTGACATCTTAGAAGGATTAGACGATGAAGATTGATATTTTAACCCTCTTTCCAGAGATGTTTTCGCCTTTGGAGCACTCGATTGTCGGGAAGGCGCGTGAAAAGGGACTTCTCGAGATCAACTACCATAATTTCCGTGAAAATTCTGAGAAGGCGCGGCACGTCGATGATGAGCCCTATGGTGGCGGCCAAGGGATGCTCTTACGTGCGCAGCCAATCTTCGATGCCTTTGATGCCATTGAGAAAAAGAATCCGCGAGTGATCTTACTGGACCCTGCTGGACGGACTTTTGACCAAGCCTATGCTGAAGAATTAGCTCAGGAAGAAGAATTGATCTTTATCTGTGGCCATTATGAGGGCTACGATGAGCGGATCAAGACCTTGGTAACGGATGAGATTTCTCTGGGAGATTATGTTCTAACGGGCGGTGAGCTAGCAGCCATGACCATGATTGATGCGACAGTCCGCTTGATTCCAGAGGTGATCGGAAAAGAATCCAGCCACCAGGATGATAGTTTCTCGTCTGGTCTCTTAGAGTATCCTCAATACACACGACCTTATGAATACCGAGGGATGACGGTTCCAGATGTCCTCATGAGTGGTCACCATGAAAAGATTCGTCAATGGCGTCTTTACCAGAGTTTGAAAAAGACCTTGGAGCGTCGCCCTGATCTGCTAGAAAACTATGAGTTGACAGCAGAAGAAGAGAAAATGTTGGAACAAATTAAACAAGAAGACTAACAGCGTCAGCTGTTTTTCTTTTGCCTCAAAAATTTATGAAAAAAACTTTTTAAACCTACTAGTTATTGGTAACAAAATGTGGTATGCTAAGGGGTAGAGAAACTTCAAGAAAATGATTAAGTTTTGGGGGTGAGTTTAATGGGAAAGAAATTAGGAAAATCGGTTTTCACGACTGGAATTGCTGCAACAACGGTCCTATCTGGTATGTTTAATCACAAGGCTAGTGCCGAAGAGGTGAAGCAAAATGAAAATGCAGAAACCAACAGTACAGAAGTAGTCGAAAAACCAATTACGGTCGATGAGTTGAAGCAAATTACAGCTCAAAAAGGCCAAGTGGTGAAAGATGTCCACTACCAAGAGCAAAAAGTAATGGATGCTCAAACGGAAATCAAGGCGGCTGGACAAGAACTGGAAGAAAAGAAAGCAGAAGTGACGGATGCGGAAAACCTCATCGCAACGACTTCGGATGCCCAAGTTCAAAATGCAGAAAATGACGTCAAGGTGGCTCAAGCCTATGTGACCATCGAAGAAAATAAGGTTCGAGAAGCAGAAGCTGCCCATGACCAAGTCGTAGAGGCTGTTCGTCAACAGGAAAATCAGGTTACTGCTCAGGAATCTTTGGTCGATGTAGCACAAAATGAATTGAACCAAGCCAAAGCACCGATTTCAAATGATGAGAATGTGCTCAACCAGGCTTTGTTGGAGCAAAGTCAAGTCGAGCAAAGTATCCGAGAATCTCAGAATTACCTTGCGACCTTGCAAGCGAGTCAGCAAACCGGTTCAGATACAGTGGCTCAAATTGAGAACGACATTCAACTGGCTCAAACGCGTCTGACAGATTTGAAAGCGGTCATCGCTACCAAGGAAGCAGAATTGGCAGCCTTAGAACAAGCCGCGGCCAATAGCCCAGTTCAGTTGAGTCAAGCGACTTATGAAGGTTATTTGCAACACTTAGCTGACAATGGCAATGAAGCTGCAGCAAGTGCTTTAGCCCTCTACAAGCGTGGTCGTGAAGAAGACGGCTTAACAGTTGGAGAGTCTGGATCCTTGCAAGCCAACCTTCGAGCTCTTGAAATTGCCGATGCAATCAATAGCTATCGTCGCAATGCCGGCCTGCCTGAATTAGAGCTGGATCCTTATTCCCTTCCTGCCAGCCAAGTACAGTTGGAATACTTCAAGAAAGCCAACTGGCATATGTTTAAGTATTTGCCAAACGAGAACATTGCATATGGCTTCTCACCTGCTGGTGCGGTTGACTTTTGGTACAATGAAAAAGCGGCTTATCAAGAAGTAGCGGCTCAATATGGTCTACCGACAGACGAAACACAAATCGATGCCAACGATATCTATATGAAGATTGGGGCTGAGGCCTTTGCTAAGGTTGGTCACTATCTCCAAATGGTAGACAACAAAGCGACAGCTTTATCAGTCGCTTATGACCCTAGCAATGCTATGTCAGAAGCAGCTTTCTTACACAGTCCGGTCCATTCAGCAGTGTCAACCAGTGCACTCGCTTACCAATTGCGTCAGGGAGCTGGGGCCACGACGACAAGATCAGATGTCAAAGCCAAATCTGATGAAGTCGCTAATCTCAAGCTGGACAAGGCCAATCAAGAGTCTCAAATCATTATCTTGCAAGGCAAGTTAGAAGATGCCCGCCATGCCAATTCAAATGTGGCAGTAGAGATGGCCAATGTCCAAAAGACCATCCAAAATTACAAGATTCTTCTCGTTAGCAAGGACCATGCGGTTGAAAAGGCGAAGGCGACTCTTGATGTATCTCGAGGTCGGATTGAAGTAGCGATCCAACCAAAAGAAGCAGCCCTTCAAAAAGCGAAAGATTTGTTGGCAGCTGCGCGTGAGAAATTAGATCGTTTAAAAGCGGAAGAAGCAGAAAAAGCCCAAGTCGTTCAAGAAGCGCATGAGGGCTTGAAGGCGGCGCAAGAACGTCTGGTTGCTGCTGAAAAACGTCTTTCTGACTTTAAAAACGCTCCAGAATTATTGGTCAAAGCCCAATCAGTTTTATCTGCTGCGGTGGCTAATTTGGAAAATAAAAAAGAAAAATTGGAAGCAGAATTCACAACCCTTCAATCTTATCAAAGTGTCGTGGAACTGTTGAATTCCCAATATGAAGATCTAGCGTCACGGATGGATCCAACTATTTTAGAAGCAGCAGATATGCCAATGGATATCCGCTCAAGCAATCCAACAACTTTCTCGGATAGACCAACGGTTCTTCCAACAACTACTAATAGTCCACAAGTGCAAGCACCAACAGCTACTCCGGCGCCAAAACAAGAAGCTAAAGTAGAAGAAATCAAACCGAAAAAAGAAAACAGCCAAGCTGTGGCTGGATCTGATTCCTCCAAATATGCAGCAGCAACAACAGGTGTTGCCGTTGGGCTTCTTGCTGGATTGTTTGGTTTCAAGAAAAAGAAACAATCTTCAAATAATGATTAAGACATACTGAGAATAGAGCGGATGCTTAGACACTTTATTGCTTAAAATCTTTAAAGAAAATTTATGAGGGTAGGAAAAGAACTCTTTTAACAAAATGAGTTCTTTCCGGCTCTTTTTTTTACACTTTTGAATTTTTTGAAAGAAAGTGATAGAAAATGACAAAAAGTTGTTGACATTTTTTGAAGAAAGAGTATAATGGTTTTTGTAATCGATTGCAAAAGGAGGAGAAATGCTCAAGTCTGAACGAAAACAATTTATCCTCGAAAAGGTATTAAAGGAAAAGTTTGTTTCCTTGGAAACCCTTGTACAAGAGCTGGGAACGTCTGAATCAACCGTTCGGCGTGACTTGGATGAGCTAGAAGCTGAAAGCAAACTTCGCCGGGTTCACGGCGGTGCGGAAAGCCTGCATTTTCTTCAAGAGGAAGAAAGTAATAAAGAAAAATCTATCAAAAACATTCAAGTTAAATCAAAAATTGCGGTAAAAGCAGCGGAATTGATCAAAGATCATGATGTCATCTTTATCGATGCCGGAACGACCAATGAACTCTTGGTACAAGAAATTGTCAATCCAACGGTAACCGTGGTGACCAATTCGATTCACCATGCGACCAAGTTGGTCGAGCGAAATGTTCCGACGGTCATCATCGGTGGGAAGGTAAAATCTTCTACAGATGCTAGTATCGGAGGGATTGCGCTCAATCAAATCGGTCAGTTGAATTTTGACAAGGCCTTTCTTGGAATGAATGGAATCGATGATGAATTTTACAGCACTCCAGACCTAGAAGAAGGATCTGTCAAGCGTGCGATTATCGAAAATGCAAAAAAAACCTATATCCTAGCGGATGATTCAAAAATCGGAGTGACATCCTTTGTCAAAGTGGCTCCGATCAAGCGAGCCATGATCATTACCAATCAATGTGAACCGCAACGATTAAAGGTTTTAAAAGAAAAAACGGAGGTTATAGAGGTTTGATTTATACAGTAACACTGAATCCAGCCATTGACTACATTGTCCGTCTCGATCATGTAGAGACAGGGGCGGTCAATCGGATGACTTCGGAAGATAAATTCGCCGGTGGTAAGGGGATCAATGTCAGTCGTGTCTTGAAGCGTCTCGATATCGAAAACACAGCGACTGGGTTTATCGGTGGTTTCACCGGACGCTTCATCGAAGACGTACTGACTAGCGAAGCCATTTCAACTAACTTTGTGACCGTGGACCAAGATACACGGATCAATGTCAAGATCAAAGCCGATGAGGAAACAGAAATCAATGGGAACGGCCCAGAAGTAACGGAAGCGCAGTTGCAAGAATTGCTCAGCATCTTATCGAGCTTAACAGCGGATGATGTGGTAGTCTTTGCAGGATCTGCCCCATCTTCACTTGGGAATGCCGTTTACAAACAATTGATCGCATCAACTCGTGCGACAGGTGCACAAGTCGTTTGCGACTTTGAAGGGCAAACTTTGATTGATTCCTTGGAGTTTAATCCGCAATTGGTCAAACCAAACAACCATGAGTTGGGAGATATTTTTGGCGTGACCTTGACGGAATTGCCAGAAATCGAACGCTATGCCAAAGAAATCTTGGCCAAAGGAGCACAAAACGTCATTATTTCCATGGCGGGTGATGGTGCTCTCCTTGTCAGTCCAAGCGGTACTTACTTCGCAAAACCAATCAAAGGGCAAGTGAAGAATTCAGTCGGAGCTGGAGATTCTATGGTAGCAGGCTTCACTGGTAAGCTCACAACGACAGGAGATGTCATCGAAGCCTTCAAATGGGGCGTGGCTTGTGGAACAGCGACCACCTTCTCAGATGATTTGGCGACAGCGGACTATATTAAAGAAACTTATGAAAAAGTAGAGGTAGAGAAACTATGAAAATTCAAGATGTTTTAAATAAAAAAGTGATGTTGTTTGACCTTCAGGCGACAGATAAAGAAGGCGTGATCAATGAGATGATCCAATCGCTCGTTGACAATGGTGTGGTGACAGATTTTGAAACTTTCAAAGCTGGAATTATGAACCGTGAAGCACAAACTTCAACTGGTTTGGGTGACGGAATTGCTATGCCGCACAGCAAAAATGAAGCTGTAAAAAAAGCAACGGTCTTGTTTGCAAAATCAAACAAGGGTGTGGATTACGCCTCTCTGGATGGTCAACCAACAGATTTGTTCTTCATGATCGCAGCTCCAGAAGGAGCAAACGACACTCACTTGGCAGCCCTTGCTGAATTGTCTAAGTACTTGATGAAACCAGGATTTGCGGATAAACTTCGCCAAGCAAGTAACCCTGATCAAGTCATTGCAGCCTTCGATGCAGAAGAGCAAGTAGCTGCAGCAGAAGAAGCGAAAAAAGTAGAAGCAGTCAAAGAAGCAGCTTCATCTGACAAACCGCTCATCGTTGCCGTTACAGCATGTACAACTGGTATCGCCCACACTTACATGGCAGAAGAAGCCCTCATCAAAAAAGGTGAAGAAATGGGTGTTACGGTCCGGGTTGAAACCAACGGTGCATCTGGTGTCGGTAACCGCTTGACAGCTGAAGAAATCGCCAAAGCTGAAGGGGTCATCATTGCAGCTGATAAGGCAGTTGAAACAGCTCGTTTCGATGGCAAAAAAATGATCTCTAAACCTGTTGCAGCCGGTATCCGTCAAACAGAAGAATTGATCCAAACCATCTTGGACGGCAAAGCAGATGTCTTCCACGCAGAAAATGCAGCAGAAGCTAGCGCTAGCCAAGAAAAATTGAGCTTAGGTGGAGCCTTCTACAAACACCTGATGAGTGGGGTTTCTCAAATGCTTCCATTCGTTATCGGTGGTGGGATCTTGATCGCCCTTGCCTTCTTGATCGATCAAATTCTTGGGGTGCCTCAAGATCAATTGTCTCAACTTGGTTCATACCATGAATTAGCAGCTCAATTTAAAACAATCGGTGGTGCAGCCTTTGGTTTCATGCTTCCAGTACTTGCAGGGTACATCGGATTCTCCATCGCTGAAAAACCTGGTTTTGTAGCAGGGTTTATCGCTGGATCTATTGCTAGCTCAGGGTCAGCATTTGGAAATATCGCCTACGGTGCTGCTAAAGGTGAATTACCAGCAGCCGTATCATCAGGTTTCCTTGGAGCTTTGGTAGGTGGTTTCCTTGCAGGTGGAGTTGTTCTCTTACTTCGCAAAGCCCTTGCAGGTCTTCCACGTTCACTCGATGGTATCCGTTCAATCCTTCTCTTGCCATTGCTTGGTGTTGGTTTGACAGGATTCTTGATGTTCCTCATCAATATTCCAATGGCTGCTATTAATACTGGTCTTAACAACTTCCTTTCAAGCTTGTCAGGTAGCTCAGCTGTCCTTCTTGGACTTCTCGTCGGCGGTATGATGGCTGTAGATATGGGTGGACCAGTTAACAAAGCCGCTTATGTCTTCGCTACAGGTACACTTGCTGAATCTGTTGCTTCAGGTGGTTCTATTGTTATGGCAGCTGTTATGGCAGCTGGTATGGTTCCTCCATTGGCAGTATTCGTAGCAACTGTATTGTTTAAAGATAAATTCACACAAGAAGAACGCGATTCTGGTTTGACAAACATTGTCATGGGTCTTTCCTTCATCACAGAAGGTGCCATTCCTTTCGGTGCAGCTGACCCAGCTCGTGCCATCCCTAGCTTCATCGCAGGCTCAGCATTGACAGGTGCTCTTGTTGGTCTTGCAGGCTTGAAACTCATGGCTCCTCACGGAGGAATCTTCGTTATCGCTCTTACTTCAAACCCACTTCTTTACATCTTGTTCGTATTGATCGGTGCTGTCGTAAGTGGTATCTTGTTCGGATTGCTTCGTAAACCTAAAAACTAAACATACCTGAAAGGTTGGGAATGCCCAACCTTTTCTTCTTGTACTAGAGAAAAAATCACCTCATTCGGCGTTGGTATCTTGAGCTGAATTATGATATAATAAGCCTATCGCATATTTTTAGGAGAATAAAAATGGATATTCAACGTGAAAAAGAATTTGTCAGCCAATACCACTATGATGCTCGTAATTTTGAGTGGGAAAAAGAAAATGGCATCCCTGAAACAAAAGTAGATGTAAACTTTCAATTGATCAATCGTGATCAAGAACAAAACACAACTTCTTTGATTGTCATCTTGAGCTACATGATCGTTTTTGACGGTTTTGTGATCAGTGGAACCATCACTCAAATCAACCACTTGTTTGGTCGTTATGTCAATGAACCAAGTGAATTCAGCAAAGACGAAGTGGAAGAATTGGCTCGCCCTTGCTTGAATATGCTCAACCGTTTGACTTATGAAGTCACAGAAATTGCCCTCGATTTACCGGGTATTAATTTGGAGTTTTAATCAATGAAATTAGCAGTGATCACGGATTCGTCTGCCTATTTAACGCAAGACGTGCTCCATCACGACGACTTATTTATTTTAGAGATCCCGATCTATATCGACGGGGAGTCTTATGTTGAAGGGAAGAACCTGACACACGATGAGTTCTACCAAAAGATGGCGGCGTCTAAGGAATTGCCAAAGACTAGCCAGCCGAGTGTTGCAGAGTTAGAAGAAGTATTATCTGGTTTGACAGCTAAGGGCTATACGCATGCTATCGGTCTTTTCTTGTCATCAGGTATTTCTGGTTTCTACCAAAATATCCAATATTTGAAGGACGAATTCGAAGGCTTGACCGTCGAATTTCCGGATTCAAAAATCACCAGTGCTCCTCTAGGAATGATGGCAGAAGACTGCTTGAAATGGTCTGGTGAAGGCCGTTCCTTCGATGAGATTGTGGCCAATGTCCAACACCAGATTGATGGAACCTCTGCCTATATCATGGTGGATGATTTGAACCACTTGGTTAAAGGTGGTCGTCTGTCAAATGGTGCTGCTATTCTTGGAAACCTCTTGAGCATCAAGCCCATTCTTCATTTTAATGATGAAGGCGTGATTGAGGTCTTTGAGAAAGTCCGGACGGAAAAGAAAGCCATGAAACGCTTGGTAGAGATTGTTGTATCAGATATCGCAGATGGTCATTACCAAGTCTTTGTCATCCATGCCAATGTTCCTGAAAAAGCAGAAGCACTTCGCCAACTGCTCATGGAAGAAGGAGTGGAAGGTGACATTCCTTTTGCTACCTTTGGAGGGGTGATTGGGACGCACTTAGGTGACCATAGCTTAGCAGTTGGGTATATCCCTATCGTTTAAGGAGAATTCTATGTCCATTAAAGTCATTATCGCAGGTTTCAAGGGAAGAATGGGACAAGCAGCCTACAAGATGGTTTCTGGAGATCCTGAGTTAGAATTAGCTGGCTTGATCGATCCATTTACTGATGAGACAGAGGTTGCAGGAGTCCCTGTCTTTAACCGCAAAGAAGATGTTGTGGGTCTAGAGGCAGATGTTTGGGTCGACTTTACCATGCCCAAGGTCGCTTACGAGAATACTCGCTTTGCAATTGAGAATGGCATTGTGCCTGTTGTGGGAACGACTGGATTCACTCCTGAGCAGATCCAAGAATTGATAGACCTTTCACGTGAAAAGGATTTGGGTGGCTTGATCGCGCCGAACTTTGCCATTGGAGCCGTGCTCTTGATGCAATTTGCAGCGCAAGCAGCCAAGTATTTCCCGAATGTAGAAATTATCGAATTGCACCACGATAAGAAAAAAGATGCACCGAGTGGAACAGCAATTAAGACAGCTGAGCTGATCTCAGAGAAGCGCGAGAAGATCCAGCAAGGTGCAGCAGATGAAGAAGAGTTGATGCCTGGAGCAAGAGGGGCAGAGTTTGAAGGGATGCGCATCCATTCAGTTCGATTGCCTGGCCTAGTCGCTCACCAAGAGGTGATTTTTGGTAGCCAAGGCGAAGGGTTGACTCTCCGTCATGATTCCTATGATCGTGTTTCCTTCATGACAGGAGTAAATCTAGGGATTAAAGAAGTTGTCAAGCGTCATGAGCTTGTTTATGGTTTGGAACACTTACTATGAGATTAGAAAAGATGCCTTCTGAGTTTCAGGAGGCTTTACCAATATTAGAGAAGATTAAAGCAGCTGGTTTTGAGGCCTATTTTGTAGGGGGATCTGTCCGTGATGCCCTCTTGGATCGTCCAATTCACGATGTCGATATCGCTTCCTCCTCATACCCAGAAGAGACCAAGGCCATTTTTGATCGAACAGTAGATATCGGTATCGAACACGGGACCGTCTTGGTTCTTGAAAATGGTCAAGAATATGAAATTACGACCTTCCGGACAGAGGATGTCTATGTCGATTATCGCCGTCCAAGCTCCGTGTCTTTTGTACGCTCGCTAGAAGAAGACCTCAAGCGTCGTGATTTTACGGTTAATGCCTTTGCCTTAAATGAAAAAGGAGAAATTGTTGACCTCTTTCATGGACTAGAAGATTTGGAAAACAAGGTCCTTCGGGCGGTTGGGCTTCCTCACGAACGGTTTAACGAAGATGCACTCCGGATCATGCGAGGCTTTCGTTTTCAAGCCAGTCTCGGCTTTGAATTAGATGAGGCAACCTTTGATGCTATGAAGGAGTGTGCTCCCTTACTAGAGAAGATTTCAGTAGAGCGTACCTTCATCGAGTTTGATAAACTCTTGCTTTCCCCATACTGGAGACAAGGCTTGGAGGCCATGCTAGCCAGTGGAGCCTATCACTATCTGCCAGAGATGAAGGATCGTAAAGAAGCGATCGAGCGTTTGTTTGACATAGAGTTGGAATATACCTTTTCAACTTCTGAGCAAGCCTGGGCTGCTTTGGTCTTAGCACTAGAGATTCAAGATATTCCAAAATTCTTTAAGAAATGGAAGACGTCTAGAGAGTTTGCCAAGACGGTGGAGCAGATCGTGGAGATTCTAAAGCTCCGAGGAAAAGGAAGTCTAGACAAGCGTGCCTGCTACAAGTATGAGAAGCCTTTGTTGCTAGTGGCTGAAGAGCTCCGTGAAGCGTATGCCTTGAGTGTGGATTATTTGGCCATTGAGCGCGTTTATGATAGCTTGACCATTCATGATAAGCATGAAGTGGTGGTCAATGGTGGTATGCTGATCAAAGACTACGGCTTTCAACCAGGTCCAGCCTTGGGAGAGATTTTGACAAAAATTGAATATGCCATTGTCGATGGGAAACTGGCCAATGAGAAAGAGGCCATCATCGCCTATATCCAGCAAGCAAAAGAGGAGGAAAAATGAGCGATTTTATTGTCGATAAATTAACCAAATCTGTCGGAGATAAGACCGTCTTTCGTGAGATCTCCTTTATCATTCACGACTTGGATCGGATCGGATTGATCGGGGTCAATGGGACTGGAAAAACTACGCTGTTAGATGTGTTGTCGGGTCGCTCTGGCTTTGATGGAGATGTGAGTCCTTTTTCTGCCAAGAGTGATTATACAATTGGCTATTTGACGCAGGAACCAGACTTTGATGATCAAAAGACGGTTCTGGATACGGTGCTATCTAGCGATTTACGTGAAATGCAACTGATTCGAGATTATGAATTCTTGATGGCGGATTACCGAGAAGAGAACCAAGCACGTCTTGAAAAGGTCATGGCGGAGATGGATTCGCTCAATGCTTGGGAGATCGAGAGTCAGGTCAAGACAGTCCTTTCAAAACTTGGGATTGAAGACTTGAATGCCAAAGTTGGGGATCTATCTGGGGGCTTGCGTCGTCGGGTGCAATTGGCACAGGTTTTGCTATCTCACCACGATCTGCTCTTACTAGATGAGCCGACCAACCACCTAGACATTGATACAATCGAATGGTTGACCAATTTCTTGAAGAACTCTAAGAAAACCGTGCTCTTCATTACCCACGATCGCTATTTCTTGGATAATATCTCGACACGGATTTTTGAGTTGGATCGAGCTAGCTTGATCGAGTATCAGGGCAACTATCAGGATTATGTCCGCTTAAAGGCTGAGCAGGATGAGCGTGATGCGGCCCTTCTTCATAAGAAGCAGCAACTCTATAAGCAGGAGTTGACCTGGATGCGGCGTCAACCTCAGGCGCGTGCGACCAAGCAACAGGCGCGGATCAATCGATTCCATGATCTCAAGCAAGACTTGTCTGGTCAAAGCAACCAGACGGATTTGGAGATGAACTTTGAGACCAGCCGAATCGGAAAGAAAGTCATCGAGTTTAAAGATGTGAGTTTTGCTTTTGAAAACAAGCCGATTTTACAGGACTTTAACCTCTTGGTGCAAAACAAGGACCGCATCGGGATCGTTGGGGATAATGGCGTCGGCAAGTCCACCCTGCTCAATCTGATCGCTGAGCGACTACAGCCTCAGTCTGGGCAAGTCATTATCGGGGAAACTGTGCGGGTGGCTTATTTCTCTCAACAGATTGATGGGCTGGATGAGAGCAAGCGCGTGATTAATTTCCTCCAGGAAGTTGCTGAGGAAGTAAAGACGACCGTTGGAACGACATCAATTGCAGATCTCTTAGAGCAATTTCTCTTCCCACGTTTCATGCACGGAACCCTGATTGAAAAACTCTCCGGTGGGGAGAAGAAGCGGCTCTTTCTCTTAAAACTCTTGATTGAAAAACCCAATGTGCTTCTCCTCGATGAGCCGACCAATGACTTGGATATCGCCACCTTGACAGTTTTGGAAAACTTCCTTCAAAACTTTGGAGGTCCCGTTATTACCGTTAGCCACGACCGCTATTTCTTGGACAAGGTGGCAAGCAAGATCCTGGCTTTCGAAAATGGGAGCATTCGGGAGTTCTTTGGCAATTATACGGATTATTTAGATGAAAAAGCCTTTGAAGCAGCCCAGGTAACGGCTAGTCAGAAGGTTGAAAAAGAAAAACCTGTTAAGCCAAAAGAAGAGAAGAAGCGCATGAGCTACAAGGAGAAGCAGGAGTGGGCGAGCATTGAAGCAGATATCGAAGCCATTGAAAATCGGATTGCAGAGATTGAAGTGGAGATGAATGAAAACGGCTCTGACTTTGGCAAATTGTCAGCCCTTCAAAAGGAATTGGAGCAGGAAAATGAGCGATTGCTTGAGAAGTACGATCGCTATGAATACCTGAGTGAATTAGATGAATAAGGAGGCCCTATGAATCAATTAAACCGGATATCCCTTGGGATTTCAGCTACTATTTTTACCATTATCGGTATTGTCTTGTTTATCAATCCAATTGAGCACATCGGCTCTTTTAGCTGGTTGATTTCCTGTGGTTTCTTTTTAATCTCCCTTTCGCGTTTTTCACGCTATTACCGATTGCGTCAAGCTGGTATCATCCAGCAGCAACAGCTCTTTCACAGTATGGTCGCCTTGGTTTTTGCGGTCTATTTACTGCTCTATGGCTACAAGACCTTGCCGATTGTCTTTCCAGTTACCTTAGGAATTTGGCTGATCTATCGTTCGATTTTAAACTTCCGAAAAGCCAATTTCTACTCGAGGAATGTTGAGGAACTGTCCAAGCGTTATATTTTCTTTGCCTTGCTACAGCTCTTCATCGGCTTATTCTTAATCGTTAGTCCACTCTCGATAAGTGTCTTTCTGTTAAATATTATTGGCTTGATTTTCCTCATTCTAGGATTTCAATCCTTTAGTCTCTTGTTAAAAAGTTAAGAAAAGTTACGTGCAAACCTTTGCGTTTGATAAAAAGTCTGATATAATAGATCTGTAAGTGTTTACAAGTTTGAAAGGAGTTACAGATGTCTAAAAAAATTATTGGGATTGACCTTGGGGGAACTTCAATTAAGTTTGCCATCCTTACTTTGGATGGGGAAGTTCAAGAAAAATGGTCTATTAAAACAAATATCTTGGATGAAGGTAGCCATATCGTAGATGATATGATCGAATCCATCGCGCATCGTTTGAAAATGCTTGAACTTGATGCTTCTGAGTTCCAAGGAATTGGAATGGGTTCACCTGGTGTCGTTGACCGTGAAAAAGGTACAGTTATCGGTGCCTACAACTTGAACTGGAAGATCCTTCAACCAGTCAAAGAAAAGATCGAAACTGCCCTTCATATTCCATTCTTTATCGATAATGATGCCAACGTTGCTGCTTTGGGTGAACGTTGGAAAGGGGCTGGTGAAAACCAACCAGATGTTGTCTTCATGACCCTTGGTACAGGTGTCGGCGGTGGGATCGTCGCTGAAGGTCGTCTCTTGCACGGTGTACGTGGAGCTGCTGGTGAGCTTGGTCACATCACTGTTGACTTTGATGATCCAATCCAATGTACCTGTGGTAAAAAAGGCTGTCTTGAAACGGTTGCCTCAGCAACTGGTATCGTCAACTTGACTCGTCGTTATGCTGATGAGTACGAAGGGGACTCTCAATTGAAAGTCTTGATCGACAACGGTGAAGAAGTAACAGCTAAAACGGTCTTTGACCTGGCAAAAGAAGGCGATGCTCTTGCTTTGATCGTCTACAAGAACTTCTCACGTTACCTTGGACTTGCTGCTGCCAACATCGGTTCAACCTTGAACCCATCTAAGATCGTTATCGGTGGTGGGGTTTCCGCTGCTGGAGACTTCCTCTTGGATGGTGTGCGCAAGGTCTTTGAAGAAAACTCATTCCCACAAGTGCGTGAATCTACTCAATTGGCACTTGCAACTTTGGGAAATGATGCCGGTGTCATCGGTGCTGCATCCCTTGTATTACAATAAGATGAAATGGAGATCTGGCTCGTGCTGGGATCTCCTTTTTTTCTGTCTCCTGTGATATAATGAAGACAAAACTGGATTCAAGGAGAGTATATGACAAAAGCAGATACAATTTTTAAAGAAAACATTCGAAAAATCATGGAAGAAGGGGTTTGGTCAGAGCAAGCCCGTCCCAAGTACAAGGATGGTAGAACGGCCAACTCCAAGTACATCACAGGAGCCTTTATGGAATTCGACCTTGCAAAAGGTGAGTTCCCTATCACGACCCTTCGTCCCATCGCGATTAAATCAGCCATCAAAGAGATGCTCTGGATCTACCAGGATCAGTCGAATAGATTGGATCTTTTAGAAGACAAGTACAATGTCCATTATTGGAATGACTGGGAAGTGGGAGATAGCCGGACGATTGGTCAGCGCTATGGAGCTGTTGTCAAAAAGCATGACATTACGAATAAGATCCTCAAACAATTAGAAGCCAATCCTTGGAATCGCCGCAATATCATCTCGCTCTGGGATTATGATGCCTTTGAGGAGACAGACGGACTCTTGCCCTGTGCTTTTCAGACCATGTTTGACGTGCGGCGCGTGGATGGGGAGATTTATCTAGATGCAACCTTGACCCAGCGTTCGAATGATATGTTGGTGGCTCACCATATTAATGCTATGCAGTATGTAGCCCTACAGATGATGATTGCTAAGCACTTTGGCTGGAAGGTTGGGAAGTTCTTTTACTTCATTAATAACCTTCACATCTATGACAACCAATTTGAACAAGCAGAGGAATTGCTCCGTCGCGAGCCCTCTGATTGCCAACCGCACTTGGTTTTGAATGTACCAGATGGAACCAATTTCTTTGACATCAAACCAGAAGATTTTGAACTGGTCGATTACGATCCAGTGAAGCCACAGTTGAAGTTCGATCTTGCCATTTAGTAATAAATCAAGTTTTTTGATGCCCTGATCTATGGGTGAAATCCTTTCAGAATTAAAACAATTTTAGCTAAAAATTTTTACTCATTTTTGAGACAAAATGTTTTGAGAATCGTTCGGGTTTTGTTAAAATAAATAAGGTTTGGAAAAAACTAAACAATTTTAAAAAGAATGTTAATTTATAGATAAATATGGAGGTCCATTAGATGGGGAAAGACTTATTTAATGATCGTATTAGCAGATTCTCAATTCGTAAATTGAATGTGGGTGTTTGCTCTGTACTATTGGGAACACTTGTCATGGTTGGGACAGCCGCAAGTGCAGCCGCAGAAGAAAAGACAGATACGACAAGTGAAAGTGTAGCAGCAGTTGCAACAGCGTCAGAAGCGCCCGCAACTTCAACAGCTACTTCAGCAGCATCAACCGCTGCAACAACTAGTACAGCAGCTACAACTTATGATGCAAACGCAGCAGTCACTGCACCAGAGACTTCAACTGCTGCAGCAACATCAACAGCACCTGCTTCAACTAGTGAAGCAAGTAGCACAAGCACAGCAGCATCCGCTGCCTCAACTGCACCAGCAACATCAACTGCACCAAGCCTAGAAGCAGCTACGCCAGAAAATAAGGCGCCAGAAGCAGCTTCAACAACTGCAGATAAAAAAGAAGCAACAACTCTTTCATCTGGACAAGGTGTAACAACTAACAATGCAGTAGCAACAGAAGAGACAGCCCAAACTTCTGGTAAAAAACGTAGTCGTCGTGCTGTCGGTGACGCAAATGATCCAAACTTGATTGGGGATGATGTTGTCGATGCAACTTCAACTCCAAAGGTAGAAAAACCAGGATTTACAACAGATGTAAAAGCAGCTGATTTGGCGAGTCAAATCTCTTGGTTGGACTTTGGCGATGTAGCTAACTGGACAGGAACTACAACAACATCAAAAGGTGACCTTGCTCTCCAAGTTGGGGCTACCTATACTAAGGAAATTATGCCGGGTTATGTGGTTACCATCAAAGTAAAATCTTTGAAACCCTTCCAAGCAACTGAAATCTACAAAAAGCGTTTAGAAGACCGAGGAGCGACGGCTGCTGAAAAAGCGACCTATGATCCAAATGCAAGAAATGGTTATGGGAAAGCGACTAATACACCTGCTACGAGAGAAGCTTTTACTGCTGGTGAAGAAGCTAAAGTTATTGCCGAAGCTCAAAACCATTGGACTGAAATTAAAAAAGAAGGTATTGACACTGGTACAACTAAGAAAACTACTATCAGTTCAGAACTTGAAGGTGGGAATATCGGTGTTCAGTTTGAAGTTTCTGCGACCTTCCGTGGAAAAGTGGTCAAACCTGCCATTGTCATGGCGGATGGTGAGTCCGCTAACCCTGGTGAAATGGTACTATTCACCACAAACGGTTCAGGTTGGCAACACATTGGTGAGTGGTATAAAAATGGAAATAAATCTACTAAAACTTATATTCCACAAGATACAGACAATTTATTTGGTCCAAACCCTGCCACTAAAATAGATGGCATGAATTACTATAGGACGAACCTTGACCTACTTCAACGCTCAGATCAAGTGGGGCCAGATAAAAAAGCGGTTGCTTGGAAGTACTTTGGAAGTGCTGATTTAACAACTGCAGGTCTCGGAACTGGGGTCTTTGGACCAAATATTTCAAGTATTGCTGCTGTTCCCCTTGTTATGACACGTGGAGCGTCCGAAGTTGGCTTGTATATTGCATCTTCAGGTAAACAATCAGCCATGCTTGGTTTCTTCCCACTTGATGAAGGAGATGCTCCTGAATCATACGGCAAGGCAGTTCATTCAATTGCAACTGTAGATGGAATTACTGGTAAGAAAGTGAACCAACCTTATCTTGGTCACTTGAGTCCTGATATGGATGAAAATAATGCTCTTGATTGGACCGGTGATGATAAAGCGACGACAGCTGATGAAGGAATCGACCAATTGCTTCCGAATGACCTCAAAGGAAAAACCAATGAGTTGATCAAGATGGATCGTACAAAACCAGGGAATTATACGATTACTGTTGAAGCTCATACAGACGGGGCGCCTCAAGCCAATATTTATGGTTGGGTTGACTTTAATCAAAATGGAACCTTCGATGAAGATGAACGGTCTGATTTAACAACCATTACCCAAGATGGAACGGCTACGTTAAGATTTACAAAGAGTAAAACCTATATTGATCCTAGTGTCAATGAATTGGGTGTTCGGATCCGTATCGCTAAGAATGCTAAAGAAATTGAAAGCCCAACCGGTATGGCCTTCTCAGGGGAAGTTGAGGACTTCAAGACTCAAATCACCCACCCACCAAAAGGGGAATTTAAAGAAACAACTGGCCTTCAAGGTGCGAAGCAAACTGCAACTGTAGCCTTTACCGCTCGTGGTTTGCAAGGCTATAGCCTAACTGAGCCAGCAAAAATTGATGAAACAGTAGCTCCACAAATGATAGATAACCGTACAGGGCAAGTCGTTACACCTGGCGCAGATGGCTACTATGCTGTAGCTGGTCAAGGGAAGTACAAGATCACTCCAAACGGAACTTCTGTGGATGTTGAGTTCATTCCTGAAGATCACTTCCTTGGAACAGCTGACGGTATCTCTATCCGTCGTACAGACAGCAATGGCTACGATACAGGTTGGTCAACAAAATTCCCAGCTGATGAAGCCAATGTAGATACTGTTTTAAATACCATGGATGGTCTTTATATCCCAACTGTTACACCAACGGATATTGAAGGGGTAGATAAGACTTCGACAGATGTCCAAGGTGCTACTCAAACCGGTACACCAACCTTTAACACAACTACAACTAATGCTAATGGCGAAAAGATCTCTGTCACTCCAAGCTTGGAATATCCTGCTAAATTGGTGGACCCAGCGACTGGTCAAGTAACCAATGCAACCTCTGTAACAGTAGCAGGCGAAGGAACATACAGCATTGATGATGCTACTGGTAAAGTAACCTTTGTTCCAGAACCAGGATTCACAGGTACAGCTCAAGGTGTTACCGTATCCGTAACAGCTCCTGTCGGAAAAGATAAAGACGGTACCGTCCGTGATGAATACCTTAAGACAGCAACAGCTAAATACACACCAACAGTTACTCCAATCACAGTGACTCCTACAAACAAGGTTTCTGCGGACATTCAAAACGTTCCTCAAACCCAAACACCAACCTTTGATTTGAGTAGCGATAAGACTGCTGAAATCACAAGCAAGAAATTGGTAGATCCAGCAACTGGCCAACCGACTGACGAAACAACGGTGACAGTAGCAGGTGAAGGAACTTACACAATCGATCCTACTACAGGAGCAGTGACCTTCACACCTGAAAAAGACTTCGTTGGAACTGCAACTGGTGTGACAGTTCAAGCAACTGCTACAATTACCAATGCAGACGGTAAGACTGCAACTATCACATCTGATGCAACTTATACACCAATAGTTGTAGCAGCTGTTCCAACAGCAAAACCTGCAACTTCAAAAGATATCCAAGGTGCGATTCAAACCGGTACACCAACCTTTGCAGGAAAAACTGTTCAAGTAAATGGTGAAGATAAAGAGATCACCATTAAAGAAAATAGCTATAAACTTTTGGATAAAGATGGCAACGAAGTAGCAACTACTCCAGCTTATGCTGCCGATGGTACTACTGAAATCGGTACCTACTCAATTGATCCAGCAACTGGTCAAGTGACCTTCACACCGACTGATAAATCTTACACTGGTGCAGTGACACCAGCCAAGGTTCAAGCGGAAAGTTCTAACGGCATCAAGGTGGATACAACTTACACACCTGAAATCGTTCCTGTCACACCGACAGCAACACCAGCTGAAACAGAAGATATCCAAGGTGCTACACAAACTGGTAAACCTGAATTCAAGGGTGGAACAGTGACTGTTAATGGTGTTGAGAAGACAGTTGCCATCAATGAAAATGTTCCAGCAACCTTCGATGATGGTTCAACTACGAAGACTGTAGATGGTGTAGGTACTTACACTGTAGCTGCAGATGGTACCGTAACCTTTGTTCCTGAAAAAACATTCATCGGTACAGCACCAGCTGTAACTGTTGTTCGTGAAGACATGAACGGAACTAAGGCTTCAGCAACTTACACACCAACAGTTACACCAGTAACCCCAACAGCAACTCCAGCTGAAACAACAGGTGTTCAAGGTGCTACACAAACTGGTAAGCCTGTATTCACTGAAGGCGACAGCCGTGTACCAATGAATGATGATGTTGCTGCAACATTTGACGATGGATCAACAACTAAGACAGTTGATGGCGTTGGTACTTATACAGTAGCAGCAGACGGTACTGTTACATTTGTTCCAGACCCAAGCTTTACTGGTACTGCACCAGCCGTAACCGTTGTTCGTGAAGACAAGAACGGAACCAAAGCATCTGCGACTTACACACCAACTGTAAATCCAGTTACTCTTACTCCAACAAATAAAGTTTCTGAGGATATTCAAAATGTTCCTCAAACAGAAACTCCTACATTTGCATTGAGTGATGATGAAACTGCTCAAATTACAAGTAAGAAATTGATTGACCCTGCAACAGGTCAACCAACCGATGAAACAACTGTAACAGTAGCAGGTGAAGGAACTTACACAATCGATCCAACTACAGGAGCAGTAACCTTCACACCTGAAAAAGACTTTGTCGGAACTGCAACTGGCGTGAAAGTCCAAGCAACTGCAACAATTACCAATGCAGACGGTAAGGCTTCAACCATCACTTCAGACGCAAGTTACACACCAACAGTTGTAGCAGCTGTTCCAACAGCTAATCCAGCTACATCTAAAGATATTCAAGGCGCGACTCAAACCGGTACACCAACCTTTGAAGGTGCAACTGTTCAAGTTAGTGGTCAAGATAAAGCTATCACCATTAAAGATAATAGCTACACACTTTTGGATAATGATGGTAATGAAGTAACAAGCACACCAGCTTATGCGGCAGACGGTACTACTGAAATCGGTACTTACTCAATTGATCCAGCAACTGGACAAGTAACCTTCACACCAACTGATAAATCATACACCGGTGCAGTTACACCTGTTAAGGTTCAAGCTGAAAGCTCAAACGGCATCAAGGTAGATACAACCTACACACCTGAAATTGTTCCAGTAACTCCAACAGCTACACCAGCTGAAACAACGGATATTCAAGGGGCTACTCAAACAGGTAAACCTGAATTCAAGGGCGGAACCGTAACAGTTGATGGCGTTGAGAAAACGGTAGAAATCAATGAAGATGTTCCAGCAACATTTGACGATGGCTCAACTACCAAGACAGTTGATGGCGTTGGTACTTACACAGTAGCAGCAGACGGAACTGTAACCTTTGTCCCTGAGAAATCATTCACAGGTAAAGCACCAGCAGTCACAGTTGTCCGTGAAGATATGAACGGAACAAAAGCTTCTGCAACCTACACACCAACTGTAACTCCTGTCACACCGACAGCGACACCAGCTGAAACAACTGATATCCAAGGTGCGACACAAACTGGTAAGCCTGTATTTACTGAAGGCGACAGCCGTGTGCCAATGAACGATGATGTTCCAGCAACATTTGATGATGGTTCAACAACTAAGACAGTTGACGGCGTTGGTACCTACACAGTAGCAGCAGACGGAACAGTTACATTTGTACCAGAAAAATCATTTGTTGGTACTGCACCAGCGGTAACAGTTGTGCGTGAAGACATGAACGGAACCAAAGCTTCCGCGACATATACACCAACCGTAACACCAGTTACACCAACTTCAGAAGATACAACATCTACTGACAAACAAGGTCAAACGCAAACAGGTACACCAACCTTCACACCAGGTAATGAAAACGTCCCAATGGATGATGATACACCTGCAACATTTGAAGATGGATCAACAACCAAGACTATTCCAGGTGAAGGTACTTATACAGTAGCTCCAGATGGAACTGTTACTTTCGTACCGGAAAAATCATTCACAGGAACAGGTACAGGCGTAA
>NZ_KV807487.1:82891-93356 GCF_001812015.1 Streptococcus sp. HMSC073D05
AAAAATCATTCACAGGAACAGGTACAGGCGTAACAGTGAAACGTGTTGATAAGAACGGTACACCAGTTACTGCAACTTACACACCAACTGCAACACCAGTAACACCAACTGCTGAGCCAGCAACATCTACAGACATCCAAGGTAAGACACAAACAGGCAAACCAACATTCACACCAGGTAACCCAGATGTACCAATGGATGATGATACACCTGCAACCTTTGAAGATGGTTCAACTACGAAGACCATTCCAGGTGAAGGAACTTACACAGTTGCTCCAGACGGAACCGTAACCTTCGTACCAGAAAAATCATTCACAGGAACAGGTACAGGCGTAACTGTGAAACGTGTCGATAAGAACGGTACTCCAGTTACAGCTAAGTACACACCAACTGTGACACCAGTAACACCAACAGCAACTCCTGCTGAATCAGAAGCACCTCAAGGTGTGGTTCAAACTGGAACTGTAACCTTCACTGAAGGTGACCCAGTTGCACCAATCGACAAGGATACCATTACTCTTCTTGACGAAAATGGTCAGCCAGCAGCATCAGTAGAAGCGAAATCACCATCAGGTGATGTGATCGGTACCTTCACTGTTGATAAAGAAACAGGTGTTGTGACCTTCACACCAACTGATAAATCTTACTCAGGTGAAGTCGTTCCAGTTAAGGTTCAAGCTAAAGACGCTAACGGAACAGCTGTAGAAACAACCTACACACCTAAGATTACACCGGTCGTACCAACTGCTGAACCTGCAACATCTACAGATATCCAAGGTAAAACACAAACAGGCAAACCAATATTCACACCGGGTAACCCAGATGTACCAATGGATGATGATACACCTGCAACCTTTGAAGATGGTTCAACAACTAAGGTAATTCCAGGCGAAGGAACCTACACAGTGGCTCCAGATGGAACAGTTACATTTGTACCAGAAAAATCATTCACAGGAACAGGAACAGGCGTGACTGTTAAACGTGTTGACAAGAACGGTACACCAGTTACAGCTAAGTACACACCAACTGTAACTCCGGTAATACCAACAGCAGAACCAGCTACAACTATTGGACCAAAAGGTAAAGAACAATCTGGTAAACCAGCATTCAAGGAAGGCGATAGCCGTGTTCCAATGAATGATGATGTTCCAGCTACATTTGACGATGGTTCAACAACTAAGACTATTCCAGGAGTTGGTACTTACACAGTGGTAGCAGACGGAACTGTAACCTTCACACCAGAACCTGAATTTACAGGAACTGCACCAGCAGTGACAGTGGTTCGTGAAGATGTGAACGGAACAAAAGCTTCTGCAACTTACACACCAACTGTTCTTCCAATCACTAAATTTGTTGATAAAGAAGGTAAGGAAATCCCAGGATATCTTACAGTTGATGGAGAAGAGCCAAAAGCTGAAATTCCAGGTTACCGCTTTGTGGAAACCAAGAAATTGCCTAATGGTGATACTGAACACGTCTATGAAAAAGTGACGACTTCATATGTAGACGAAAATGGGGACCCAATCCCAGGTAACCCAACAGAAGATGGGGAACAACCGAAGAAAGATATCCCAGGTTATGACTTCGTGAAGACTGTTGTAGATAAAGATGGAAACACTCAACATATCTACAAGAAGACTGTGACACCAACTCCAATGCCGGATCCAACTCCGACACCAGAGCCACAGCCGCAACCTACTTCACAACCAAAACCAGAAGAACCAACTATTCCTGTCGTTCCAGAAACGAAAGAAGAAGTGAAGTATATCGATCCACAAAATCCTACTGCACAACTTCCAAACACAGGAACAAAAGAATCTTCTACTGCTGGTCTTGCAATCTTTAGCGCTTTAGCAGGTCTCTCATTATTCGGATTTGCAAAACGCAAAAAAGAAGACTAAGCTAACTTGTGGCTAAGAAAAACCGCGAAAATCTCGCGGTTTTTTCTGTTTGTATTTTAAAAAATATCCTCCAAACTAGATAGTTGAAATCAGTCTTTTATAAGAAAATTTGATAAAATAGAAGTATCAGTGTAAAGGATGAGAGAATGAAAAAGATAATTGGTATCTGGGCTCAAACTGAAAATGGCATTATCGGAAAGGACCAAGTGATGCCTTGGCATCTGCCAGCTGAGCTTCAGCATTTCAAAGAAACAACCATGGGACAAGCGATTCTCATGGGAAGAGTGACCTTTGATGGTATGAAAAAACGGATTCTACCAGGTCGGACTAGTATTATCTTAACGCAAGATCAAGCCTATGATCCTGAAAATGATGCTGTACTCGTCATGCACAGCAAGGAAGAAGTCTTGGAGTGGTACCAGAACCAAGAGAAGAATCTTTACATTATCGGTGGCAGTCAGATTTTAAAGCTCTTCTCTGACCAGTTAGAGGAATTGATCCAGACCATGATTCATGCAAAGATTGAGGGCGATACATTGGCACCAACATTTGAAGAGAACCGCTATGAAAGAGTCCGTCAAGTCCATCATCCGAAAGATGAGAAGAACTCATATGATTTTACGGTCAACTATTATAAGAGAAAGGATTTAGACTAATGGAGCGAAGTGTCTTTGGTTTTTTTACAGCTGTCCTATGTGTCATCTGTTTGATTTGCGCCTTACAAACCTTTCGTAAAAAACGGTTTGGCCTCGCTATATTATTCTTACTAAATGCTTTTACCAATCTTGTGAATTCCATTCACGCCTTTTACATGACCTTATTTTAAACTAAATAGAAACAGAAAATGACAGAAAGAGGAAATACATGCCAACGAATCAAAACAATGATATGATGGTTTATTGCTCATTTTGCGGAAAGAGTCAAGATGAAGTCCAAAAAATCATTGCAGGAAACAATGCGTTTATCTGTAATGAATGTGTAGAGTTAGCTCAAGAAATCATCCGCGAGGAGCTTGCTGAAGAAGTACTTGCTGACCTTAGTGAAGTTCCAAAACCAATCGAATTGCTCCATATCTTGAACCACTACGTCATCGGTCAAGATCGGGCTAAACGTGCTCTTGCTGTAGCGGTATACAACCACTACAAACGCATCAACTTCCACGATACGCGCGAAGACGAGACAGATGTTGAATTGCAAAAATCAAACATCCTCATGATTGGCCCTACTGGTTCAGGTAAGACTTTTTTGGCCCAAACCTTAGCACGTAGCTTGAATGTCCCATTTGCCATTGCAGATGCAACAGCCTTGACAGAAGCTGGTTATGTAGGAGAAGACGTTGAAAATATTCTCTTGAAACTTCTTCAAGCAGCTGATTTTAACATCGAGCGTGCAGAACGAGGCATCATCTATGTAGATGAAATTGATAAGATCGCTAAGAAAAGTGAAAATGTCTCTATCACTCGTGACGTTTCTGGTGAAGGAGTGCAACAAGCTCTCTTGAAGATCATCGAAGGAACCGTCGCTAGTGTCCCACCTCAAGGTGGACGCAAACACCCACAACAAGAGATGATCCAAGTGGATACCAAGAATATTCTCTTCATCGTAGGTGGGGCTTTTGACGGGATCGAAGAAATTGTCAAACAACGTCTTGGTGAAAAAGTCATCGGTTTTGGTAAAAACAATAAAGCCATTGATGAATCAAGCTCTTACATGCAAGAAATCGTTGCAGAAGATATTCAAAAATTCGGGATTATCCCAGAATTGATCGGACGTCTTCCAGTCTTTGCTGCTCTTGAGCAATTGACAGTTGACGATCTTGTCCGTATTCTCAAAGAGCCACGCAATGCCTTGGTAAAACAATACCAAACCTTGCTCTCTTATGATAACGTTGAATTGGAATTTGATGATGAAGCCCTTCAAGAGATTGCCAATAAAGCTATCGAAAGAAAAACAGGAGCTCGTGGACTTCGCTCCATTATCGAAGAAACGATGATGGATGTCATGTTTGAAATTCCAAGTCAAGAAGATGTCAAACTTGTTCGAATTACAAAAGAAGCTGTAGATGGAACTGAAAAACCAATTCTCGAAACAGCCTAGAAAGATAAAATATGGAAATTAACACACATAATGCGGATATCCTCTTAAGCGCTGCAAATAAGAGTCATTATCCTCAAGATGAAATTCCAGAAGTTGCACTTGCCGGTCGATCCAATGTCGGCAAGTCTTCTTTTATTAATACTCTCTTAAATCGAAAAAACCTGGCCAGAACATCTGGCAAACCAGGAAAAACTCAATTGCTCAATTTCTTCAATATTGATGATAAACTCCGCTTGGTAGACGTACCTGGTTATGGCTATGCACGTGTCTCTAAAAAAGAACGCGAGAAGTGGGGACGGATGATTGAAGAATACCTCACCAGCCGTGAGAACTTAAAAGCAGTCGTTAGCCTAGTCGATTTTCGTCACGAACCTTCAGCAGATGATGTCCAGATGTATGAGTTCTTAAAATATTATGAGATTCCTGTGATCTTAGTTGCTACCAAGGCAGATAAGATTCCGCGTGGAAAATGGAACAAACACGAATCGATCATCAAGAAAAAACTAGATTTTGATCCTGCTGACACCTTTATTGTCTTTTCTTCTGTAACCAGGGAAGGACTAGAGAAGTCATGGGATGCTATTTTAGAAAATGCGTTTTACGAAATAAATTGAAATGACATGAAAATGTCATTTTTGTTTTGGATTTATCTCGCAATTGTAATACAAGTGTAATATAAGTGCCTTTGTTATCTTCTATTTATATGGTATAATCTCTATAAAGATAAAAGATGATAAAAAATTAATTGGAGATAAATTATATTATGAAAAAGAAAATACGGAATAAAGCGAAATTATTTGGTTTGTTCGTTTCTGTATTAGCAGTGGGGACATTTGCTGCTGCTATGAGCGAACACGTCACATCAGTTGGTGCTAATGATGGAACTTACCAAGCTTATTCAGACCCTACTGAAGCTTTCATCTCACAAATTGGTGAGTCAGCTCGTCAGCTCGGTCAAGAGAATGACCTTTATGCTTCCGTTATGATCGCACAAGCCATCCTTGAAAGTGGTTCAGGTCAGTCTGGCTTGTCTTCTTATCCACATTACAACCTTTTCGGTATTAAAGGAAGTTATGCTGGTCAATCCGCAGTGATGCAAACTTGGGAAGATGACGGTGCAGGAAATGCGTATATAATTAATGATGCTTTTCGTTCTTACCCATCTTACTACGAATCATTGCAAGATTACGTAGCTGTATTGAAACAAGGACATTTTGCAGGTGCTTGGAAGAGCAACACCTCTAGTTACCAAGATGCAACTGCAGCTTTGACAGGTGTTTATGCGACAGACACAAGCTACTATGCAAAACTTAATAACATCATTGAAACCTATAATTTAACTCAATACGATTCACCAAATGTTCAAGGTGGTATTACAGGTTCCGTATACAATCCATATCGCCAACAGTTCACTTCACAAGAAATCTTGAATTTGGATATCGCTTGGGCGAACCGTTTAAATTATTAAAACTAAGACAGGCATCTGCCTGTTTTTTATTATGTCTTGCTATATGATTTAAAACGTATATGTTGTAAATTTAAGAATTCTTCCTGAAAACCTTTTCATTCTTTTCTCTCTATGTTATAATGATTTTATTCACAAACATTATATAAGGAGAATATTATGTCTGAATCTAATTTTATTCAAAAAGTTGGAGCGGCGTGTAATAAGAAGGAAGATCTCTATCAGAAATCTAAAACGCGCTATGCAGTCCGTTCTATTTTTGCTGGTGGATTTCTCACTTTAAGTACTGCGGTCGGAGCTGTTGCAGCTGACTTATTAAATACCTTTGTACCTGGATCGGGTCGTTTTCTATTTCCATTCATCTTTGCCTGGGGCTTGGTTTACCTCTTATTCTTAAATGCGGAATTAACCACCTCAAATATGATGTATTTGACAGCGGGAACCTATCTAAAGAAGATCCATTGGAAGAAAGCATTGGAGATTCTTCTTTATTGTACCTTCTTTAATTTAATTGGTGCTTTGATCGTAGCTTTTCTGTTCAATCAAACAACAGCCTTTGCTCATATTGATCCAAAAGGATTCCTGGCTACGGTAGCAGAAAATAAACTCCAACGAAGCAATCAAGTGGTATTCTTTGAAGGGGTTATTGCCAATATCTTTGTAAATATTGCTATCCTTTCTTATTTATATTTCAAAGATGAAACAGCGAAGGTGCTCTTAGCTCTCTCTGCTATTTATATGTTTGTCTTTATGACCAATGAACACTTGGCGGCTAATTTTGCTTCCTTCTCATTATTAAGCTTTAATCCAGTTTCTAGCCAATTGCCACATTTTGAATTTTTAAATATATTACGTCACTATGGTGTCACCTTCTTTGCCAACTGGGTAGGAGGAGGAGTCCTCATGGGACTAGCCTATGCTTGGTTGAATAACATCAAGAGTCTCTACAACGATTAAAAAATATAAAAAAAGTTTGAAAAAGTACTTGCATTCTTTTTTAAAATGTGATAGACTAGTTTACGGTTTGAAAAAACTGCCTAAGACAGTAGGGGAGCTCGACTCATAAAAATCCTACCGAGGACAAAACGTATCAATTAAAAGAAGCGTATTGTACTTTCGTGTCTAGGTTTGGGCGCGTTTTTCTTTTGGAAAAATTCCCCAAGCAAAATAATTACGGAGGTGAACACACTAATGAGTGAAGCAATTATTGCTAAAAAAGCGGAACTTGTTGACGTAGTAGCTGAAAAAATGAAAGCTGCTGCATCTATCGTCGTTGTAGATTCTCGCGGTTTGACAGTTGAGCAAGATACAGTTCTCCGTCGCAACCTTCGCGGAAGCGAAGTTGAGTTTAAAGTTATCAAAAACTCAATCTTGCGTCGTGCAGCTGAAAAAGCTGGTCTTGAAGATCTTGCATCTGTATTCGTTGGACCTTCTGCAGTAGCATTTTCTAACGAAGATGTTATCGCACCTGCGAAAATCTTGAATGATTTTGCAAAAGACGCTGAAGCACTTGAAATCAAAGGTGGTGCAATCGAAGGCGCTGTCGCATCTAAAGAAGAGATTCTTGCACTTGCAACTCTTCCAAACCGCGAAGGACTTCTTTCTATGCTCCTTTCTGTACTTCAAGCGCCAGTGCGCAACGTTGCTCTTGCAGTCAAAGCGGTTGCAGACAACAAAGAAGACGCAGCTTAATCTTAAGCTACGCAGCGTAGCCTAGCTACAAAAAATAAAAATTTAAAATTAAAAACTTATTTGGAGGAAATAACAATGGCATTGAACATTGAAAACATTATTGCTGAAATTAAAGAAGCTTCAATCCTTGAATTGAACGACCTTGTAAAAGCTATCGAAGAAGAATTTGGTGTAACTGCAGCTGCTCCTGTAGCTGTTGCTGCAGCTGGTGCTGCTGACGCAGGTGCTGCTAAAGATTCATTCGATATCGAATTGACATCTGCAGGCGACAAGAAAGTCGGCGTTATCAAAGTTGTACGTGAAATCACTGGTCTTGGTCTTAAAGAAGCTAAAGAACTTGTTGATGGTGCACCTGGCGTTATCAAAGAAGGTGTTGCTACAGCTGAAGCTGAAGAAATCAAAGCTAAATTGGAAGAAGCTGGAGCTTCAGTTACTCTTAAATAATAGAGTTTCCAATAAAAATAAAAACCGAGGTTTAGGCCTCGGTTTTTTTGTGCATTCTTTCTTTCGTGACTTTTACAAGCCCTGTATCATCAAATATTTCATTGAGATACGACAAGATTGTTGCTATAATAAGGATATTCTATGAAATAAGGAGTAGGTATGAAAAATTTTAAACAGTTTCTTTTGGCTTTTATAGCAGTTTTTGCAGCAATCTTCCTTGTAGCTTGTGGGGCAAAAGGTGATAATGGGACTTATGTATTCGAACCCACAACAGAAGAAGTGAGGGAGATGCTACCAAGTCAACTTGCTTATATCATTACAGATGATTATAAATTTAGGGTTTCGATTATCATTAAGGATAAAGAAGGCGTTATGAAGGTTCAAATAAAATCAAATGTTCAAAATACCAATCAATCCTATGATTTTAAGGTTGACCAAAAACACAAAATATTTGTAATGAAGAATGACCACAGTGGGACAAAGATGACGTATAAAATTTCTAATCATATGCTAACCTTTATGGATGTGAAAGAATCAAACTCGAGTAGTTCTGATATTTTTGTAAACTATATAAAAATGGCTAAGTTTAAAAAAGTTAAATAATTTAGCGAAGGTAGTTACGGATCCTGCATTTTTATCGTTACATATTAGTTGATAAAAATATTACAAGAGTATTACATTTGTAATATTTCATTGCCGTGTGTCTGAATTGTTGATATAATAGGGTTAATCTAACTAAAAAGGAGAAGTTATGAAAAACTTTAAACGTATTCTTTTGGCTTTTGTAGCTGTTTTTGCAGCAGTTCTCTTGGTGGCTTGTGGTGCCAAAAGTGATAACGGGACTTATGTCTACAAACCATCAAAAACTGAACTTAAGAAACTTCTTGAGGAGCAAGGCATCTCTAGTAGTCAATTTGAGTCTATTGAAGACTCTGTTAAATTTGAAATTTCTATTAAGATCAAAGAATCAAAAGGAACTCTCAATGTCAAGGCTGAAGCCTTAGGTCAAAAGAATGAACAATCATATGATCTCAAAGTTAACCAAAAAGAAAAAACTTTCACCTCCAAAGAAGGTAGTGATGAAAAGATTAAATACAAGGTATCTGGAGATGTTTTAACATTTGATACATCAAATGTTAAGGACTCGGAAGATTCTTCAGTAGTAACAATGTTGAAAAACGCTAAATTCAAACGTACAAGTACAAAATAATTATTTAAAAGAGCAGGGAAATGAACTGCACCCCAAAAGTTAGACAGAAAAAATCTAACTTTTGGGGTGTTTTTATTATGAAATTGACTTATAAAGATAAAGTTCAGATCTATGAACTTAGAAAACAAGGATATAGCTTAGAGCAACTTTCAAATAAATTTGGGATAAACAATTCTAATCTTAGGTACATGATTAAATTGATTGATTGTTATGGAATAGAGTTCGTCAAAAAAGGAAAAAATCGTTACTACTCTCCTGAATTAAAACAAGAAATGATTGATAAAGTTCTACATGAAAACTGGTCTCAAGATAGAGTTTCTCTCGAATATGCTCTCCCAAATCGTGGTATGCTTCCAAATTGGATGGCACAATACAAGAAAAACGGGTATACTATTGTTGAGAAAACAAGAGGGAGAGTACCTAAAATGGGACGTAAACGTAAGAAAACTTGGGAAGAAATGACAGAACTAGAGCGGCTCCAAGAAGAGAATGAACGCTTACGTACCGAGGTGGCTTACTTAAAAAAGTTAAAAGAGCTAGAAGTCAGGGACGAAGCCTTACAACTAGAAAGGCAGAGACAATTAGAGAAATGGCTTCAGGAGGATTTCGACTAGATTTACTTCTTGAAGCGGCTCGTTTACCTCGCTCAACTTACTACTATCAGTTGAAGCAACTGGATAGGTTTGACAAAGATAAAGATCTTAAAGCTGAAATTCAATCTATTTTTACTGAGCACAAAGGAAATTATGGCTTTCGCCGAATGACTCTTGAATTGAGAAATCGTGGTTATGTGGTCAATCACAAAAGAGTTCAACGCCTGATGAAGGTCCTTGGTTTAAGTGCTCGAATTCGTCGTAAACGGAAGTATTCTTCATACCAAGGAGAGATTGGAAAGAAAGCAGCCAACCTTATTCAACGCCAATTTGAAGCATCCAAACCAATGGAAAAGTGCTACACAGATGTGACAGAATTTACCATTCCAGCAAGCAGTCAAAAACTCTATTTATCGCCGGTTTTAGATGGCTTTAATAGCGAAATTATCGCCTATAATCTTTCGACTTCACCAAATTTAGAACAAGTGAAATCTATGTTAGACCAGGCCTTCAGTGAGGATCATTACACAAATACTATTCTCCATAGTGACCAAGGATGGCAGTATCAACATCAGTATTATCATCATTTTTTAGAGGATAAAGGAATCCAACCGTCCATGTCACGTAAAGGAAACAGCCCAGATAATGGCATGATGGAGTCCTTCTTTGGCATTCTTAAGTCTGAGATGTTTTACGGTTATGAGAAGACATTTCACTCACTTGAGCAATTGGAGCAAGCTATTGTAGACTATATTGATTATTACAACAACAAACGAATTAAGGTAAAACTAAAAGGACTCAGTCCTGTGCAATACAGAACTAAATCCTTTGATAAATTAATTGTCTAACTTTTTGGGGTCAATACAAAACCTGCTCTTTTTCTTCTTTAAAACATCTTAAATCGGTATTAAAATAGTGGTAAAATCTGATTATAAAATACATTAGGAGATTGTTTATGAAAAATATAAAACGTATTCTTTTGGCTGTAGTAGCTGTTTTTGCAGCAGTCCTATTGGTGGCATGTGGTGGCAAAAGTGATAACGGGACTTATGTCTACAAACCA
>NZ_KV807487.1:93456-126894 GCF_001812015.1 Streptococcus sp. HMSC073D05
GGACTTATGTCTACAAACCATCAAAAACTGAACTCAAGAAAATTCTTGAGGAGCAAGGCTTATCAGGTAGTCAATTAGAGTCTATTGGAGACGTTATTAATTTTGAAGTTTCTATTAAGATCAAAGAATCAAAAGGAACCCTCAGCATCGCGGGTGAAGTCGCTGGTCAAAAGAATGAGCGATCTTATGATGTCAAAATCAATCAAAAAGAGAAAACAATCGAGTCAAAAGATGGTGGTGGAGAAAAGATTACATACAAGGTCGATGGTGACTATTTGACATTTGATCTTTCTAAGTTAAGTAATAGCAACCAAGGGGATCTTATGATTCTTAAAAATGCTAAATTCAAACGTACAAAATAAAGCGACTGAGAGGCTGGGACAAAAGTCTTAGCCTCTCAATTGTTTTTGGATTGTCGAGCAAGACGCAGTGCTTGAGTGGGCTCTACTACGCTGATTTCATCAGCTTTTACAGCCCTACTCAACTGTGCGGAGGCGGGACAAAGAAATCGAATTCTAACGAATTACCGATTTCTGTCCCCCTCTCTTTGCTTTACTTTTATGACTGGTTTGGTATAATGAATGAGACTACAGATGGGACTGGGGCAGGAATGATTTTCTTTGAAAATGATTTCGTCTCGCTCCCTCTTTTCTGTGTGATCAAGGTTATTATTTATGGAAAAGGAGAATCATCTATGCTTTATATTTGGTCCTACTTGAAAAAGTATCCCAAGTGGCTAGCCCTGAATCTATTTTCGGCGGTCCTGTTTGTTATTGTCAATTTGGGCTTGCCAACGATTCTAGCTCGCATGATTGATGAGGGGATTAACCCACGTGATGTGGATCGGCTTTATTTCTGGGGCTGGGTCATGTTTGCGATTATCTTGCTTGGGATTGTGGGGCGGATTATCTTGTCTTACGCGGTTGGTCAGCTAACGACCACCATGGTTCGAGATATGCGCAATGACCTCTATGCTAAGTTACAGGAGTACTCGCATCACGAGTATGAGCAAATCGGGGTATCGTCATTGGTCACTCGCTTGACTTCTGATGCCTTTGTTTTGATGCAGTTTGCGGATTCTATGTTGAAGATGGGGGTCATCACACCCTTGATGATGGTTTCCAGTGTTCTCTTGATTCTGACGACCAGTCCTTCTTTAGCGTGGATTGTAGCGGTATCAGTACCATTTCTTGCTGTCGTCGTTTGGTATGTAGCAGTTAAGACACGTCCACTTTCCGAGAAGCAACAAAAGACACTCGACCATCTTAATCAATTTGCACGTGAAAATTTGACTGGACTTCGTGTGATTCGTGCCTTTGCCCGCGAAGAATTCCAAGAGGATAAATTTGCGGCTGAAAATGAAGTCTACGCAGAAAACTCGAATAAATTGTTCAAACTAACTGGTTTGACAGAACCCCTATTTGTGCAGATCATCATTGCTATGATTGTGGCGATTGTCTGGTTTGCTTTGGATCCTCTTCATGACGGTAGTTTGAAAATTGGGGATCTGGTTGCCTTTATTGAATATAGCTTCCACGCTCTCTTATCTTTCCTCTTTTTAGCCAATCTCTTTACCATGTATCCTCGGACTGCGGTTTCTAGTCGTCGGCTCAAGAAAATCATGGACATGCACATTTCGATCGATCCAAATGAGAATGGTGTAACAGAAACAGCATCTCGTGGCTATTTGGAATTTGACAATGTCACCTTTGCTTATCCAGGTGAGACAGAGAGTCCGGTTCTCCACAACATTTCCTTTCAGGCCAAACCTGGAGAAACGATTGCCTTTATCGGCTCGACCGGTTCTGGGAAATCTTCACTTGTGCAGTTGATTCCTCGATTCTATGATGTCACCCTAGGGAAGATTTTGGTGGATGGTGTGGATGTCCGTGACTACAATCTGAAAGCCCTTCGCCAAAAGATTGGTTTTATTCCGCAAAAGGCATTGCTTTTTACAGGAACCATTGCTGAGAACCTTCGTTATGGAAAAGAAGATGCCTCTGTACAAGAGCTAGAACAAGCGGCTGAAATTTCCCAAGCCAAGGAATTTATCGACAGCCGTGAGGAACGCTTTGATACGCATTTGGCAGAAGGCGGAAGTAACCTTTCAGGTGGTCAAAAACAACGCTTGTCCATCGCTCGTGCCGTTGTCAAAGATCCAGATGTCTTTATTTTTGATGATTCCTTCTCTGCCTTAGACTACAAGACGGATGCCACTTTGCGGAAGCGTCTCAAAGAAGTTACAGGAGATGCGACCGTCTTGATCGTAGCGCAACGCGTGGGAACCATTATGGATGCGGATCAAATTATTGTCTTGGACCAAGGGGAAATCGTCGGTCGAGGAACCCACGATGAATTGATGGAAAGCAATGAGATCTATCGTGAAATTGCTAATTCGCAGCTCGATAGTCCATCATTAACAGAGGAATAGAAAGGAGAAGCAGATGAAACAAGAACAAAACAGTTTTTCTAGACTATGGACTTACTTGAGAGCCTATCGCTTGGAAGTTTGCTTGTCCATTTTCTTGAAAATCCTGAGTGTCATCATGAGTGTTGTCGAACCCTTTGTTTTGGGGCTTGCGATTACTGAGTTGACAAAAAATCTCATGGATATGGCAAAAGGCCTTGCAGGGGCTGGTCTTAACACCTCCTATATCGCGATCATTATGACGCTCTATCTATTCCGTGGGGTTCTCTATGAGTTGGGATCTTATTATTCCAACTATTTCATGACCAATGCTGTTCAAAAGACCGTTCAGGACATGAGAAATGATTTGTCTCATAAAATCAATCACATTCCGGTTTCCTATTTTGACCGGCATCAGTTTGGTGATTTGTTAGGACGTTTTACTAGCGATGTCGAAACAGTCTCGAATGCCTTGCAACAGTCCTTCTTACAAATCGTTAATGCCATCTTTACCTTGCTTTTTGTCATCAGCATGGTCTTATACTTAAATATCCAGCTGGGTCTAGTGGTCATCCTGTCCATTCCAATCACTTATTTCAGTGCTCGATTTATCATGAAAAAATCTCAGCCTTACTTTAAAGAGCAGGCAGATGTTTTGGGGGCAATGAACGGCTTTGTGCAAGAAAATTTAACAGGCTTTAATGTCCTTAAGCTCTACGTTCGGGAAAAATCTTCCCAGGAAGAGTTTCATGATATTACCCATCACCTTCAAAAAGTAGGGTTCAAGGCTAATTTCATTTCTGGCTTAATGATGCCGATTTTAAATGGAATTTCTGATTTGACTTACCTTATTATCGCTTTGATGGGTGGTTTGCAAGTGTTAGCAGGTCGTTTGACTGTCGGGAATATGCAGGCCTTCGTTCAATATGTTTGGCAGATCAACCAACCGATTCAAAACTTGACCCAATTGGCAGGACAGCTACAAAGTGCCAAATCGTCTCTAGACCGGATTTTCCAAGTCATGGATGAACCAGATGAAGTAGCAGATGTGACAGAAACCCTCTCTGGAGATTTGACAGGTCAGGTTAGCTTTAAAAACGTAGATTTCCAATATGTAGCAGACAAACCATTGATTCGTGATTTCAACCTAGAAGTCAAACCAGGTGAAATGGTGGCCATTGTCGGACCGACTGGAGCAGGAAAAACAACCCTGATTAATTTGCTCATGCGCTTTTACGATGTGACTGCAGGATCGATTACAGTCGATGGTCATGATATTCGTCATCTATCTCGCCAAGATTACCGCAAACAATTCGGAATGGTGCTTCAGGATGCTTGGTTATATGAAGGAACCATCAAAGAAAACCTTCGCTTTGGTAATCTCGAAGCAACGGATGAAGAAATTGTTGAAGCTGCAAAGGCAGCCAATGTCGATCACTTTATCAGGACGCTTCCTGGTGGTTACAATATGGAAATGAACCAGGAGTCTAGCAATATTTCTCTAGGGCAAAAGCAACTCCTAACCATTGCGCGTGCGCTCCTGGCTAATCCTAAAATCTTGATTTTGGATGAAGCGACGTCTTCTGTCGATACGCGTTTAGAGCTCTTGATTCAAAAAGCTATGAAGAATTTGATGAAAGGGCGGACTAGCTTTGTCATTGCTCACCGCCTGTCTACCATTCAAGAAGCAGATAAAATCCTTGTCCTCAAAGATGGGCAAATCATCGAGCAAGGAAATCACCAATCCTTGTTAGCAGATAAAGGATTCTACTATGAGCTCTACAATAGCCAATTTTCAAATAAAAAAGCGGAATAAGCTCGTGTTATCAAAAGAGGTTTGAGAAAGCATTCTCAGCCTCTTTTTCTTACTCACTTTTATTACTACATAAAAAGGTTAACATTTCTGCAACAAATTGATACAGAATTTTCACACAATTCACCTTGTTTGTCATGATAATTTTTATTAGGATAGAATCGTTGTAAAAAATAAAAGGAGAAATGTGTGATGAGTCATTTAAACAAAGATATCATTTTTGGCATTCGCAAGTCTAAGCTTGGAGTCTTTTCTGTCGTGATTGCGATCATGGGGGCTTGTTTTTTGACTGGAAAATCTGTGGCAGCTGATCAAGCTGGAGAGCAGGCACAAGTCCAAACACAAGGGCAAGAAGCGACAACCTCTGATCCCGCAAGCTCCCAAGTAGATACCAGCCAATATGGAGCATCTATGCCTTACACCCGTTATGAGGCAGACAAAGGGAACCTCCTTGGAAAGGCAGAGGTAGAGCAGTCTCAAGACACTCACTCAACAGCTATTGAAGCTTCTGAACAGACCTATGTCGCTTTAAAAGAAAAGGGAGATGGTGTCTCCTTTAAGGTCAATGAACCAGCCAATGCCTTAACCGTACGCTACACAGTACCAGATGGAGCCAGTGGACAACTCGATGTTCAGGTGAATGGTCACAGTGTTCAACAATTGGATCTTTCATCTACGTCAAACTGGCAGTACTTGAATGACAAAGGTGTACACGATAGTGCACAGGCTGATACACGCGCTCGGTTCCAATTTGATGAAGTACACAGTCTCCTTCCAGGACTTCAGCTTCAAAAAGGAGATGTGGTTTCACTCGTAAAAAACAAAGCAGACGACGTCCATTACGGTCTTGACTTTGTGGAATTTGAGCAGGCTCCAGATCCGATTGCTCAGGGAGATAATGCCGTCAATATCATTTCTAAAGGGGCAACGCCAAACGATGATACTGATGACAGCCAGGCCCTCTATGATGCGATTTATGAAGCTAAACAAACCGGAAAGAATGTCTATATCCCAGCTGGGCGATTTAATCTCAATCGAAAAGTCGGTATCGATGCTTCTGATATGAAGATTTCAGGAGCTGGTATCTGGCATACCCAACTGCATTTCACTAGCGACCAAGCTGGGGGCGGTGGTTTTGACTTCCTTCACCAAGACAACCATGTTGAATTTAGCGATGTCTATCTGTCCTCCAACCTTCGTTCACGCTATGGTGAAAAAGCTCAGTACAAGGCCATTTCTGGAACGCCAGGGAAGAACTCTCACATTCACGATATTTGGGCCGAGCATTTTGAAGTTGGCATGTGGATTGGCGATTATGCTGGCAAAAACGATATGAAGTACACAGATGGTCTAGTAGTAGAAAATGTTCGTTTGCGAAACAACCTGGCTGACGGAGTCAACTTTGCCCAAGGGACTAAGAATTCGATTGTCCGCAATTCTAGTATTCGTGGAAATGGAGATGATGGACTAGCAAGCTGGTCAAGTATTGCGGATGGGACAGAATCGGCAGTAGCAGAAAATAATAAATTCTTGTACAATACAATTGAACTCGGTTGGCGCGCTGGGGGTGTTGGAATCTTTGGTGGAAAAGGTCATGAAATTGCCTACAATCGGATTAAAGACAATATCGGGGATTCCGGAATTCGCTTGACAACTGTCTTTAAGGGCCATAACTTTGATTTGAATGAAGAAGGAATTCGGGTTCACCACAATCTCTTGGAGCGTACAGGAACGAAGAGTGATATCTACAACAAGCATCGTGGATCAATTGATGTTGAAACGCGCTATGGAGATATTAAAAATGTCACCATTGAGGACAATGTATTTATAGCGCCATTTGATACAGGTGTGACCGATCACCTCAATCCAAATGGAGGTATCCTAAACCGTGTAGAAGTTAGAAACAATCAGACAATAGCGCAACTCACTCAAGCGACTGAAGGAGGAGTGTCTGCCTCCGCTTCAAAACCAGTTGGACAAGTCTTGAAAGTGAAAGAAAAACCACTTCAAGTAGGTGCAGTGAAAGCTTCCCTTCAACCTTCGAAAGTTCAACTGTCTAAAAAACAAACCGGTCTGAATCTTAAACAAGCAAAGACAGTCACCAAAACAGTCAAACCTAACTATGTCTTGAAAGCAACAAATTCCAAGCAAAAGAGCTTTTTGAAAGCTCCGAGTGCTTTATTCCTTTACCGGATGACGGGGTTACGTCAAACGGTTTAAGAAGGATGGAAATCCTGGATATAATTCCAGGATTTTTTGCTTGCTGCTAGTCCTTCATTGACAGTGAGAAGGCATATCGGTATACTAGGTATAATCTAATTAGGAGGCCACCATGATGATTCGATCCGTTCAGCTTAGCGATGCAGCAGCTATCCGAGCGATTTACCAACCTTATGTGACAGAGACAGCCATTACCTTTGAGGTCGATGTTCCGACTGTCCAGGAATTTGAAAGACGCATCACAAAAACGCTGACTCAATTTCCTTATTTGGTCGCAGAAGTTGATGGGAAAGTGGTGGGGTATGCCTATGCCTCGACCTATTATGCACGCGCTGCCTATGATTGGACCACTGAATTGTCTATTTATGTAGCAAAAGAAGCTCGTGGACAAGGGATTGGATCGGCTCTTTATACTGCCCTAGAAGAGGAGTTGCAAGCACGAGGCTACTTACGCTTTCTGGCCTGTATCGCAGTTCCGAACGAGGCCAGCATTTCCATGCATGAAAAGCGGGGCTATGTTCAAGTCGCTCATTTCCCAAAGATTGGCTATAAGTTTAACAAATGGCATGATATCGTCTGGATGCAAAAGACGATCGAAGGGCCAGTAACACTCTTGAAATGTGAGGAAGAAGATGAAGATTGAAGACTTGATTCCCATTTTAGAAGCAGCAACAGTTCCTGAAAAGGTCCCTGATATGGAAGCTTATATGAAGGGGCATTTCAAATTTCTTGGTATTCAAAAGCCTACCTTACGTAGGATTGAGAAAGGATTTTTTAAAGGCCACATAGGAAAAACAGTCGATTGGCACTTTGTTGAAGCCTGTTGGACACAACCCTATCGGGAGTTTCAGTATGTAGCCATGGATTATTTAGATCGAGTGAAAAAGAACTTGAAGCCCGAAGATTTTCCAAAGCTAAAGAAATTGGCTCAAACCAAATCATGGTGGGATAGTATTGATCAGTTGGACCGCATTATCGGAGAGATTACTTTCACCTATCCAGAAACCAAGCAGATTATGCTGGATTGGAGTAAGGATCGGGACTTTTGGTTGAGGCGGATTGCCATTGATCACCAGCTTATGAGGAAAGAAAAAACAGATACGGATTTGTTAGAAAAAGTGATCCTCAATAATCTAGGTCAAAGCGAGTTCTTTATAAATAAGGCAATCGGCTGGAGTTTACGCAATTATTCCAAGGTTAATCCAGATTGGGTAGAGGCCTTTATCGACCGCTATCGAGAACAGTTATCTCCTTTAAGCATTCGAGAAGGAAGCAAGTACCTACCTTCTTGACAGTTTGTGGATGTTCATGGTAAACTAGATTTATGCGATGAGTCGATTGGCTCTTAGGAGCCTTTTGCGCTGAGGAGGTCTACATTCAATTGTAACGCAGGAGCGGACCTTGAACAGTTGTGTGAACCGGCTGTTCTCACCGAAAGGTGCCTCGAATCCTGATCTTCGGATCAGGATTTTTTGTGCCTTCAGGACTTTTCATTTATGTCAAAAAATTGTATAATAGTACAAATACTCAATTTTTAGAAAATTTTGAAAGAGGATTTACTATGGGATACACAGTTGCTGTTGTCGGTGCTACAGGTGCCGTTGGTGCTCAAATGATCAAAATGTTGGAAGAATCTACTCTTCCAATCGATAAAATTCGCTACCTTGCGTCAGCACGTTCTGCAGGAAAAGTCTTGCAATTTAAAGGGCAAGACGTGACCATTGAGGAAACGACTGAAGATGCTTTCGAAGGGGTTGATATTGCTCTCTTCTCAGCTGGTGGTTCAACATCTGCCAAATATGCACCTTATGCGGTGAAAGCAGGCGCAGTAGTGGTTGATAACACTTCTTATTTCCGTCAAAATCCGGATGTCCCATTGGTTGTTCCTGAAGTGAATGCACATGCGCTTGATGCTCACAACGGAATCATCTCTTGTCCAAACTGTTCAACCATTCAAATGATGGTAGCGCTTGAGCCCGTTCGTCAAAAATGGGGCTTGGACCGTATCATCGTGTCTACTTACCAAGCTGTTTCAGGTGCTGGTATGGGAGCTATTCTTGAAACCCAACGTGAGTTGAAAGAAGTCTTGAATGACGGCGTTAACCCACGCGATGTCAAAGCTGAAATCTTGCCATGTGGTGGTGATAAGAAACACTACCCAATTGCCTTTAACGCTCTTCCACAAATCGATGTCTTCACAGAAAACGACTATACTTACGAAGAAATGAAGATGACAAACGAAACCAAGAAAATCATGGAAGATGATAGCATTGCCGTTTCAGCAACATGTGTGCGGATTCCAGTCTTGTCAGCTCACTCAGAGTCAGTCTACATTGAAACAAAAGAAGTGGCACCAATTGACGAAGTGAAAGCTGCTATTGCAGAATTCCCAGGTGCAGTCCTTGAAGACGATGTTGCTCACCAAATCTACCCACAAGCCGTTAATGCGGTCGGTTCACGCGATACTTTCGTTGGACGGATTCGTAAAGACTTGGATGCTGAAAAAGGAATCCACATGTGGGTGGTTTCAGATAACCTCCTTAAAGGAGCTGCTTGGAACTCAGTCCAAATCGCAGAAACTCTTCACGAACGTGGACTCGTACGTCCAACAGCTGAATTGAAATTTGAGTTGAAATAGGGAGAAAAACAGAAATCAGTAACTCGAAGAGTTTGATTTCGTAGTTTTTCCCCCGCACAGTTGATTAGGAAGTACGAATGTTGCAAACATGAGTAGTTCCAATCAACCACTGCGTCACGAAACAGAAATCAGTAACTCGAAGAGTTTGATTTCTTCCTCAGCTTTCTAACGAATCAACTTGTTTTATGAACAGATCATGAGGCAAAGGCAAGCAAGCCCCAGCCTCTTTCTTATATAGAGAAAGGTTTTTCTATGTCTTATCAAGATTTAAAAGATTGTAAAATCATCACTGCATTTATTACCCCCTTCCATGAAGATGGAACCATTAATTTTGATGCTCTTCCTGCCTTGATCGAGCACCTCTTGGCACATCATACAGATGGGATTCTCTTAGCTGGAACGACTGCAGAAAGTCCAACTCTGACCCACGATGAGGAATTGCAACTCTTTGCGGCCGTTCAAAAGATTGTCAATGGTCGAGTTCCTTTGATCGCTGGTGTCGGAACCAATGAAACACGCGACTCGATTGAGTTCGTTAAAGAAGTGGATGCTTTTGGTGGCTTTGCAGCAGGATTGGCTATCGTCCCTTACTACAACAAACCATCCCAAGAAGGAATGTATCAACACTTTAAAGCGATTGCGGATGCATCTAATCTTCCGATTATTATCTACAATATTCCTGGACGCGTGGTAGTAGAAATGACACCTGAAACCATGCTTCGTTTGGCAGAACACCCAAATATCATTGGGGTCAAAGAGTGTACAACTCTTGCTAATATGGCCTATTTGATTGAACACAAGCCAGAAGAATTTCTCGTCTATACAGGGGAAGATGGAGATGCTTTCCATGCGATGAATCTTGGTGCAGATGGAGTGATCTCAGTGGCTTCTCATACAAATGGAGATGAAATGCATGAGATGTTCCAAGCTATTGAACACAACGATATTAAAAAGGCTGCGGCTATCCAACGTCAATTTATCCCTAAAGTCAATGCTCTCTTCTCTTATCCGAGTCCAGCTCCTGTCAAAGCTGTCTTAAACTATATGGGCTTTGAAGCAGGACCAACTCGTTTGCCATTGGTGCCAGCACCTGCAGAAGAAGCGAAGCGCATTATCAAGGTTGTAGTGGATGGGGATTACCACGCGACCAAAGAAATCATTACGGGAGTTTTAAGACCAGATTACTAATATTTTATTGTAGAAAATGTGTTTGAATAAAAATAACTTAACTTCCCAATCAATGAATCTATTTTTTGAAAGACCTTTGATTCTTTGTAAAAAAATTATATAATAAAGTAGTAGGTCTTCATTTCTTTATAAAGGAAATGGAGTATTCATGAAAATTTAAAATAAAGGAGACTCCGATGGAAGTCATTAAACGTAGTGGAGAAGTGGTTGAATTCAACCCAGATAAAATTTACCAAGCTATTTTGAAAGCTGCGCAAGTTGTCTATGTTTTGACAGATGATTTGCGACAAAACCTAGCTCAAGTAACGAAGAAAGTTGCCATGGATTTGGATGAAGCCCAAGTAGAACGTGCAACCATCAGTATGATCCAATCATTAGTGGAACAACGCTTGCTGGGAGCAGGTTATATTACCATTGCAGAACACTACATTTCTTATCGCTTGCAACGTGATTTAGAGCGTAGTGGCTACGGAGACCACATCGCCGTCCATTTGCATTTTGAACAAATTCGCTAGAATATAAAATAGAAGTTACTTCGGTGGCTTCTTTTTAGTATTTTTATTAATCACTGAGAATTCAAGAAAACATGGTATAATAGAAGAGATTGAACTGGAAAGGAAGTGAGATTATGGCAACTATTCAATGGTTTCCTGGACACATGTCCAAAGCTAGAAGACAAGTACAAGAAAATTTAAAATTTGTGGATTTTGTGACGGTTTTGGTAGATGCTCGTTTGCCACTATCAAGCCAAAATCCTATGTTAACAAAAATTGTTGGTGATAAGCCTAAATTAATGATTTTAAACAAGGTAGACTTGGCCGATCCTGTGGCGACAAAAGAATGGCAGGACTATTTCGAATCACAAGGGATCAAAACCCTAGCCATTAACTCCAAAGAGCAATCTACGGTTAAGAAGGTCACAGATGCTGCTAAGAGTTTGATGGCCGATAAAATTGCCCGTCAAAAGGAACGAGGGATTCAGATTGAAACCCTTCGGACCATGATCATCGGGATTCCTAATGCTGGGAAATCAACTCTGATGAACCGCTTAGCGGGGAAAAAGATTGCTGTTGTTGGGAATAAACCAGGCGTGACTAAGGGGCAACAATGGTTGAAAACGAATAAGGATCTTGAAATCTTGGATACTCCAGGGATTCTCTGGCCCAAGTTTGAAGATGAAGAAGTGGCCTTAAAACTCGCCTTAACAGGCGCCATCAAGGACCAGTTGCTTCCAATGGATGAAGTGACCATCTTTGGCCTTAACTATTTTAAAGAGCACTACCCAGCAGTTTTGCAGGAACGTTTTAAACAAATGGATCTGGAACAAGAAGCTCCTGAAATCATTATGGAGATGACCCAGAAATTAGGATTTCGTGAAGATTACGACCGTTTTTACCAACTCTTTGTCAAAGATGTTCGCGATGGAAAATTGGGACGGTATACGCTGGATCGAGTAGGGGAAATTGATGGCAACCATTAAGGGAATTAAAGAACGATTAGCAAGCATTCAGCGGTTAGACGATCCTTTATTGACTGAATTGGAACAGGATAGCCGATCTGGTGTGATCCAAGCGATCGCAAAGCGAAAAAAAGAAATCCAAAAACGTTTAGATGAAGATGAGCGCTTAGAAGGAATGCTGGCCTATGAAAAAGAATGCTATGCGCGTGAGATTGAGCTCATTGCAGGAGTAGACGAAGTGGGACGTGGCCCATTAGCGGGACCAGTTGTTGCAGCTGCCGTGATCTTGCCGAAAGGTTGCAAGATTTCTGGCCTCAACGATAGTAAAAAGATTCCGAAATCCAAACATAAGGAAATCTATGAGGCTGTTCTCCAAAACGCCATTGCGATCGGAATCGGCGTCAAGGACAATCACGTGATTGACCAGGTTAATATCTATGAAGCTACGAAGCTAGCCATGATGGAGGCCATTGGTCAGCTAGAGCCTCAACCCCAGCATCTTTTGATTGATGCCATGAAGTTGGATCTTCCTATTTCCCAAACTAGTATCATCAAAGGGGATGCTAACTCCTTATCCATTGCTGCTGCCTCTATTGTAGCCAAGGTGACTCGGGATCAGATGATGGAAGAGTTTGATAAAGAATATCCGGGTTATGATTTTGCGAAGAACGCTGGCTATGGGACGGCTAATCATCTGGCTGGCCTCGACCAGCTGGGAGTAACCCCTATTCATCGGCGTTCCTTTGAACCCGTCAAATCAATGTGTGAGGATTAGGTTATGCTATTCACTATCGACATCGGTGGTACCTTTATAAAGTACGGTCTGATGGACACGGACTATCAATTGATCCATACAGACAAGATCCCAACACCACCTACGATTGAGGAGTTTTGGCAAGGATTAGAAGAAATCATTGCTCCTGTACGGGAAGAAATCGAGGGGATCGCCATTTCGTGCCCTGGTGAGATCCAAAAGAGCCTTGGCTTTGTCTTTCGAGGTGGTCTCATTCCATATTTGCGAGGCATTCCTCTAGCAAGTAGACTAGAACAAACATTTCAAGTCCCAGTCACTGTTCTCAATGATGGAGAAGCCGCTGGTCTAGCGGAAGCTAGGCTTGGTAACCTAAAAGCTTGTCCATGTGGTGCAACCTTGGTACTAGGGACAGGAGTTGGCCTTGCTCTTCTTTCTAATGGTGACCTATTGAGAGGTTGGCAACTGACAGAATACATTCGATCTATTGATAAGGCAGGAAGAACACCAGAAAATCGCCGCTTTCATCGCGAACTCTTTTTGCAAGGCATTTCCAATCTTTTGGAAAACACTGGTTCTGCTGTTCAATTTGTTGAGAATGCTAGTCACATCTTAAACTTAGAAAAGGCAGATGGTATTGCTGTTTTTAAGGTTCTTAATCAAGGTGATAATGAAGAACTGAAAACCTTGTTTCAGGCCTATTGCCACGATATTGCTATTCTGATTTTTAATCTTCAATCTTTGCTCTTGCTTGAAAAGGTGACGATTGGAGGGGGCATTAGTAGTCAACCACTACTGATCGATGAGATCAATCACCAATACCATGACCTGCTCTCTCAAAAAGGGCATAAACAATTTGAGGCCTTGCCCATCCAAGCGGCTCGCTTCCACAATGAAAGCAACTTGATTGGTGCTGCATCTTACTTTTATTCTTCTACACATCAAAAAAAGTTCTAGAAATAGAGCTTTTTTTCCTTTTTTTTCGAATAAATAAGTGAGAGGAAGTAGAAGGTAACCATGGAGAAATTTGAAATCTTTAAATTAAAAGAAGCCGGTTTATCAAATGAGCAAGTCTTGAGAGTCTTGGACTACTGTAGGAAAGACCAAGCCTTACCAAGCTTAGAAGAGATAGCAAGGATCGCTCGCTGTCGCAGTATTATTCATTTTGTAGACAAATACCGGCAACTGGATGAAGACCATTTACACAAGGAGTTTGAACGGTTCCCATCTCTATCCATTTTTGATCCTGAATACCCTGAGGAATTGCTACAGATTTACAATCCTCCTGTAATCCTTTTTTACCAAGGGAATTTGCAACTGCTAACCAGACCGAAGATTGCAGTTGTTGGAGCTCGCGAGACCACGCGAGAAGGGGTTCGTTCTGTAGAGAAGATTATTAAGGAACTTGGGAATGAGTTGGTTATCGTTAGTGGACTTGCTAAGGGAATTGATGCGACAGCTCATTATGCCAGTATACGAAATGGTGGTAAGACCATCGGAGTGATTGGAACAGGGCTAGATGTCTTTTATCCAAAGAGCAATCAAAGGCTGCAAGCGCATATGGGAGAACACCATCTGATCTTGAGCGAGTATGGTCCAGGGCAGGCACCACTGAAGTTTCATTTTCCTGAGAGAAATCGCATCATTGCAGGCCTCTGTCAGGCTGTGATTGTGGCAGAGGCTCGACTCCGTTCAGGTAGTTTGATTACTTGTGAGCGTGCTATGGAAGAAGGCCGAGACGTTTTTGCTATTCCAGGAAATATTTTAGATGGAAAATCTGCAGGCTGCCATCACCTGATTCAAGAAGGCGCAAAGCTTGTCACCTCAGGCCAGGACATTCTTGATGAAATGAAATACGATTTGTGATTTTCCTATAGGAGAAGTTCCTAGTTGACATCTTTCTTAAAATGTATTAAACTCAATGAGATTTATACAATACAGAGGGATAAAACGTGGTAACAAAAAAGAAAAGCAGTACAACCAAGAAAAATTTGGTGATTGTGGAGTCTCCTGCTAAGGCCAAAACAATCGAGAAATACCTTGGTCGTAACTACAAAGTCATGGCTAGTGTTGGCCATATTCGGGACCTGAAAAAATCAACCATGTCGATCGATTTCGACAATAACTATGAACCGGAGTATATCAATATTCGCGGAAAAGGTCCCTTGATCAATGATTTGAAAAAAGAAGCTAAAAAAGCCAAACAAGTCTTTCTCGCAAGTGACCCGGACCGCGAGGGAGAAGCTATTTCTTGGCATTTAGCGCATATTTTGAACTTGGATGCCAAAGAAAAGAACCGTGTGGTCTTTAACGAAATCACCAAGGATGCCGTTAAAAATGCCTTTAAAGAACCGCGCCAAATCGATATGGACTTGGTCGATGCCCAACAAGCACGTCGGGTCTTGGACCGGATTGTAGGGTATTCCATTTCGCCTATTCTTTGGAAAAAGGTTAAAAAAGGACTTTCTGCAGGGCGTGTGCAATCTGTTGCCCTCAAATTAATCATTGATCGTGAAAATGAAATCAACGATTTCAAGCCGGAAGAATACTGGACCATTGATGGCGTCTTCAAAAAAGGGACCAAGCAATTCCAAGCTAGCTTCTATGGGATTGATGGCAAGAAGATGAAGCTCAACACCAATGAAGAGGTGAAAGCTGTTCTTGAACGCATAGATGGCAAAGATTTTACCGTTGAAAAAGTTGAAAAGAAAGAACGTCGTCGGAATGCGCCACTTCCATACACCACCTCTTCCATGCAGATGGATGCTGCCAATAAGATCAACTTCCGTACACGCAAGACCATGATGGTTGCTCAGCAATTGTATGAAGGAATCAATATTGGCTCGGGTGTTCAAGGTTTGATTACCTATATGCGTACCGATTCCACACGGATCAGTCCAGTTGCGCAAAATGAGGCAGCTAACTTTATCGTGGATCGCTTTGGTGAGAAATACTCTAAGCATGGAAGCCGTGTGAAGAATGCTTCTGGAGCCCAAGATGCCCACGAAGCGATTCGTCCATCCAGCGTCTTCAATACTCCTGAAAGCATTGCTAAATACTTGGACAAAGACCAATTAAAACTCTACACCTTAATTTGGAACCGCTTTGTAGCTAGTCAAATGACAGCAGCTGTCTTTGATACCATGAATGTCCGTTTAGGTCAAAATGGGGTTCAGTATACGGCAAATGGGAGCCAGGTGAAGTTTGATGGTTATTTGGCTATTTATAACGACTCAGATAAGAACAAGATGTTGCCGGATATGGTAGAAGGCGATATCGTTAAGCAAGTCAATAGCAAGCCGGAGCAACACTTCACTCAACCACCTGCTCGATATTCTGAAGCGACCTTGATTAAGACCTTGGAAGAAAATGGGGTTGGTCGTCCTTCAACCTATGCTCCGACGATTGAGACCATTCAAAAACGTTATTATGTGAAGCTGGTAGCCAAACGCTTTGAACCAACAGAATTAGGGGAAATCGTCAATAAACTGATTGTTGAATTCTTCCCAGATATCGTCAACGTGACCTTCACAGCAGAGATGGAAGGGAAACTCGATGATGTCGAACTTGGAAAGGAAGAGTGGCAAAAAGTCATCGATGCCTTCTACAAACCATTCTCTAAGGAAGTCGCAAAGGCTGAAGAAGAGATGGAAAAAATCCAAATCAAAGACGAACCAGCTGGTTTTGATTGTGAAGTTTGTGGTAGCCCGATGGTGATTAAATTAGGACGTTTTGGTAAGTTCTATGCTTGTAGTAATTTCCCAGATTGTCGTCATACTCAGGCCATTGTCAAAGAAATCGGCGTGGAGTGTCCTGAGTGTCATCAGGGACAAATCATCGAACGCAAAACCAAGCGGAATCGTATTTTCTATGGATGCAATCGCTATCCAGAGTGTGAATTTACCTCTTGGGATAAACCGATCGGTCGGGATTGTCCAAAATGTGGCCACTACTTAGTTGAGAAAAAAGTTCGTGGTGGCGGCAAACAAGTCGTATGTAGCAATGGCGACTACGAAGAAGAAAAAGTGAAATAATCTTTTACATGATTCAATGTCTATTATAACGGCAATTTTTATAAATGTCTGTTATAATAGACATTTTTTGGTATTTTCGTTATAATAGACATAAGGAGGTGGGCTTATGTATCTTGCTTTGATTGCAGATGTGATTGATTCCAAAATCGTACAAGAACGTTTTGACCTGCAAAAACAGTTAGAAAAAACGCTTCAAAAGATCAATGAGCTTTTTAAAGGCTGCCTAGCATCGGCTTTTACCCTAACTTTGGGCGATGAGTTTCAGGCGCTTTTAAAAGTGGATGCTCCGATTTTTCAAATCATTGATACCCTGCGTTCAGAACTAAAGCCGACTCAACTTCGATTTGGTATCGGGCTTGGAGAAATTGTAACGGATATCGATCCCCTGCAAAGTATCGGTGCAGATGGGCCAGCCTATTGGAATGCTCGTGCAGCTATTAATCTGGTTCATCAGAAAAATGATTATGGCAACACCCAGATCTATTTTTTGAGCGGTAATGACAGCCAGGACTCATTGGTGAATGCGCTCATCGCTTCCGGAGAAGCCATACGTTCGGGCTGGAGAGAGAGTCAGGAAGAGATCCTACTCAATCTGCTAAAGAGATCTGTCTATAGTGAAACCTTTAGCCAACAGGAATTGGCCCAATCGCTAGGGCTTAACCCAAGTGCCCTGTCCAAGCGCTTAAAGAGTAGCAGTATTCGCGTTTATTTACGGGGACGAGCAGCAGCACTAGCTAGCATTCAAAGCTTAGAGAAAGGAGAGGCCCATGAGCGGATTGTCTAGTATCGTAACGAATCCATGCTTGATCCTCTTGTTGATTTGTCATTTATTATCGGATTATTATTTTCAAAGTCAGAAGATGGCGGATCGTAAGTATCAGGATAAGAAGGTTCTCGGGCTTCACATTCTATATGTAGCTCTGCCTCTGATCGTGGTTTCTATCTATCATCTGAACTTGTGGTGGATTTGCTTGGTCATTTTACTGACTCATGCTGGAATAGATTTCTTAAAACCGATCGTGCAGAAGCAACTGAAATTACCAATCTCATGGACCTTTGCCTTGGATCAAGTCTTGCATATCGGCATCATTAGCTGTCTAGTCCTTTTAGGAGCGAAGAATGGCACGACCTATCTGCCTTTGGACAGTTTAAATCTGATCTTTTATGTCCTCCTAGTTGGGAAGCCAAGCAATATTGCCTTTAAAATTCTGTTTGCCAAGTATCAACCCACCAGCAAGAAGAAAATGGATACGATCACTGGGGCTGGTTCCATGATTGGCTTTTTAGAGCGTTTGGTGATCGGTGCCTGTCTCGTCTATGGGCAATTTGCTTCTATCGGCCTAGTATTTACAGCCAAGTCCATCGCCCGCTACAATAAAATTTCCGAGAATCCAGCCTTTGCAGAGTATTACTTGATCGGCTCTTTATTTAGTATCCTATCTGCTCTCCTAGCAGCCTGGCTATGTTCATAAGAAAATAATTAGTTAAAGTATAGACAGGAAGGAAAAGCCTCCCTGTCTTTTTACTTGGCTTTTTGGTATAATGGACCAAGTAGAAAATTAGAAAGATTTGTGGGTGTCTAACAGTCCAGTTGGGTGTTTTGATACCCAAAGAGGTATTAGTGTCATGTCTCAATCTTATATCAATGTTATTGGTGCGGGCCTTGCAGGCTCGGAAGCAGCTTACCAGATTGCCCAACAGGGGATTCCGGTCAAGCTTTATGAAATGCGTGGCGTTAAATCTACTCCGCAACACAAAACAGACAACTTTGCTGAGTTAGTGTGTTCCAACTCTCTTCGCGGGGATTCTCTCACCAATGCTGTCGGGCTCCTCAAAGAAGAAATGCGCCGTCTGGGTTCTGTCATCCTTGAAGCAGCGGAAGCGACCCGGGTACCGGCCGGTGGAGCACTGGCTGTGGACCGAGAAGGTTTTGCTAGTCGAGTGACGGAGAAGGTATCCCAACACCCGCTCATCGAAGTCATTCGTGATGAAATTACGGAATTGCCGACAGATGCCATTACAGTGGTCGCAACGGGGCCTCTAACTAGCGATGCCTTGGCAGAAAAGATCCATGCCCTCAATGGTGGCGACGGTTTCTATTTCTATGATGCAGCAGCTCCAATCATCGATGTCAATACTGTCGAAATGGACAAGGTCTATCTCAAGTCACGCTATGACAAGGGAGAAGCAGCTTATCTCAACTGCCCCATGACCAAACAAGAATTTATGGACTTCCACGAGGCCTTGGTTAATGCAGAAGAAGCCCCACTCAACTCTTTTGAAAAAGAAAAGTATTTCGAAGGTTGTATGCCCATTGAAGTCATGGCCAAACGAGGCATCAAAACCATGCTCTATGGCCCTATGAAACCAGTTGGACTCGAGTATCCAGATGATTACAAAGGTCCACGTGATGGGGAGTTTAAGACACCCTATGCAGTTGTTCAGTTGCGCCAAGACAATGCGGCTGCCAGCCTCTACAATATCGTTGGTTTCCAAACTCACCTTAAATGGGGCGAACAAAAACGGGTCTTCCAAATGATTCCAGGTTTGGAAAATGCGGAGTTTGTGAGATACGGAGTCATGCACCGCAATTCTTACATGGACTCTCCAAATTTACTAGAACAAACCTACCGTTCTAAGAAACAACCGAACCTCTTCTTTGCAGGCCAAATGACAGGTGTAGAAGGCTATGTTGAGTCAGCGGCCTCAGGTTTGGTAGCTGGAATCAATGCAGCTCGCCTTTTCAAAGGAGAAGAAGCAGCGATTTTCCCTGAAACGACAGCTATCGGAAGCCTGGCTCACTATATCACCCATGCTGACAGCAAGCATTTCCAACCCATGAATGTCAACTTCGGGATTATCAAAGAGCTAGAAGGACCACGCATTCGGGATAAAAAGGAACGTTATGAGAAAATTGCCGAACGTTCTTTACAAGATTTGGCTCAGTTTATGGAAAAATAACCCAAGAAAGGAAAAAGTTTGGAGAAAATCCAGACTTTTTCTTCTAAAAATGGTATAATGAATAAAATTTAGAATATAGAGAGTTTTCTGACAATGAACAAATCCTATTTTTACTTAGATATGAAGACACACGAGTTGAAAGTGCCTTATACCGGAAAACTCCGTCGTGTGCGAGTCTTATTACCTAAGAATTATGAAACGGATACAGATAGACGTTACCCTGTGGTTTATTTCCACGATGGGCAAAACGTTTTGTACAGCAAGGAAGCTTATGCGGGTCATTCCTGGAAGGTGATTCCAGCCATTAAGCGGAATCCCGATATTAGTCGCATGATTGTCGTTGCGATCGATAATGATGGTTTCCAACGCATGAATGAATACTCTGCCTGGAAGTACAAGGAATCTAATATTCCTGGCATGCAATTTGGTGGCAAAGGGGTTGAGTACGGCGAATTTGTCATGGAGGTGGTGAAATCTTTTATCGACCAAGAATACCGGACTCTTGCTGATCGAGAACATACGGCCATGATTGGATCTTCCTTGGGGGGAAATATTACCCAATTCTTGGGATTAGAGTACCAAGATCAAATCGGTTGTTTAGGGGTCTTTTCATCCGCCAACTGGCTACACCAAGATGCCTTCAATCATTATATCGAACGTAAAAAATTATATGCAGACCAACGGATCTACATCTATGTGGGGACTGAAGAGGCGGATGATACAGATAAAACTTTAATGGCAGGAAACATCAAGCAAGCCTATATCGATTCATCCCTTCGTTATTATCACGACGTCATCCAGCAAGGGGTGGAACTCAATCATATTGCCATTCGGATTCAATCTGGTGCTATTCACCACGAAGAAGCGTGGGCAGAGCACCTACCAGAATGCCTTCGCTTTTTGGCTGAGAATTGGGATTAATGGACTCAAAACAAATCAATAGAGAGAAAGAGGAAACTTATGAATATTGAACATTTAAGCCACTGGAGTGGCCAACTTAACCGTGAAATGTATGTTAATCGCTATGGACACGCAGGAATTCCTGTTGTGGTCTTTGCTTCATCAGGTGGAAGCCATAACGAGTACTATGACTTTGGTATGATTGATGCTTGTGCCCAGTTTATCGAAGAGGGACGAGTTCAATTTTTCACCCTTTCTAGTGTGGATAGTGATAGCTGGCTTTGTGATTGGAAGAATCCTCATGATCGAGCTGAGATGCGCCGTGCATACGAGCGCTATGTGATTGAAGAAGCCATTCCTTTTATCAAACACAAAACAGGCTGGTTTGATCCGATGATGACAACTGGTTGCTCTATGGGGGCCTACCACGCGCTCAATTTCTTCTTGCAACATCCAGATGTCTTTAACAAAGTGATTGCTTTGAGTGGTGTCTATGACGCTCGTTTCTTTGTTGGTGACTTTGGAGGCGATGAAGCCATTTACCAAAACTCTCCATCTGATTATATTTGGAACCAAAATGATGGCTGGTTTATCGATCGTTATCGTCAGGCGGAAATCGTTGTTTGTACTGGTTTAGGAGCTTGGGAACAAGATGGACTTCCATCTTTCTACAAACTGAAAGAAGCCTTTGATCACAAAAATATTCCTGCATGGTTCGCTGAATGGGGACATGATGTCGCCCACGATTGGGAATGGTGGCGCAAACAAATGCCATATTTCCTAGGTCAAATGCATCTATAAGTAAAAAGGGAGGAGACCTCAATGAATTATATCGTTATTTCACCATATTACCCACAAAACTTCCAACAATTTACAATCGAGTTGGCTAATAAAGGGATCACTGTCTTGGGAATTGGTCAAGAGCCATATGAACAGTTAGATGAGCCTTTGCGCAACAGCTTAACAGAATATTTCCGTGTTGAAAATTTGGAAAATCTGGACGAAGTGAAACGTGCAGTAGCCTTTCTCTTTTACAAACATGGCCCAATCGATCGTATCGAATCCCACAATGAGTACTGGTTGGAATTGGATGCGGCGCTTCGTGAGCAATTCAATGTCTTTGGTGCCAAACCAAAAGATTTGAAGAAAACCAAGTTCAAATCCGAAATGAAGAAACTCTTCAAGAAAGCAGGTGTTCCTGTCGTTCCAGGCGCTGTTATTAAAAAAGAAAAAGACATTGATAAGGCTGTGAAGAAGATTGGGTTGCCATTGATTGCTAAGCCTGACAATGGGGTAGGAGCAGCAGCGACCTTCAAGATCGAAACGCCAGAAGATGTGGACCATTTCAAGGCTGAGTGGGATGGCCATACAGAGTACTTCTTTGAGAAATTTGTCACTTCTAGTGAGATTTGTACCTTTGATGGTCTAGTGGATCGTGACGGCAACATTGTCTTTTCAACTACCTTTGACTATGCACATACGCCACTCGATTTGATGCTCTACAAGATGGACAACTCTTATTATGTCCTTAAAGAAATGGATCCAAAATTGCGTCAATACGGGGAAGCGATTGTTAAAACCTTTGGCATGAAAGAACGTTTCTTCCACATTGAGTTCTTCCGCGATGGGGATGACTATATTGCGATCGAGTACAATAATCGTCCTGCAGGTGGCTTTACCATCGACGTCTACAACTATGCTCACTCGATTGATTTGTACCGTGGTTATGCTGCCATCGTAGCAGGGGAACCCTTCCCAGCTTCTGAGTTTGAGCCCCTTTATTGCTTGGCAACTTCTCGTCGTGCCAATGCAGCTTATGCTCTTTCAGAGGAAGAAGTTCTGGCCAAATACCGTGATCAATTCCGTGTGAAGAAAGACATGCCAGCGGCCTTTGCGGAACTTCAGGGAGATTACCTCTATATGCTTACAACACCTAGTCGTGAAGAATTGGAACAAATGATTCATGACTTTGGCCAACGCCAATCATAAGATGACGACCGGTAGGATAGGATCCTATCGGTTTTTTATGTGACTATTGAATGAGATAGAAAAATCTAGAAGTTTGTGAAAAAACTAAATATTTCCTTTTGAAAGCTTATAGTTTCCATGATTATAGTGTTTAGGATTGTGAATTTTTCTGAGCATTATTTTTGACTGAGCTTTCATTTTTGGCTAGAATGAAAGTGAATGAATAAATGCTAAGAAAGGCGAAATGATGGCAACATTAGACAAAAGTCTCTTATTGGAAATGTTCCGTAAAATGGAAGAAATCCGTCGCATGGACTTAAAAATTGCACAGTTAGTAAAAAAAGGGAAAGTGCCAGGAATGACGCACTTTTCTGTTGGGGAAGAAGCGGCTAACGTCGGAGCGATGTTGGCTTTGAACGATGATGATTTGCTGACATCTAACCACCGTGGACACGGACAAGCCATTGCTAAAGGAATCGATTTGAATGGCATGATGGCCGAAATCCTTGGTAAGTATACCGGTACTTGTAAAGGGAAGGGTGGATCAATGCACATCGCCGACCTGGATGCAGGTAACCTTGGTGCCAACGGGATCGTCGGTGGAGGTATGGGAATTGCCGTAGGTGCAGCCCTTACACAACAAATGAAAAAGACTGGTAAGATTGTTGTCTGCTTCTTTGGTGATGGCGCAACCAACGAAGGTGTCTTCCACGAAGCAGTGAATATGGCTTCTATTTGGAATCTTCCGGTAATTTTCTACTGTATCAATAATGGTTACGGAATCTCTGCCGACATCAAGAAGATGACCAATGTCAAACATATCCATGAGCGTAGTGCTGCATACGGCATTCCTGGAATGTTTATTCCTGACGGGAACAACGTTATTGATGTCTATGAAGGCTTCCAAAAAGCTGTTGAACACGTCCGCTCTGGAAAAGGACCTGTCTTGATTGAAAGTGTCACTTATCGTTGGCTCGGTCACTCTTCATCTGACCCTGGTAAATACCGGACACGTGAAGAAGTCGAAGAATGGAAGAAGAAAGATCCGATCGAAAACCTTCGCAAGTACCTCCTTGAAAATGAAATTGCAAGCGCAGAAGAATTGGATCAGATCCAAGAAGAAGTGAAAAAAGCAGTTGAAGCTTCAGTGAAATTTGCGGAAGAAAGCCCATTCCCACCACTCGAATCAGCTTTCGAAGATATTTACGCAGACTAAGGGGGAGTAGAGAATTATGGAAACTAAATTAATGTCTTTCCGCGATACCATTATCCTTGCTATGTCTGAGGAAATGCGTCGCGACGAAAATGTATTGTTGATGGGAGAAGATGTCGGAGTTTTCGGTGGAGACTTCGGTACTTCTGTAGGGATGCTGGAAGAGTTTGGTCCAGAACGTGTCCGTGACTGTCCGATTTCTGAGGCTGCGATTTCAGGTGCAGCAGCAGGTGCAGCCATGACCGGACTTCGCCCAATCGTTGATATGACCTTCATGGATTTCTCAGTAATTGCCATGGATGCTATTGTCAACCAAGCTGCTAAAACTCGCTACATGTTTGGTGGTAAAGGGCAAGTACCGATGACCATTCGCTGTGCTGCTGGTAATGGAGTTGGATCTGCAGCTCAACACTCCCAATCTTTGGAATCATGGTTTACTCATATTCCTGGTTTGAAAGTTGTTGCTCCTGGTACGCCAGCGGATATGAAGGGACTGCTCAAGTCATCTATCCGTGATAACAACCCCGTTATCATTCTTGAGTACAAATCAGAATTCAACCAAAAAGGGGAAGTGCCAGTTGATCCAGACTACACAATTCCACTTGGTGTCGGAGAAATCAAACGTGAAGGAACTGACGTCACTGTCGTAACCTACGGAAAAATGCTTCGTCGCGTGATGCAAGCTGCTGAAGAATTAGCAGAAGAAGGTATCTCAGTAGAAGTAGTAGACCCACGTACCTTGGTTCCACTTGATAAAGAGATCATCATTAACTCTGTCAAGAAGACAGGAAAAGTAGTCCTTGTCAATGATGCCCACAAAACAAGTGGCTATATCGGAGAAATTTCAGCTATTATCTCTGAATCAGAAGCATTTGATTACTTGGATGCACCAATCCGCCGTTGTGCGGGGGAAGATGTGCCAATGCCTTACGCACAAAACCTTGAAAATGCAATGATCCCAACAGTTGAAAGCATCAAAGATGCCATTCGTAAAACATATAACAAAGAATAATACATAACGTAAATTATGTAATATCATTTGAATTAGACCAGGAAACTTTGTATCTTTTTAGGTACAAAGTTCTCTGCGTCCTTAATATCTTAGATTAGAGCACGGGCTAAAAGCTCGGAAAAAAGATAAATCTACTTGACTTCATCGAAGTCTGCGTTGATTTCCTATTTTTCGGTCGCTTTTAAACGCCCTTTGCATCATAAATAGAATAGGAGAGGTCATGGCTGATGATAAGCTAAGAGCGACTCCTGCGGCTAGAAAATTAGCGGATGATCTTGGAATCAACCTCTATGATGTTTCTGGTTCAGGCGCAAACGGTCGTGTCCACAAAGAAGACGTGGAAACCTATAAAGAAACAAATGTGGTTCGCATTTCACCACTTGCAAAACGAATTGCACTAGAGCATAATATTGCTTGGCAAGAAATCCAAGGAACTGGTCATCGTGGTAAGATTATGAAGAAGGATGTTTTAGCCTTCCTTCCTGAAAATATCGAAAACGATACGATTAAATCACCTGCTCAAATTGAGAAAGTGGAAGAAGTTCCAGATAACGTGACACCTTATGGAGAAATCGAGCGTATACCGATGACTCCTATGCGTAAGGTTATTGCTCAACGTATGGTTGAGTCATACTTAACTGCTCCAACCTTCACGCTTAACTACGATGTAGATATGTCTGAATTGCTTGCCCTTCGTAAGAAAGTTCTTGATCCAATTATGGAAGCAACAGGTAAGAAAATCACTGTTACAGATTTGCTTTCACTTGCGGTTGTCAAAACTCTTATGAAACATCCATATATCAACGCTTCATTGACAGAAGATGGTAAAACAATTATCACCCACAACTACGTTAATCTTGCGATGGCTGTTGGTATGGATAATGGTCTTATGACACCAGTTGTCTACAATGCTGAAAAGATGACCTTGTCTGAGTTGGTCGTAGCCTTCAAGGACGTTATCGGACGTACCTTGGATGGTAAGCTTGCTCCAAGTGAATTGCAAAACTCGACCTTTACCATCAGTAACTTAGGAATGTTTGGCGTTCAATCATTTGGACCGATTATCAACCAACCAAACTCTGCTATCCTAGGGGTTAGTGCAACGGTTGAAAAACCAGTTGTTGTGAATGGTGAAATTGTCATTCGTCCAATCATGAGCTTGGGCTTGACCATTGACCACCGTGTTGTCGATGGGATGGCTGGTGCCAAATTCATGAAAGACTTGAAAGCCTTGATTGAAGACCCGATTTCAATGTTGGTCTAATCAACGAGAGAGAATAGAAACAAGAAAAAGAGGGAAATAAAATGGCCTTAGAAGTAATTATGCCAAAAGCCGGCGTAGATATGACCGAAGGACAAATCGTTCAGTGGAATAAAAAAGTCGGCGAATTTGTAAAAGAAGGAGAAGTTCTCCTTGAAATCATGACAGACAAAGTCAGCATGGAATTGGAAGCAGAAGAAGACGGTTACTTGATCGCTATCCTGAAAGGGGACGGAGAAACTGTTCCTGTAACAGAAGTAATCGGTTACCTTGGTGAAGAAGGGGAAAATATCCCAACAGCCGGAGCAGCAGCACCAGAAGCGAGTCCAGCACCAGCTGCAGCAAGTGCTTCAAACGATGACAATAAGAGCGATGACGCTTATGATATCGTAGTAATCGGTGGGGGTCCTGCTGGTTACGTATCTGCTATTAAGGCAGCTCAATTAGGTGGTAAGGTTGCTCTCGTTGAGAAATCTGAACTTGGTGGAACGTGCTTGAACCGCGGATGTATCCCAACTAAGACTTACCTCCACAACGCTGAAATCATTGAAAATATAGGTCATGCTGCTAACCGTGGTATTGTGATTGAAAATCCTAACTTCACAGTGGATATGGACAAGGTTCTTGAAACCAAGAACAAGGTCGTAAATACCCTTGTTGGTGGGGTTGCAGGACTTCTTCGTAGCTACGGAGTGGATGTTCATAAAGGAATCGGTACCATCACCAAAGATAAGAATGTCTTGGTCAATGGTTCTGAATTGCTTGAAACGAAGAAAATCATCCTTGCCGGTGGTTCAAAAGTTAGCAAGATTAACGTTCCTGGTATGGAATCATCCCTTGTCATGACCAGTGATGATATCCTTGAAATGAACGAAGTGCCAGAAAGCCTCGTGATCATTGGTGGTGGTGTTGTTGGTATCGAACTTGGTCAAGCCTTCATGACCTTTGGGTCAAAAGTTACTGTTATCGAAATGATGGACCGTATCGTTCCAGCTATGGATGCGGAAGTATCTAAGAACCTTCGTTTGATCCTTGAACGTAAGGGTATGACCATCTTGACGGATACGAAATTGCAAGAAATCATTGAGGAAGATGGAAAACTCCGTATCAAGGTTGAAGGTAAAGATGATATCATCGCGAATAAAGCCCTTCTTTCAATCGGTCGTGTTCCAGACCTTGAAGGTATCGGAGATGTTGAATTTGAATTGGATCGTGGACGGATCAAGGTCAATGAATACATGGAAACGTCTGTTCCAGGTATCTATGCACCAGGCGATATCAACGGTACCAAGATGTTGGCTCACGCTGCCTTCCGTATGGGAGAAGTTGCGGCTGAAAATGCTCTTAAGGGAAATCATGCTGTTGCCAAATTGAACTTGACTCCTGCAGCCATCTACACCCTTCCTGAAGTTGCGGCTGTTGGTTTGACAGAAGAACAAGCTCGTGAGAAATACGATGTTCAAATCGGTAAGTTTAACTTTGCGGCGAACGGTCGTGCCATTGCATCAGATGCGGCTCAAGGATTTGTTAAAGTCATTGCAGACAAGAAATACGGTGAAGTTCTTGGGGTTCACATCATTGGTCCAGCTGCTGCTGAATTGATCAACGAAGCTTCAACCATCATTGAGATGGAAATCACTGTAGAAGAAATGCTCAAGACCATTCATGGTCACCCAACCTTCTCAGAAGTGATGTACGAAGCTTTTGCGGATGTACTTGGCTTGGCTGTTCACTCACCTAAGAAGAAATAATATTATTCTTTCAACTAAATTTTCTTAAAGTAGTACGGACGGCAGCGACCTCTTTTAGAGTTCCATGCCTAAAAATTGAGCCACTTGTCTCAATTTTTCCGAGAAATGGCTTAATAAATAATTTTCCTTATCGAAGAAATGTTTGGAAGGATTAGTCAGACGCAGTGGTTGTTTGGTATCTTTGTTCGCTGGACAAGCTTCAAAGATACCTAATCAACTGTGCGGGGGTGGGAATACGAACTTTTTTTACTAGCGAAGTTCTGTCCCACTCCCTTCTTTTTACTACTTCAGAAAATTCAAGTGAAATTCAACTATTTCTGTCTAATGCTTATCTTACTATGAGTAGGATTTATAAAACGAATTTTTGGAATTACTATGAAATACATTATTAATTATTCAAATGATACTGCTTTTAATATTGCTTTAGAAGAGTATGCTTTTAAGCACCTCTTGGATGAAGATCAAATCTTCCTTCTTTGGATTAACAAACCTTCGATTATCGTTGGTCGTCACCAAAATACCATCGAAGAAATCAACCGTGACTATGTTCGGGAGCATGGGATTGAAGTGGTTCGCCGAATCAGTGGTGGTGGGGCTGTTTATCACGATTTGAACAACCTTAACTACACCATCATTTCAAAAGAAGATGAAAACAAGGCCTTTGACTTCAAGAGCTTCTCGACTCCCGTGATCAACACTTTGGCTCAACTTGGTGTTAAGGCTGAATTTACGGGTCGTAACGATTTGGAAATTGATGGTAAGAAATTCTGTGGGAATGCACAAGCTTATATCAATGGACGTATCATGCACCATGGTTGCCTTCTCTTTGACGTTGATTTGTCTGTCCTTGCTAATGCTCTCAAGGTATCTAAAGACAAGTTTGAGTCCAAAGGGGTTAAATCAGTCCGTGCTCGTGTGACCAATATCATCGATGAATTGCCAGAAAAAATCACGGTTGAAGAGTTCCGTGATCTACTTTTGGACTACATGAAGAAAGAATACCCTGAAATGACGGAGTACGTCTTCTCAGATGAAGAATTGGCTGAAATCAATCGTATCAAGGAAACCAAGTTCGGTACTTGGGATTGGAACTATGGGAAGTCTCCTGAATACAATGTCCGTCGTGGCACTAAATTCCCTAGCGGTAAGGTTGAAATCTTCGCCAACGTCATTGAATCAAAAATTCAAGATATCAAGATTTACGGTGACTTCTTTGGTATCGAAGATGTTGCAGCAGTAGAAGATGTTCTTCGTGGCGTTAAATACGAACGTGAAGACGTCCTCAAAGCCCTTCAAACCATTAATCTAGGCCGTTATTTTGCAGGTATCACTGCAGAGGAAATTGCTGAAGCAGTGGTGGAATAAAGTCAAAAGAGATTCGCAGTAGCGGATCTCTTTTTTGAAACTAGTTTCACATAGAAATTATTGTTTTACTAAGGATTTTGTAGTATAGTAAAGGTGGAGAAATGTATTCGTTTACAAAAGTATAAATAAAATTTTAAATACTCAGCAATCACTAAACAAGGAAATTGATTGACTAGCTGAATAATATTTACCTTTGATGCTTTAGAAAGTGTGATGATATGAAACGTGTCTTTATTATTTTATCAAACCTTTTCATCTCTAGCTTTTTGATTTGGATTGCCTTTATTTCTCCAAATACGCTTATCCACCGCAGTCTTCCGGTAGTAGGTGTGGTAAGACAAGATAAGAGCGTCACATATGAAGACTTATCTTCCAGTTTAGACCGCTTGGCAAGGGAAAATCATAGTATAATTGCCCGTCAGATACAAAGAACAGACTCTAAGGGGCAGGTTGTTTTCACCTATGAAATCTACGGAGAGGGAAAACTTCCTCTTGGGATTAAAAGAGAGAAGAAAGAACTGGCTACCAAAGAAAGCCTGCTAACGAATTATTATGTATTAACAGGTGAATTGGAAACTGAAAAGCTGGATCAAACGCTTCATACTCTTGGTTTCTCACAAACTTTTATTGAGAAACCGAATCTTCTGCTGACCTTTATTGCCTTTTTTGGCTCAGGTTCACAATCACTTGCCTTAGTCATTTTTATCATTAGTTTTAGCTCTTTTACGATTATTCAAAAAACACAAGAAATGAGAAGTGCTGGGATTCGATATATTTCAGGAATGAGACGCTTGCAACTTTTCGGACATTCTCTAAAAGATGATAGTATAGAGTTGCTTTTGGGATGTATTGGCGCAAGTATAATGGGTGCTGTTCTGATTTATTGCTTTCAATTGACACCTTTTTCCTATTCCATCGTCATTTTCAGTAGTATTATTTACAATGGGATTTTACTAATTTTGTCTGTTTTCTTATCCTTCCTCTTTGCATATAGTATTCAAACGATTCATTTAGTCCCCCTTTTAAAAGGGAAGGTTCCATTGAAGCGCATATTGGTTTTCCTCTTTATTTGTCAATTTCTCGCTGTGGCACTAATTGGCCTTGCAGTTCATCGAATCAGTATTTATGGATCAGTCTGGCAAACCTACCAAGAGGGAAGTGAGGCTTGGTCAAAACAGTCGAATTGGGTCCAAATTAGTACAAGTCGAGAATATGGCAATCAGATTACCAGTAAAGAGAGGCTGAAGGAAAATAGGGAGAAATGGTCCAAGCTCATCGAGTCTGGTATTGAAAATGGTGGTCTTTTAGCTTATCATAATCTCGTATCTTTTAGTTCAAAAGGAGTTATGACGGATCCTAGTACAGGTAAAGAGTTTTCAATCACAGATTACGATCCTCTTGCACGAACTCTCTATGTAACTCCAAATTACCTCGAAATCCAAGGTGTTCCAGTTTCTCCTGAAGAAAAAGATCACTTAAATCACTTACAAGCAGGGGAATTTGGTCTGTTACTTCCGGAAAAATTAAAAGGTCGAGAAGAGGAGATGATCAAACGATATGAAGATTATCTATCTCCTCGAGATGATCAAGGAAATATCACCTTATCAATGAAGGCGCAGGTAACGTATATTCCGAATCATCAAAAACGCTTTATCTACAACAACACACCAATCAGCTATAAGCAATTCTTTACAGATCCTGTCTTAGTGGTTATACAACCTGAAAGTTTTGGAGGCTATGAGAATCCATATTTCACCCACCTAGATTCCTACCTTTATTTTAATGGGCTTCAGAATAGTAAGAAGCTAGTCGCTGAGTATGATCTTGAAAAAAGTGTTAGTCAGTACGACTATGCAGTGGACGTTTACCAGCAAATGGCCCAAAACATACAAATAGAAAATCTCATGGCGATTGCAGGAGGAGTCTTTGGTATAGCAACCTCTGTTCTTCTTTTTAACACTATGAATTTCCTATATTTTGAAGAGTTTAGAAGACCAATCTTCTTGAAGAAGATTGCAGGTCTGGGATTTGTAAACATTCACCAAACGATTTTGCTCTCAGAAAGTGTCCTCTTACTATTAGGAAGCTTCCTTGTATTCATTCTCACTTCGGAATGGTGGATTGCTCTTGTCACTCTCTTGCTATTTATTACTAATGCTTGGTTCATTCTCCTGTACCGGTCTCATAAAGAAGAGCACTTGTTAGCCACTGTACTGAAAGGAGCCTAATATGATTAGCGTAGAACATTTAACCAAATCATTTGGCCAACGAACGGTCTTTCAAGATTTGAGCTTGCAATTTACAGAAGGTAAGGTCTATGCTCTGATCGGAAATAGTGGGTGTGGTAAAACAACCTTGCTCAATATCTTGGCGAAGATAGAGCCTTATGAAGAAGGGAGTATAAACTATCAAGGGCAAGAACTGAAACAAATCAAACAGCATCACTTCTTTAAGCGTGAATTAGGTTATCTCTTCCAAAACTTTGGCCTACTTGAAAACGAGACTATCGCTACAAATTTAGATTTGGGATTGATTGGGCAAAAATTAACGAAAAAAGAGAAGAAGCAGCAAGAGGAAGAAGTGCTCAAAAAAGTAGGATTGGCTTACCTTGCTCTGGATCAAAAGATTTATGAATTATCGGGGGGAGAGGCGCAACGTGTCGCATTAGCTAAAGTTATTTTAAAAGATCCACCTTTAATTTTGGCAGATGAACTAACTGCAGCACTGGATCCAGAAACCTCACAAGAGGTGATGGACTTGCTCTTAATGTTAAAGAATCAAGAGCGTATAATCATTATTGCAACCCATAATCCAGTAATATGGGAAAAAGCTGACGAAGTGATAAGGCTCAACTAGTCCATGGTTGAAGAATGGTAGGATCTTCTAGATTATCTTTTATAGCTATTCAGGAGGTATAGGCTGATGAAGAAAGATTCATTCGAACAAAAATTTTTCAGTTTTATCATCCTTGGTATTATCATTCTCTTATCAGCTTGCACACTTGTAGGTCCACAAAAAAAATCTCCATCCGGTAGTGCCAATGTATCCAGGAAAATAGGGTTCGAGGAAAGAAAGGCAGAAGATTTATTAAAAAATTCTATTTTTATCCCTTATCCAGATGGGAAAATCTTTACACCTACCGCACTGTCAAATGATGGGATTGCCTATGGCGAGGCTGTTGACCAAGGACATGATGATCAGAATTATCTTGCCAGTATGAATTTACATACCAAGGATTTTCAAAAGATAAAAGATGTTGAAAAGACATCTAATCTGACTCATGTGGCTGTTAGCTATGTAGATCATGATATTGTTGTTTTTGAAGAGTATGATCAACTCAATCAGACAGGGATTTACTATCTTTGGAAGATAAAAGACAAATCTTTAACGACACTGATCGATAGGAGACCTATCGGAACGGTTCCAGTTACTCAAGTAGCTCGATCCAACCAGAAACTCTTTATAAATTATGAAGTAGGCGATAGCCTATATCAGATTGAAGAAGTTGACCTTGAAACAGGGGTTCATCAGACGATTGAATCAGAAAATAGCGGTTTTCCGAATGTCTTTAAAGATCACTTGTATTATGTACAAATTGATAACACAGCTTTAACCACAAAAATTGTAGCCTACTCCTTAAGTGATGGGCAGAAAAAGGTTATAGATCAAACAAAGGATGATCAACGCTATTATGTCGATTTAATGACGAATGGGCACAATCTTCTATACTTGGTTGCAAATAATAAAGACGCTTCGTTTACCTTCGAAAATAAAAACCATAAAAAGATATTTTCTACTTCACAGGCAGAAACCTCCATATATCGCAATATTTATTTCACATATATGGGAGAAAGAAGAAGTGAGGAGCGTGTTAAATCTCAATATTATTTGTGGGATTTAAGGCATCGGATTCATTATTTATATGATCATGGCCCCATTTTACTATCGGATAAAGGGATTCTATGGGTTCAATTCAAAAAGAAGGATAGTGAGATTCCAAAAGGTGAAATCTATCGAAATGAAAACTCCGTAATGCGCTATCAAGAATGGTAGAAAGGAGAAAAATCATGAGAAAAGTTCATTTATTCCTTGTACTTCTGACTTTGCTTGGTTTATCTGGCTGTACAGCGACACAAAAAGAAAGCCAAACAAGTTCTTCCAGCACTCGTAAGGTCACATCCTCTTCATCAACAACAGTTAGTGTAAAAACAAAGGAGCGTACAGAACCTAATCCTCAAATGCCAGCAGAGGTAGCAGAGCGATTAAAAATTAAGGAAGGCAGTACGGAAGCCGGAACTCAGCAAACTTTGCCATCTTCAACCCAGGAACAAGCTTCATTGAAAGAGAATACGCAACCTTCTCAATCGGTCAAACAAGAAACATCGTCCAAAGAGAATCAAGGAATCCGAAAACTATTGCCTATTTCTTTAAAACTTCAAGAAGAATGGTATTTCTGTGCTCCTGCGACAGTCCATATGATGCTGGCTAGTCGAGGGG
>NZ_KV807487.1:126994-129731 GCF_001812015.1 Streptococcus sp. HMSC073D05
GAAGCCGGAACTCAGCAAACTTTGCCATCTTCAAAACAGGAACAAGCTTCAATGAAAGAGAATACGCAACCTTCTCAATCGCCCGAGCAAGAATCATCTAGTAAAGTGAATCAAGGGATCCGAAAACTATTGCCTATTCCTCTAAAGCTTCAAGAAGAATGGTATTTCTGTGCACCGGCGACAGTCCATATGATGCTGGCTAGTCGAGGGGTTAGCGTCTCTCAACATCAATTGGCTAAGGAAATGGGGACTTATAATCCCTATGGGACTCATAATCGAGATGCCATTCGCGTCTTGAATCAGAATCTATTTGGCTATCCGGAACCAAGTGGAAATCAGGCAGGCTATCGACTGGTTACTGTAACAGATGCTCGTCCAGATTCGGAAGATATCCGTCTCTTTAAAGAACGCGTACGCAAAGATATTGATGATGGGTATCCTCTCTATTACACCTTTAATGTAGCTCAAATCTATCCTGGAAAAAGTGGGGAACATAATGTGATCGGAGTTGGCTATGAATTGACAGCAGATGGTAAGGACATCTCAGCAATCTATTATCTAGACCCCGATACACATGTACAGGATCCAACCTATGGAGGCTTGAAGAAACTGACACCAGAGGAGTTATTAGCAGCCATGGTTACGTGTGGTGAGAAAAATTATGCTTGGTGAAAAAGTAAGTCGTGAAATGGATAGAGGTGATTTAAATTTCAAGAAATAAGAGTTGATAATATAATATTAAGATTGTATCAAAATTAAATTCGTGAATTAGAAAAGATGAATTATGTATTCCGCAAATCAGTTAAAAGATTATGCTTCATTAGGTGAAAAAAATGAGAAAATTTACAAGAATAATCATAATGTCGATGGTATTCATTCTTAGTTTTCAAAATATAAAAATTGTGAATGTAGATACAATTAGTAATACCGAAAGTAGCGATAAAAAACAAAGTATTCTAAATGATATTCCAAATAAAGAAATAGAATATAAAGAGTACGGTCTAAATGCTCCTGTATTAGGTGATTTAAAAACAATGGAACGGACAAGTATTGGTTCGTGGAGCTGGCGAGACGGTCTAATTTGTGTAACAGATCAAGGTTTTGGGGTAGGCCCCTTTAATACTTGGCATGCTGGAATAATTGCGCCACAAAAAAATTACTCTGTTGCAGAGGCAGCTAATAGTAATAGTCCTGTAAGATTAAGAAAAGGAAAGTGGACTCAAGGAACTGTTTGGCAAGTAGGAGTAAAGACAACAACTATTCAACAAGATTGGAATGCCGGTCATTGGGCAGGTGAGCAGGTAGGAAAACCCTATAATTTAAATTTTTGGAATGCTCGACAAACAAATAGTTTTTATTGTTCTCAACTTGTATGGGCTGCGTATTACTACACATCAGGAATCGATTTGAATAAAAGTGACAATGATCTTGGCTCAGCAATTGCAATTCATCCGGGTGAATTTGTTAAAAATTCTAAAACAACTATTGTATACAGAAATAGATAGTAGGAATGATATATGAAACGCTCTTATCTTTTTGGGATTTTATTTCTATTCTTCCTTTTGCTTTCTTGTTCTAAGGTCCAAACACCAATGTTTCAAGTTGATCCAGAATCGAATCTTTACTTGGTCACCTCAAAAAGTATTCAATCATATACTAAGAAAGAGAATAAGCTCGAGTTACATCGAGTAGAAAAAATTGATGTAGCAACGTATGTTAATCTCTGGTTTTCGTGTTTAAACAGTGGTGATAAGATGATCATAACTGAAGGTGATGATTTTGCACCAATAGATCATCAAAATATCATTTCAATTGATTTTTCTAAAGGTGAGATGAGGAAAAATCATACTAAGAATTATGCAATGATGGGATCAGGTATCTCTTCTAATTACTTTTATACTGCTCAAACAGATGCAAACTCAGGAATATTAACAGTCTTTTCTCTTAATGGAAAGCAAGTTTTTCAGAAAAAATTTAACCAAATGACAGCAATTTCGAGTCAGATTGTTGCAAATAATTCTAACGTATATGCTGAGATTGCTTATCAAGATCCAAAACGAAATCGTCCAGAAGGCGTGTTGGATTCAGATTTAATAGTACTAAATGAAAAAGAGCATTGGAAAGAAAAAGATAGAATTCGATTAACTTCAGATGGTAAAAAGGTTGAAATGTTAGAAGGCTTGGCAATTGTCAAAGATAGGGCATTCGTAAGTATCTCTGCAATTCGTGATACAGATACTTTTGAGAAGGTGGCAGGAAACCAATTGTTGTCAGTCGATTTGCACACTGGAGAAAGGAAATTATTTACCTTACCCAATCCTTATCCTAATATGCTTTATCCAAGCCCAGATAATCATTACCTTGTCGTCAAGCACGAGGTAGAAGGAAAGAATATTTTATCTGTTCTTGATTTACAAAATGAAACTATAAAAGCCATTGTGTTGGATGACGATTCAGGTGAAACACCAGAAGAAATAAATTCTCTTACAATTTCAAATGAAAATATGTTGTATCTAGCTACTGGTCGACATTTATTACAATATAGTCTCAAGGATGCTAAGTTGATTGAGAAACAGAAATTGAAATTGGGAAAAGATGATTTTCCAATCGGATTAAGAATCGTAGAAAAAGACTTAGGGTCAAATAAATAATAAACAGCACCCCAAAAGATAGATGTTATAATCTATCTTTTGGGGTGTTTTGTTATGTGACTTTCAGTCCGTCTCGCTCCGTTAGG
>NZ_KV807488.1:0-10726 GCF_001812015.1 Streptococcus sp. HMSC073D05
CAGAACCAAGCAAGGAAGAAACGAAACCAAGCACCGAGTCAAGCACCGAGCCAAGTAAGGAAGAAACGAAGCCAAGCACAGAATCAAGTACAGAACCAAGCAAGGAAGAAACGAAACCAAGCACAGAATCAAGTACAGAACCAAGCAAGGAAGAAACGAAGCCAAGCACTGAGTCAAGTACAGAACCAAGCAAGGAAGAAACGAAGCCAAGCACAGAATCAAGTACAGAACCAAGCAAGGAAGAAACGAAACCAAGCACTGAAGCAAGTACAGAACCAAGCAAGGAGGAAACAACACCAAGTAGTACAACTACTATTGTTCCTACAAACAGTAACAGTGTTAGTACCGTTGGTCGCCCAGTTTTACCAACAAATTCATATATTTTAGTAGACCAGGCAACAGGTATCGTCTTGCAAAACCCTGATTTTGCTCAAGGTGGCTATAGTCTCCTTGTTGAAGTTTTGAAAGATGTTAAAGAACTAGCTGGTAAAGAGTACAAGGCATATAATATTCAATTATCGAACCAAAATAATCCTGTACATCAAATTAGTTCAACGGTTGTGACCATTCCAGTCAATGGGCAAAAAGAAGTAGAAGCAGTTTATGGTATCGGTGAAGATGGTCAATTGGAATCCTTCCAATTCCAACTAAATGAAGATAAGTCAGCCGTAACATTTACAACCTCTCATTTCTCGACTTATGGAGTAGTTTATAAATCTGCAGCAAAAATTGAAGTGAAGAAAGGTGAGAAAAAATTACCATCAACCGGACAAAGTATCTCAATCGCGACGATGGTAGGCGGAGTTCTTTTGACAGTTTTTGGATTTGGCTACTACATCGAAAAACGTAGAACCCATTAAACGATACAGTTTATAAGATACAACAAAAAAAGGAAGTGAGAATGAAATCTCTCTTCCTTCTTTTTTAGTCTGCAGTTTGTTCAGTTGCTTCTAATTTTTTTCCAAGGTCGATAATATATTGTTTAAGATCATCTTTGACTTGAGGGTGTTTCAAGGCATAGTCAATCGAAGTTTTCATGAAGCCGAATTTATCACCTACATCGTAGCGTTGGCCTTTAAATTCACGGGCAAAGACTCGTTGGGTTTTATTGAGGGTGTCGATCGCATCCGTCAATTGAATTTCATTGCCAGCACCTGGTTCTTGATTTGCAAGAATATCAAAGATTTCAGGAGTCAAGAGGTAGCGCCCGATAATAGCGAGATCACTTGGAGCATCCTCTGGGTTTGGTTTTTCGACAAAAGTTTCAACGCTATAAAGACCGTTAATGCCTTCGCCTTGAGGTGCGATCACACCGTAAGAAGAAACCTCTTCGTGAGGGACTTCCATCACAGCGATAGTTGACGCATGGGTTTCATCGTAGTCGTTCATCAATTGTTTGGTCAATGGCAAGGCATCATCATTAGTGATGTCCATCAGATCATCTCCCAACATAACGACAAAAGGCTCGTTTCCAACAAAGGCTTTTGCCTGAAGAACAGCGTCCCCTAAACCTCGAGGGTGACTTTGACGGATGAAATGAAGATTGATCGCTGTTGTATCATTGACCAACTTGAGTAAGTCAGTCTTGCCTTTTTGCTCGAGGTTGTATTCCAATTCGAAGTTAGAATCGAAATGGTCTTCGATCGAACGTTTAGCCTTCCCTGTTACGACAAGGATTTCCTCAATTCCAGATTTCAGAGCCTCTTCTACGATGAATTGGATCGTAGGTTTGTCAACGATTGGCAACATTTCCTTTGCCAAAGCTTTGGTAGCTGGGAGGAAGCGTGTCCCCAAACCAGCCGCAGGAATGACTGCTTTTCTAACTTTAGTCATATAGTTTCCTTTCTAAAGGGTAGGATTGATGATAGGGTGGTTGACTTATTTCCACTCATTTTCTTCTTTAAATTCATTGCTCATCATGTGGTGGATGGCTTCGCGGATATCTTTTCCTTCATAGATGACTTGGTAAATGGCCTGTGTAATCGGCATATAGACATCCAATTCTTGGGCCAGCTCATGGGCGACTTTGGTCGTAGAGATCCCTTCAATGATCATGCCCATGTTGGCTTCGATGTCTTCCAATTTTTCGCCACGTCCGAGAGCATCCCCAGCTCGCCAGTTGCGGGAATGGACAGAAGTTCCGGTAACGATCAAGTCACCGACCCCAGACAAACCGCTATAGGTCAATGGGCTAGCTCCGAGCTTAACGCCAAGGCGCGTGATTTCAGCGAGACCGCGCGTGATGATAGCTGCTTTGGCATTGTCCCCATAACCAAGACCGTGCAGGGCCCCAGCTCCGACTGCGATGATATTCTTCAAGGCTCCAGCAGTTTCCACTCCTATGACATCTGTATTGGTATAGAGGCGGAAGTAGTGATTGCTAAAGAGTTCTTGAACATAGCGTGCAGCTTCTAAATCTTTTGAGGCAGCTGTAATGAGGGTGATGTCCCGTACGATGGTTTCTTCCGCATGACTCGGTCCAGAAACGACCACAACCTCACTGCGAAGAGAAGCAGGGATTTCTTCTTCAAGGATTTGAGAAATCCGATCGTGTGTACCAGGTTCTAGCCCTTTAGAAGCGTGCATGACTGTGACAGGGTGATCCAGTGTTTCAGCGACTTGTTTAGCGACCAGGCGGGTCACCTTTGTAGGAACGACAAAGAGGATAGCATCTACTCCGTCCAAGGCAGCTTTCAAATCAGTCGTAGCAGTGATTTCCTCACTAATAACGATATCTTTGAAATAGCGTTTGTTGGTATGATCGGTATTGATTTCATCGATTTGTTCTTGGATATTTCCCCAGAGACGGACTTCATGGCCGTTATCATTGAGGACTTGTGAAAGGGCTGTCCCCCATGAACCAGGACCCAATACTGCAACGGTTTGTTTTTCCATTGTATCTTCCATTTCTATGTCTATTTTTCAACAAGGCTAGGAATCTAGCGCTTGCACCTTCGAAAAGGCCTAATGAGTGCCTTGAAGGACGATTCTATTTTCCTCTCTATTTTAACATAATATAGGTAAAAAAACTTGTATGATTATCAATTGTTTTGTGAGGAAGGTGAGGGTGATAAATAAAATCTATCACGGTTTTAAAAAATACATATTAGACACTATCACTAATGGGTGGTAAGATAAGTAGTAGTTAAAATGAAGGAGGAATGAATATGTGCAGAACAATTGTTGGAGTATCCGCTAATCTCTGTCCGGTTGACCCGGAAGGGAAAAACCTTCATTCCTCCGTGTCTAGTCAATTTGCGGAAGGGATCCGTCAAGCAGGTGGGCTTCCAATGGTCATTCCAATGGGAGATCCTTCCTTGGTTAAGGACTATGTTGAAACGATTGACAAATTGATCTTAAGCGGAGGCCAAAATGTCGATCCTAGTCTCTATGGCGAAGAAAAAACGATCGAAAGCGATGATTACAATATCGAACGCGATCAATTTGAGCTTGCCCTACTGAAGGAAGCAGTTCGCCAAAACAAACCGGTTCTAGGAATATGCCGTGGAGTTCAGTTGATCAATGTGGCTTTTGGAGGAACACTCAACCAAGAGATCGAAGGTCATTGGCAAGGTCTTCCATTTGGGACTTCCCATTCTATCGAGACAAAAAAAGGTAGTGTGGTAGAGCAACTCTTTGGTCAGGCCAGTCGGATCAATTCCGTGCACCGTCAAAGTATCAAGGATCTTGCACCAAATTTCCGTGCGACTGCCTTTGATCCGCGTGATCACACCATCGAAGCGATTGAAGCAGTAGATGGCCATCGGATTATGGGCTTGCAGTGGCATCCAGAATACTTGGTCAATGAAGAAAAAGGGAATTTAGAACTCTTCCGTTATTTATTACAGGAATTATAATGAAGTTAAGAGGTTGGACTTGAGCTGATCTCTTTTTTGTGTCTTAGAAAAGACGCAAAAACACCGGAAATAAGATCAGAAAACAGGGCGGTCATCAATAAAAAAAACAGGTCCATCTAGCAATGCTAGATGAAAACCTGTTTTAGAATTATTCGTGGCGCTTTTTAGCAACGAGCATGCTTCCAGCACCTGCAAGGGCAAGCCCTGCTGCAATAAGTCCAGTACTTACTGTTTCACCAGTAGAAGGAAGGACTTGTTTCTTACCTTCTTTTGATTGTTTACCAGAAGGATGATTTCCTTTAGGTTTATCAGTCGAAGGTGTTGGAGGTGTTGAAGGAGTAGTTGGCGGAGTTGGAGGTGTCTTCGTGTTAACGACATTTCCTTTATCTACTACAAAGTTTGTAGATTTCACATAGTCTTCCACTGTAACAGTGATTGGATCGCTCAACAATTGATAGCCAGCTGGGGCTGTCAATTCCTTGATAACATAATCTCTTGCTTCAAATCCAATGAAAGTTACAAGACCATGCTCATCAGAAGTAGCAGTCGCTTGTCCTTCTCCATAAGGGTTGGCAACTGGTGTGACACCATCAGCTTCAAAGAGACCGAATACAGCGCCTGCAAGAGCATTTCCATCTGCGTCCACTTTATGCAACTGAATATTGTAAAGTTTTAATTTAGGTTTATCAACAGTCGGAGGAGTTGGTGGAATTGAAGTGAACGGTTTGTTAACGACATTTCCTTTATCCACTACACTGTTTGAAGCAACCAAATCACTAGCTGCGATCTTGATGACTTCATCTGATAATTGGTAACCATCTGGAGCTGTAAGCTCTCTTACTACATAATCTTTTGCTTCTAATCCTGTAAAGGTTACAAGACCGTTCGCATCAGAAGTTGCGGTCGCTTGACCTGCACCATAAGGGTTTGCTACAGGAGTCGTACCATCAGCTTCAAAGAGACCGAATACGGCACCAACAAGAGCTTTCCCTTCTTGGTTCACTTTGTGCAATTGGATGCTGTAGAGTTTCAATTCAGGTTTGTCAACAGTCGGTGGTGTTGGTGGAATTGAAGTGAACGGTTTGTTGACCACTGTTCCTTTGTCTACGACGAGGTTAGTCGCAGCTTTCAACTCGCTAGCAGAAACTTTAATCACATCTGTTGATAGTTGATAACCTTCTGGAGCAGTAAGTTCTTTCACCACATAATCTTTTGCTTCAAATCCTGTAAAAGTTACAAGACCATTTGCATCAGAAGTTGCGGTCGCTTGACCTGCACCATAAGGATTTGCTACAGGAGTAGTACCATCAGCTTCAAAGAGACCAAATACAGCACCTGCAAGAGCATTTCCATCTGCGTTAGCTTTGTGCAATTGAATGTTGTAGAGTTTCAATTCAGGTTTGTCAACAGTTGGAGGAGTTGGTGGAATTGAGGTTGTTACTAATTTGTTGGTGAAGGATGTTTTATCACCATATGCCACAGAAGCTTTGAGTGTATTGCTTGCATCATCTTTTGTGACAGTTACAGTAGCATCAATACTTCCTTCATCGTAGGTCATTCCTTTTGCTTTGCTTTCAGGAATAACTTCTTTGACCGTGTAGTGGAAGGTTTTTCCTGCGTCCTCTGATGAATATGAAATGTCATCAAAGGTTACCGTACCATCTGCAGCATTTTGTTTTGTTTGAAGAACTTTTCCGGTTTCATCCAACAATTGAAAATTGAATTCGCCATTCTTCAATTCAGCACCTTCTAAAATCTTGCTAGCTGAAATTTTAGCTTTTGCTGGTTGAGGAGCCGTATAAGTATTTGAGAAGGTTTTATTATCTGGATAAGCCACATCTGCTTTCAGGTTGTCGCCATCTTTTTTCACCTTAACAGTTACTTGTTTATCAGTCTTGTCATAGGTAATACCTGGGGTATTTCCAGCTACTTCCTTAACAGTGTAGGTGTGTTCACCTTCTTCGGTGTACTCAATTGGTGCAAATGTTACTTTTCCGTTTTTGTTGGTAACAGTTTGAAGCTTAGTTGCACCCTCGTACAATTCAAAGCTGAATTCGCCATCTGTTAGAGCACGACCGGTAAGAGCTTTCTCTAGTTCGATGGTAGCTTGTGTTTCTTTTGGCTTATCTTTCGGATTCACAATTGTTTTAGTTACTGAACGATCAGCTCCAAAATCTTCAATATTAACTTCTGTATCTGCATTCTTGATGACATAGCCTGATGGTGCTTCAACCTCGGTGATGATATATTTATCTTTCAACAGTTTGTTAACAGCAATATTACCATTATCATCTGATACATACTCACCAATAACTTGGTTATTAGCTTGACGAACTACTTTAAATTTAGCACCCTTAAGTGGTTGATTCGCCTCATCTACTTTATGGATATTGATTGAGTAAATATAACCAACACCAACACCACCAGCAATTTGAACTAAAGCACCATTTGTCACTTCTTTAACAACGACACCTTCACCTTTTAATGTAGCGTCATTATTCAATAATTCGCCATCAACGGGTTGGTAGTTTAATCGAACATTATAATCGATTCGGTATTGATCCGCTTCAGTAATATCTCCTAAATCAATAACAAAAGATTGTCCATCTTCAGCGACTGTAACTTTATGTTGATCTGTAACATCAACACGGTCAGAGAATTTCCATTCTCCATCTACAAATGCAAATTTACCTTTGACAACCTTAATGCTATCTTTTACGTAAGAAGCATTTGTAAATTTCAAGTGATCTTCAATTGTTACACTCTTGATGTTTTGTTTTGTACGATTGACTGAAATAGTGTATTGAACCTCTTTTCGGTCATTCTCATTAACCCAACTAGTCTTTGATAAAACTTGTGGATCTCCATCTCCGATACCTTTAAATGTAATCTTCCCGGCAGGTTTTGTTTCTTTATTAATCGTAATCTCAACTGGAATTTCTCCTTGTTGAGGGTGTTTTTTGAAATCGACACGAGCATAGAAGAAGAAAGTTCCTTTAGTATCTGAGTGTTTTTCAACATAATCCGTATAAGTTAAAGTAATGGACTTGTTATCAGCACTTAGTTTTGCATGTGCAATCACCTCATTTGTATTGATATCCTTGATTTCAATATTATCAGAGTTAATGATTATAGCATCAGGCACCGTAATTATCGTTTGATCTCCTGCCTTAACATTTTTTCCAGATAAATCAAAATCTGCATTAAGACGGAATGTAGCCCATTGTTTTAATTCCCAGTCGAGAACTCCGCCTTCATTATTTGATACCTTAACATTTTTGATTGTATCTACGAATTTTCCAGTTACTGAAACTTCAGGAGTTTCAGCTGAAGTGCGATTCAGACCTAAAGCGAAAAGCATGGCCACTAAACAAAGGACAAATGAGAAAATTTTAATATTCCTATTCTTTTTCATTTTATCTTCCCTTTTCATAAAAAAATAGTGCCTAATCATCAATGCCTGATTACTCTTAAAGATCTGGATATTTCAAACCCTATCTGTTGGTAATAAGAATTGAATGCTGAGACACGACCTCCACAAAATAATTTTATAGGGTAAAATATTTTGCTTTTAAAATTATTCCCTACACAGGGAATTATAGCAAAAATAAAGCTTATTTTCAAGCTTAAAATAGCATTTTTTAGCACAAATTATATGTCATATCAGTCATGATAGCGTTTTGTTTTCAGAAAAAAACATGAAAACAATATGTAACTTCCAGATTGAAGAGAATTCTTTTTAAAAATACGAATAGTAGTAGAGGGGAGACGCTAGGGCAAAGTGATGGTATAATAGAAGAGATGGAAACTATATAGAATGAAAGAGGAATGAAGATGACAAAAATTCGTGGATTTGAACTTGTATCAAGCTATACCAATCAGGACTTGTTACCAAAACGGGAGACAGCACACGCAGCTGGTTACGACTTAAAGGTGGCAGAACGCACGGTCATTGCACCAGGAGAAATCGTCCTCGTGCCAACTGGGGTCAAGGCCTATATGCAAGCGGGTGAGGTGCTCTATCTTTATGACCGTTCCTCTAACCCTCGCAAAAAAGGCCTGGTCTTAATCAACTCTGTGGGGGTTATCGATGGAGACTACTACGGAAATCCAGGAAATGAAGGCCATATCTTTGCTCAGATGAAAAATATTACCGACCAGGAAGTAGTCCTTGAAGTCGGTGAACGTGTGGTTCAAGCTGTCTTTGCTCCTTTCTTAATTGCAGATGGAGATGAGGCTGATGGCGTGCGGACTGGTGGCTTTGGAAGTACAGGGAAATAAGATGAAGATTATCTTTGTCCGTCATGGGGAGCCAGATTATAGTATGCTTGATAAACTTGAAAATCCCCAACTCTATAGTGGTTTTGGTCGTGATTTAGCACCATTGACAGGAAAAGGTCGCAGTCTGGCAAAAGAAGTTGCTAAAACTGTATGTTTTGGAAAGGCAGAGATTATTATTTCATCGTCTGTGACGAGGGCTTTAGAAACAGCACATTATATAGCAGTTGAAACAGGATTGGACTTGTTTGTGGAGCCGTTTTTTCATGAGTGGCGTCCAGACTTAGATGGCACTAACTCTGATTTAACTAGTGTATTGGTAGCTCATGAATATTATCTAAAACATCAAGGAGCTTTATCTGAAGATTCTCCTTATCGCTATGAAACTGATCTAGAGATGCGTCATCGTTTTTTAAGAGCTTTGGAAAAATATAAAAATTATAAAACTATTATCATTGTAACTCACGGAATGCTTATGCGCCAGTTTGTGCCAAATGAGAAGATTGATTTTTGCCAAGTGATTGAGTGTGAGATAGAGATTTAGAAAGAGGTTTATCATCGCAAAGAAAAAAACGACATTTATTTGTCAAAATTGTGCCTATAATTCACCCAAGTATCTAGGACGGTGTCCCAACTGTGGTTCTTGGTCTTCTTTTGTCGAGGAGGTCGAGGTCGCAGAGGTCAAGAATGCACGGGTATCCTTGACGGGTGAAAAGACCAAACCCATGAAATTGGCGGACGTGACCTCTATCAATGTTCACCGGACCAAGACGGAGATGGAGGAATTCAACCGTGTACTCGGTGGAGGAGTGGTCCCAGGGAGTCTCGTTCTCATCGGGGGAGATCCAGGGATTGGGAAATCGACCCTGCTTCTCCAAGTGTCGACCCAGTTGTCTCAAGTAGGAACGGTTCTCTATGTCAGTGGAGAGGAGTCGGCCCAGCAGATCAAACTCCGTGCAGAGCGATTGGGAGATATCGATAGCGAGTTTTACCTCTATGCCGAGACCAATATGCAGAGTGTCCGGGCAGAAGTAGAGCGCATCCAGCCTGATTTTCTGATCATTGACTCTATTCAGACGATCATGTCTCCTGAGATTTCAGGGGTGCAGGGGTCGGTCTCTCAGGTACGCGAGGTGACGGCTGAGCTCATGCAGCTGGCTAAGACCAATAACATTGCTATCTTTATCGTGGGGCATGTAACCAAGGAAGGAACCTTGGCGGGTCCTCGGATGCTGGAACACATGGTGGATACGGTGCTCTACTTTGAGGGCGAACGCCACCACACCTTCCGGATCCTGAGAGCGGTCAAGAACCGCTTTGGCTCCACCAATGAGATTGGGATCTTTGAGATGCAATCAGGTGGACTGGTTGAGGTCCTCAATCCCAGTCAGGTCTTTCTAGAAGAACGCCTGGATGGCGCGACTGGATCGTCCATCGTTGTGACCATGGAGGGGACTCGTCCGATTCTAGCTGAAGTGCAGGCCTTGGTGACACCAACCATGTTTGGAAATGCCAAGCGGACGACAACGGGGCTTGATTTCAATCGGGCCAGTCTCATCATGGCGGTGTTGGAAAAACGCGCAGGCCTCTTGCTTCAAAATCAGGATGCCTATCTTAAGTCTGCTGGAGGAGTTAAGTTGGATGAGCCGGCTATCGACCTAGCGGTTGCAGTTGCCATTGCCTCGAGCTACAAGGACAAACCAACCAACCCGCAGGAATGTTTCGTCGGAGAGTTGGGCTTGACAGGAGAAGTTCGCCGGGTCAACCGGATTGAACAACGGATCAATGAAGCTGCCAAGCTCGGTTTTACCAAGATTTATGTTCCGAAAAATTCTCTGACGGGGATCACGACGCCATCGGGGATCCAAGTGGTCGGTGTGAGTACACTAGCTGAAGTCTTGAAGAAAGTATTTAAATAGTAGAAAAGTCTTAAACGGGAAGTTTAAGGCTTTTTTTCAGATGTGACAGATGACAGGAGGTATCTCCTGACAGAAAGGATCGGATATGGTAAAATAATAGATAATTTGAATTTCAAAGGAATGAAGGAGAGACCATGTCTTATTTTGATAATTTTTTAACAGCCAACCAAGCTTATGTGGCGCTACATGGAGAGCTCCGTCTTCCGATTAAGCCCAAAACACAGGTAGCCATTGTGACCTGTATGGATTCCCGTCTTCACGTGGCGCCTGCACTAGGTCTGGCTCTTGGAGATGCCCATATTTTGCGGAATGCTGGAGGGCGCGTGACCGATGATATGATCCGCTCCTTGGTCATTTCCCAGCAGCAAATGGGAACCCGTGAAATTGTGGTCTTGCACCATACAGACTGTGGTGCACAGACCTTTGAAAACGAAGGCTTCCGTCAGCATCTCAAGAAAGAACTGGGTGTGGATGTAGGAGATCGCGATTTCCTTCCTTTTCAAGATATTGAGGAGAGTGTCCGCGAGGATATGGAGCTTTTAAAGGCTTCTCCTTTGATTCCAGAGGACGTCGTTATTTCGGGAGCTGTGTATGATGTGGACACCGGATTGATCTCAGAAGTGAAATAATGATATAGAAGAGTATAGGAAGACAGAACGATCTTAGTTTTCC
>NZ_KV807488.1:10826-26553 GCF_001812015.1 Streptococcus sp. HMSC073D05
AGAGTATAGGAAGACAGAACGATCTTAGTTTTCCTGTACTTTTCTTTTTTTGGTGTAAAAAAAGTGAACCAAATAGGAAGAAATGTGACAATTTGACACAAATTTTTAAAAAATATGTGGTATAATATGACATTTTTACAAAAACATTACATTTTAATTTCACCAGATTGACTCTTGTTATCAAGAATGTTACAATTTCATTTGTATCATGGAATCATGAAATATGGAAAAGGAGATCCTATAAATGAAGGATGTATTTAATAAGCGCCAGCGCTTTTCATTGCGAAAATATAGCATTGGGGTTTGTTCAGTTCTTTTAGGAACAGCACTCTTTGCTGCAGGAGCTCAATTTGCATCAGCGGATGAAGCAACAACAGCCTCTGAATCTGCGGGAACAGCAGCTTCAGAAGCAGCACAACCTGTTACACCAGAGTCAAGTCAAGCAGAAGCACCAGCTGCTTCCCCAGTCTATGGTGTGGGAGCACCAGCACCGAAAGTAGACCTTTCTAATTCTGCTGCAACTTCGGAAGCACCAGCTTCAGCGACTGAAAAATCTGAAGGAACTGAGAAACCAGTTGCTACAGAAAACAAGGAAGCAAAAGCAGAAGCTAAAAAAGAAGAAAAGGCTGAAACTAAAAAATCTGAAGAAGCTCCAAAAACGACAGCGTCATCAGAAACCAGCAAACCTGTAGAGAAGAAAAAAGAGTCAAGCTCTAAACCAGCCTCTACAACAACAGCTACTACAGAAAAACCTACTGTAACTCGTGTTGCAGCAGATGAAAGCTCAGAAAGAGCAGCTGCAAGTGAAGAACCAGCAACACCAGTAGCCCTCAAACCTACAGCGCAGCCAGCATTACTTCGTGGTACTGAAGCTCCTAAACCAGATTCTGCAACAGAAGATCGCAGTGTAGTACTCGATCGAGCAGCAACTGATATGACTAATGGTGGAGCTTTGGCAACAAGTAGCCGTCGTCGTGGACGTCGTGCATTGACAGACCATAATGTAGCACCGATTGATGTTATAACGGCTATAGCTGATAAAGTCGCTGCTGATCCAGACATGACAGATCCTAACGGAGCATCTGTGCACTCTCAAACAATTCCTGCTGGTTACCAAGCTAAAGAAGGTGACTTCTATACTTTTGGTATCTGGAATCTGACAAAATTCAATGCCCGTTATAATACAAACTATTATGCGCGTGCTTATAAGACGTTTGGTACTTCCACCGATACTACGGTTGAATTGATTGATAAGAATACGGGTAATGTAGTTGAAACACATACTGTCACTGCAACTAGTGGTATTCAAAAATTCACTACGACCACTCCAAAATCTAATAATGAGTTGACCCTACAAGTAGACTATCAAGCAGGTGCTGGTCAAGGTCCTGGTAAGACAGACCAACCATTTATTCAAATGGGATTTGAAGTTGGTCCAGCGATTCAAGCTTTGGTAGCTCCTGGTCATAATCTTACTGAAGCTGAACAAGCTCATTATATGGCTGTATATTCTGCACGTAACTCAAACGATATTTTGAATGCAGTTGAACCTGCTTATAATGGTCGTGAAGTTACGGATACAAACTTTAAGATTCCTGTTACTGTTGAAAAGACTACTTACTATAAACTTGTTGACAAGAAAAACCCTACCTACAAGGAAACTGGTAAGTCTGTTACAACTCAGGACTATAAAGAAAATGGAAGTGAAACTGAGTTAGCCAAATATACTCTGAAAGCGAAGGAAGGTCAAAACTTCACAGCTTCTGGAGAACGTCAATTTACAAAGACTGAAAAACTCACGGATAAAATTACTAGAGAAACAGCTTATACCCTATATCAAACAGCTGATCCAGATACAACTTCTGGTTATGTAAGCCGTCCTTACACCGTTGGTACCAAATTCATGGATGCTGAGCGTGCTGGGATTAAACGTATCAAGGAAATCGTTGGTGAAGATGGATCTGTAGTGGTTCGTGTTTACCTTCTAGATCCAAAGCAACAAAATAAACGTTCAGATGGTACTTTAAACACGGATGGTTATATGCTTTTAGCAGAAACCAAACCAATCAAGCCGGGAGAAGCGAATACTAGAGAACTAGTTGTTAAGAAATCACCTCTTAATACAATAGCTTTCACTGGTACTGACGGCGTTAATCATCCAAATGGTAAGACAGTTCCGTTCGATTTCCAATGGGCTGCTAACTACACTCCGTATAAGACAGTCTTTGTTCCTTTCTTGGGAGACAATATCGGTCACCTTTCACCAAATTCACAATTGGAACGTGGAGTAGGAGGTATTGGTACCAACGTTGACTTGCTCAACTCCTTGACACCATACAAACAACCAATCTACTACTACGACAAGACAGAAACCATCAAGGTTAAGCCTGAATTTACTAAAGTTCTTAGTGATTTAAATGCAGAAAACAAACGTTCGCTTAATGATGGCGATTTCAGCTTTAAGATTACTTCAACGGGTGATACTGCCTCACACACAGAGACGGTAACTAACCAAGGCGGAAAAGTTACATTTGGAGAGCTTTCATTCACTAAAGCTGGGACATATACATACAAAGTTACAGAGGTTGCGGGTTCAGATGCTGATGTTGACTATGATGACATGGAAGTTACCATGACAGTCACAGTTAAGGAAGAAAATGGCAGTTTGAATGCAAGCGTTTCTTATAGTTCAGTTAAAGGCGAGGATGAAAATGGTCAGCCTAAAAATCCTTCTTTACCTCCTTCAGAAGATAAAGAGTTCAACAACTTCGTAGTAGCTCCAGTTAAGACTAAGTTTGACTTCAGTAAGGCTCTTGCAGGTCGTAAGTTACAAGATGATGAGTTTACTTTCGTTCTTAAAGATGAATCTGGAAATGTTATTCAAACGAAAAAGAACAAAGCAAATGGTGTGATCGCTTTTGACGACTTGACATTTACAAAAGCTCAAGTTGGTACTCACAATTACACAGTTGAAGAAGTGATTCCAGCAGATAAAGAAGCTGGTATGACTTACGATACAATGAAGGCTGAAGTGACCATTACTGTTACGAAGGAAGGTCATGTACTTAAAGCATTTAATATGCTTCCAGAGGACACAGAGTTCAACAATACCTTCACTCCAGGTGCGGTGAAAGTAAATCTTGACTTTGATAAATCACTTTCAAACGGTAACTTGAATGCTGGTGATTTCAGCTTTACCTTGACTGGTGATAACAATGTTAATGAAACTGTTACCAATAAAGCTAACGGTAAGATTAACTTTAGCGAATTGTCATTTGATAAAGAAGGTGTCTACAACTACACTGTTAAAGAAGTGAAAGGCAACAATGCCGATGTAGACTACGATGAAATGACAATCGGCGTGAAAGTAACTGTTACGAAAGATGCTGCAACAGGTCTTTTGAGTGCCAAGACTGAAATGACTTCAACAGGCGGTGAAGCAACTGGTGCGGATGACAAGACATTCAACAACCACGTTGTGGCTCCTGTGACTGCTCAATTCGACTTCAGCAAGGCTCTTGCAGGTCGTGACTTGAAAGACGGCGAATTTAGCTTTGTATTGAAAGACAAAGATGGTAAAGTCCTTCAAACAAAACAAAACGATGCTAGCGGACGTGTTCGTTTCGATGCCTTGACATTTACAAACGCTCAAGTGGGTGATCACAAGTACACTGTAGAAGAAGTTCAAGGTTCTGAAGCAGGTATGACGTATGACCCAATGAAAGCGAACGTAACAGTAACTGTTACGAAGTCAGGCCATGCGCTTACTGCTGTTGCAACTCTTCCAACAGATACAGAGTTCAACAATACCTTCACACCTGCTGCTACGCAAGCTCAATTCAAGTTCACTAAACGTCTTGAAGGTAAAGCACTTGAAGCAGATGCCTTCACATTCGAATTGCTTGAAAATGGCAATGTGATCCAAACTAAGAAAAATAAAGCTGATGGATCTATTACATTTGATGCGATTGAATACAACGCTGTAGGTGAACACACTTACACTGTGCGCGAAAAAGCTGGAACAGATACAAACATCGACTACGATCCAATGAACGCAGTCGTAACCGTTAATGTAACCAAAAATGCAGCTACAGGTCTCTTGAGCGCAGCTGTTACAATGCCAGAAGACACTGAGTTTAACAACTATGTGGTTTCTCCAGTTGTAACAAAATTTGACTTCACTAAGAAGTTGGCTGGCCGTGAATTGAAAGCCGGTGAATTCAGCTTCGTATTGAAAGATGCTACTGGTAACGAAGTTGAAACAGTGAAAAATGATGTTGCTGGTAACGTAACCTTCTCAGAATTGTCATTCGACAATACGAAAGTTGGTACTCATACGTATACAGTAGAAGAAGTGATTCCTGCAGATAAAGAATTTGGAATGACTTACGACCAAATGAAAGCAACTGTTACAGTTGAAGTTGCCAAGAACGGTCACTCATTGACAACTGTTACAAACGTTACATCAACTGGTGGTAAAGATGCCAACGGTAACGCTACTGATGGTACTGCAGATAAAGAATTCAACAACAAAGTCACTCCTCCAGAAACTCCAGAATTCCAACCAGAAAAATTTGTCGTTTCTAAAGAGAAATACGACATCACTGGTAACAAGTTGATGAATGACGACGATGAGTTGACAAATGAATACACTGAAACAAATGCAGATCCATATGTAGACAAGACAAACAACAACGAACCAGAAAACTTGAATACTAAGACAGTTAAACGTGGTTCTAAATTGGTTTACCAAGTATGGCTTGATACAACTAAATTCACTGAAGCGAATAACATCCAATACGTTGGTGTATCTGATACATACGATGCTGATAAATTGGATGTCAATGCAGCGGACATCAAAGCATATGATGCAGTAACTGGTGCAGAAGTAACCAATAAATTCGACATCAAAGTTGAAAATGGTACGATCACTGCAACTTCTAAAGGTGAATTTATCAAAGATAAAGTCAATGCTCCTGTTATCGACACAACTAAGTTCGAATTTGGACGTTACTATAAATTTGATATTCCAGCAACTGTGAAAGAATCTGTTAAAGCTGGTGCTGATATTGAAAATACAGCCAACCAAACAGTTCACGTTTACAACCCAGTAAGCAAGACAGTTGAAAAACCTGAAAAACCAACACAAAAACGTGTCAACAGCGTTCCAGTTCCAGTGGAAATGAACTTCACGAAACGTTTGGAAGGTCGTGAACTTCAAGCCAACGAATTCGAATTCGTATTGAAGAAAGACGGCGTTGAAGTTGAGCGCGTGAAGAATGACGCTGCTGGTAAGATCGTCTTCAAGACTCTCGAATTCGGTCGTGATGATCTTGGTAAGACTTACAACTACACAGTAGAAGAAACTCCTGGTACAGATGCAACTGTCAAATACGACACAATGGTTGCTACTGTTAAAGTGGTTGTTTCACATGATGGTACAGCTAAAGCAATTGTTGCCAACGTAACAGACGCTGCTGATAAAGAGTTCAATAATACAGTAACTCCACCAGAAGAACCTAAGTTCCAACCAGAGAAATACGTTGTTTCTAAAGCGAAATTCGATATTACAGGTACTAAGCTCGTTGATGACGATTCTGAATTGACAGATAAATATGGTGAAACAAATACAAATCCATATGTCGATACAACTGCCAACAACGAAGATGAAAACTTGAATACGAAACCAGTTGAACGTGGTCAAAAACTTTACTACCAAGTATGGTTGGATACAACTAAATTTGATGCAGCTAACAAAGACAATATCCAAACAGTAGGAATCACAGATAACTACGACAAGGATAAATTGACTGTTAATGCTTCAGATATCAAGGTTTACGATTCAGTTACTGGTGCAGACGTTACGACGAAATTCGATATCTCTGATAACAATGGTGTTCTGACAGCGAACCTCAAAGATGGCTTCACGAAGTCACTCGGAGACGCTGAAAATACTCAAATCATTGATACAACTAAGTTCGAATTTGGACGTTACTACAAGTTCGATATTCCAGCAACAGTGAAAGACGATGTTGTAGCTGGTGCAGATATCGAAAACAAGGCAGCACAAGTTGTTAACTACTACAACCCAGTAAGCAAGACGGTTGAAAAACCAAACAAACCAACTGAAAAACGTGTTAACAGTGTTCCGATCTCAGTAGAATTCAACTTCACTAAGAAATTGGAAGGCCGTGATTTGAAAGCTGGCGAATTCACATTCGAGTTGAAAGACAGCGACAATGTTGTGATTGCGACTGCAACCAACGATGCAGCTGGTAAGATCAAGTTTGCCCCAGTAGATTACACTAATAAAGCTGGTGAAACTGTTACTGCCCTTAAATACAAGAAGGGTCAAGAAGGTACTTACAAGTATACTGTAACAGAGGTTAAGGGTACAGACGCAACTGTTGAGTACGACACAATGGCTGCTGTTGTAACTGTTACTGTTTCTCATGATGGTACAGCCAAAGCCTTGATCACAAACGTGACAGAACCAGCTGATAAAGAATTCAATAACACAGTTCGTCCTCCAGAAGAACCTAAGTTCCAACCAGAGAAATATGTTGTTTCTGAAGAGAAATACGATATCACAGGCGACAAGCTCGTTGATGATGATGACGAGTTGACTGATAAATATGGTGAAACAAATACAGATCCATATGTAGACAAAACAGGCAACAACGAAGCAGAAAACATCAATACCAAGACTGTTAAACGTGGCGACAAGTTGGTTTACCAAGTATGGCTTGATACAACTAAATTCGACGCAGCTAACAAGGATAACATCCAATCAGTAGGAATCTCAGATGACTACGATGAAGCTAAATTGGAACTTGATTCTACTAAGATCAAAGCTTACGATTCAGTAACAGGCGCAGAAGTAACAGATAAATTCGATATTACTGTGAACAACGGTGTGATCACTGCAACCCTTAAAGATGGCTTCACTAAGTCACTTGGCGATGCGGAAAACACACAAGTTATTGACACTACTAAGTTCGAATTCGGACGTTACTACAAGTTCGACATCCCAACAACAGTGAAAGCTGATGTTCCTGGTGGTGTAGATATTGAAAACACTGCGGCTCAAGTAGTCAACTACTACAACCCAACTACTAAGAAAGTTGAAAAACCAAGCAAACCAACTGAAAAACGTGTCAACAGCGTGCCAGTTGAAGTGGAATTCAACTTTACTAAACGTATGGAAGGCCGTGAGCTTAAAGCCAACGAATTCAGCTTCGTTCTTAAAGATTCAACAGGTAAGACTCTTGAAACTGTGAAGAACGATAAAGATGGTAACGTTAAGTTCTCTAAACTTGAGTTCAAAAAAGGTCAAGAAGGCGTTCACAACTACACAGTAGAAGAAGTTAAAGGAACAGACGCAACCGTTACATACGACACAATGAAAGCGAATGTGACAGTCACAGTTTCACACGACGGAACAGCTAAAGTTCTGATCGCGAAAGTTGGCGACATTGCGGATAAAGAATTTAACAACAAGGTGACTCCTCCAGAAACCCCAGAGTTCAACCCAGAGAAATACATCTTGAACGCTGAGAAATTCGACCTTACTGGTAAATCACTTCTTGATGATGATAAAGAATTGGCAGACAAGGTTGCGGAAACAAACGCAAATCCTTACGCTGATAAGGCTGATAATAATGAAGCAGCAAACATCAATACTAAGACTGTGAAACGTGGCGATAAGGTTGTTTACCAAGTGTGGTTGGATACAACTAAGTTCACTGAAGCGCACAACATCCAATCTGTTGGTGTTACTGATGACTACGAAGAAGACAAACTTGACATCAATGTTGCAAACATCAAAGCTTACGACTCTGTAACAGGCGAAGATGTGACTGCTAAATTTGATATCAAAGTTGAAAACGGTGTGATCTCTGCAACTTCTAAAGCGGACTTGACTAAGTCACTTGGAGACGCAGAAAATACTCCAGTGATCGACACAACTAAGTTTGCGTTTGGACGTTACTACAAGTTCGATATCCCAGCAACAGTGAAAGATACTGTTAAAGATGGTGTGGACATTGAAAACACTGCGGCTCAAATCGTACATCAATACGATCCAACAAGCAAGACAGTGAAGAAACCAAACAAACCAACTGAAAAACGTGTTGTGAACATCCCTGTTTCAGTAGAATTCAACTTCACGAAACGTTTGGAAGGCCGTGTACTTAAAGCCAACGAATTCAGCTTTGTGCTTAAAGACAAAGATGGTGTTGTGATTACAACAGTAACAAATGATGCTAATGGAAACATTAAATTCACTCCAGTTAAATATACTAATAAAGAAGGAAAAGAAGTAACTGCTCTTGAATTCAAACGTGGTGAAGAAGGAACTCATCTCTATCATGTAGAAGAAATCCGTGGCACAGATTCTAGCGTTGTATACGATAAGATGGTTGCAACTGTTAGTATCGTGGTGAATAAAGCAGGTAAGGTAATAGTAGCTACTACTAAGTTGCCAGAAGATACAGAGTTTAATAACACTGTTATTCCGCCAACACCACCAACACCACCAACACCACCAACACCGCCAACACCGCCAACACCGCCAACACCGCCAACACCTACAACTCCTCCAGCTCCAGCACTTCCTGAAACTGGTGAAGAACAATCAGCATCTGCTGCATTGTTAGGTGCTGCACTTGGTTTGGTTGGCCTTGCGGGACTTGCAAAACGTAAAAAACGCGAAGACTAAAATTGAGGTGACATCAGCAAACTTGTTGATGAGGTGACAATTTTAGATCCAACAGGAAGAGGCTTTGCTCGAAAGAGCAAGGCCTCTTTGTTTGGTGTTAAAAGCTTAGAAAAAATTGCGTATATATTATGAAATGTTTCAGAAATTATTCGATTAGTCATTTCATTCTGTTACTAGTTTCAGCGAATATCCATTGACTTGAAGTAGAGAAAACAGTATACTAGTAAAGCAATTTGATCTTTCAAACTGCCGGCAACAAGGGAAATGAAGCCACTTTGAATTGGAATACAGTAGGGTTTGGAGTGGTAGTACTTCACACCCTTATTGTCGTCAGTCGCCCTCATAAATGGGATCTAGACTCTGAATGAGTTGTATAAATATAAAAAAACTTCCTTGGAACAGAATTCCATAGGAAGTTTCTTTTTGTTTTAGAGCTACTCTTGTTTCTTTTTGTAAGAGATAAGACTGGCCAAACCTGCCAAGATGCCAAGTCCAAGTAGGGCTAGCTGAGAGGTTTCTTCACCTGTTGCAGGTAGGTGAGTTCCTTCTTGAGTGGTGTTAGGAACAACTTCAGGGAGTTCCTCTGTTTGGCTTGTAGTTTCAAGAGGTTTCTCCTCTTCTTTATTAGTAAGAAGTGGTGATCCCTTTTCTTCATGAGCATCAGTCGTGTTTACTTTTGTCACGGAAGGAAGAGGGCTAACTGTTTCTTCTTTTTCTGTTTCTGGGGATGGTTGTGGAGTAGGAATTTCTTTGACCTTGTAGGCAAAGATCAAGATGGTTGTCCCCACTTCTACCTTCCCAGTTTGATCAGCTGCACCGATCCGTTCGTAAATGTGGCCGTCGTAGGAGATCTCATCTGGTGCGCTAGCGACGTAATGGGTTCCATTGTCCACATTCGTTGCAACCGCAAGTTCTGGTTGCAATTCAGTGCTCGTATCTTGGATGACAAATCGCGCGATGACCGTCCCCGTAGCTAACTTGTAATCATAGATGACCGTTTTCATTCCCTTAGTGACTGTGCCACTTGGATCAGCAGAATCAGCACGGTGGCCAACTAGATGGTAGATACGACCATCTTTTGTGATTTCTGTTGGGGCCTCACTGGTGTACTTGGTGCCGGAATCTACCTCTGTCACAAGGTCTTGCGCCTCTTGCAGATCAGTGTCACTTCCCTCAGTGAGGAATCGTACTCTGACAGATCCTTTGGTGATGGCATAGGTAATAGTAGTATCAGCTGTTGGAGAATCAGGGCTTGGAAGAAGATAGCCTTTGGTCTCGTCAAGAGGATCCACAAGGTTTAAGACTTGTCCACGAGCATCTTTTGGTTCTAACCCTTCAATATATGGTAAAGTTGCAGTTGGCGCTGAAATAGCAGTTGGATTAGAAGAATCATTTAAATATGGAATCTCTTTAATAGCATTTGATGGTTCTTTTCCTGATGCATAACTAATTGTATAAACACCGACTGGTCGGTAGACAACAATATCAGAAATGTCATCAGATTCAGCTAGGATTCCAGTATGACCTCCAGATTTATTAAGATCAGGAGAGATTGTTGCATTTGATTCTTTAGATACGACAACATATCCATTTTTGACTGGATTTTCATAATCTGCGAAAGTAGTACCGTCTTTAGTCACCCAATCTTCAAGTGTTGTTTCTCCAGTTACCAAATTGATAGTTCCTTTTCGGCTAAAGTTTAAACTATCTGTTTTTGAAACGATGTCAGCTTCTTGACGATTGTTACCATTCTTATCTTCAGTAACATAAGTGATAGTACGAGTTACTTTTTCTGATAAATGATTGAGATCACTAATAGATTTTCCATTTGGAGCTTTAGGAGTTGGATAGATGCTACCATCGGTATCTCCTGGAACAACTTGGCCAACTCGAATTGGTTGTGTTTCAGAAAAATCTACAATTTTTGGTGTAAAGCGAACAATGAATTCCTGTACGCCATCACCATTAATGTTTGAAGCATCTCGGTCAAATTTTACTGGTCCATTTTTATCAAATTCGTTCTCAACTAGTTTATAACCTTGTTTCAGGTATTTAGCAATCGTATCTTTTGTTGAGTAGTCAATCTTTTCACCAGTATGGCCAACAAAGTCGCTTGAACGTTCCAGTTCTTTACCATTTTCATCTTGATAAATAACACGGGCAACTTCATTAAGTTTGACATAGAGCATATCCCATACATCCAGGCTAGGAACATCAATTGCAGCCATCCATTGACCAGCCCCGCTATCATAATATACATTAGCAGTAGTTTCGCGAAGTTTAATATTATACTTTCCATCTACTGCATCTGGGGTAGCCCAGTAGATATTCGCATGTTCGGCCTGATCTTTTGAAATTTTACCAAGTGGTACAAAAGCTTGGATGTTAGTCAGTTTGGTAGTGGAGTTAACAGCGCTGTTCCATTTATTTTCGGTAATGCCGACCAAATTGATCAAGTGAGCAATCCGATCACCTGTCTTGGTTTCTTTTGTAATGGTATAAACAGTTCCAGGTTGAACCCCGTCAGCATTATCCAGGTTGGATCCGATGAAGTTGCCGTTGACCAGGACATTTGTATTGTCTACAATCCGACGAGTATCATGCGCCAAGGTGTCGCGTCCACGAAGGAGTTCTTGGTAGGCAACGATAAATTCTTGGTAGTTAAATTCTGCATTAGCAAAATCAGCATTGACTGGTAAGTTTTGATTGAGGTACCATTCAGCCTGAATAACACCAAAACCTTTTTCATCTTGAGATGTATTGAGAGCAGCAGTGGTCATATGATAACCTCCACTTGCTGCAATAATTGCATCTGTTAGTAATTCATTGTCTTTGCTGAGTTTTGCTGCATTTTTTTCACGGTGAGTATAAGCAGCGATAATTGGAGATTTTCCGTTGTATAAATCTCGCATACGCTCAGTCAAGCGTGTTAAGGCTTGATAGGTAGAATCATAGGCGATGCTATCTCCCCAAACTTCCGCGTAAGGTGCAGAGACATTGGTTTTTCCTAATCGATCAGCATCTCCAGTAGAGATATCGTTGATCATGAAGTCATAGCCTTCTTTTTTGAGGGCCTCTGTTGCAGCTGCGGCTAGTTTTGGATAGTTTTCACTTAAAGAGAAAGCTTTTCCAGGTTCGTTAACTTTTTCAACCAAGTTAGTCCCCATAGTGTCCCCTTGCCAACCATCGAAGCCACCTTCTTTCATGGCTTTTAACATCACATTGATGATAAAGTTTTGCCAGTTCGGATCTCCTGGATCAAGAAATTGTTGGATGTCTGTTGCAGTAATATCACCAGTCTTTCCAAAGTTGAAGTGATCTTGTAAGTTACGTACGATAGCACTTTTTACTTGGTCTGGGATTTTTTCATCAAGAGACACAGCGTAAATCATGTTATAAAGCATAGCTTTAGCACCAGTCGAATGGACATGAGAAACCAACTCTTTAACGGCATCTGTGTCAATAACTGGTAAGTATGTTTTACGTTTTTCGGGGTCAGTCTCACCTTTCGGAATCAAGAAAGTAGCCCAATCTTGTGTGAATCGTTCAACATTAGCTGGGAATGGGTTGGCAGGTGTATTATAAACGTCGTAGAAGAAGTAGTTATTGATGTGCATATTGGCCAATTGGTCAATACTATTTTTATATCCTTCCACTTGCTCTTTAGTGATCGAATTGTGATTGTCTTTTGAACCTGCTACAACACCATAACGTGGATATACAGTCCAATCATCTTCAACTGATAGACCAGCCACCTTGTGAAATTCTTGTTTTCCATCAGCATTCTTTCCGATGACGTCAATGAGATAGCCAGAGTTTGGAGAGAAAACAGAGCTTGGAATGACAAGTGAATTTCCTGGAGCATTTTTCAACTCATAAATAACTTTGTCTAAATGAGACACTGTCAAATCAGACGAAGTTACGTCAGGATTATTGATTGAGATGCTAACATCCTCACCACTTTTATATGTGGCCTTATTAAATGTTACATCGTTTTGGATTTTTGGTGTGTTATAAGTACTTGTTGCCGCTGAAGTACTACGAGTTGTTGGTTCAGTGGCACTTGCAGTTTGAGGCAAAGATGATGTCTCTTCACTTGAGGAAGTCTTTGGGTTTTCCTCACTAGTTGTTGTAGTAGGTTGCTCACTAGTGGTTTCAGTACTAGTGGCTGGTTGACTTGATGTTGTTACGTTTGTTGTTGAAGTTGTAGTAGAAGCAACTTCATCTGCCATAGCAACAGAACCTAACATCAAGGAACCAAAGACCGTAATCATAGATACAAGTACTTTATTACGCTTACGGAAATAGCCATGACCTTTTTCTTGAGAAAAGTTATTTGAAAATTTCATTATATCCCCCAATCATTAAATTTTGTTAGTTGAAATTATACGACATATCATAGGAAAATGTCAACAATAACGTAAACTTTTTGAAATCAAAATAAAAAACTCCTGAAAATAAAGTAAAAAAAACAAATAAAAATACTTGACTTTTAAAATAATTTTTGTTACGATTTTTCTGACGTCGAAGAACAAAAATTCTTTTTGCTTGAGAAGCATAAATAAAAAACAATTAAAAAGGAGTTTGTCATGTCATCGTTAAAGAATAATAAAACGATTAAGTATGCCTTGAGAAAAACCTCAGTTGCTTTTGGTTCTGTTGCAGTCGCAACAGTTATTGCTGTTGCAGGTATTGCTGTTGCAGGTATTGCTACAGTATCTGCCGATGAAACTTCATCAGCAACTACACCTGTTACTTTAACTACAACAGTAGCTGGAGAAGAAACAAAAGAAGTTGCGGTTCCAGAGAAGTTGGAAGAAGCTAAAACTGCTGCAACAAATGAAGGTCTTGAAGTTAAAGAAACTGAGACTAAAAAGCAAGATTCTGAGGAAGCTGCTGCTAAAGATTACGAAAAACAAGTTACTGATATTAATAAAACAGTAGCTGATTATAAAGCTGAAGTAGCAGCAAATCAAGAAGCTTATAAAAAAGAAAAAGCTGAAGTTGATGCTAAAAATGCTGCTACACAAGCAAACTACGATAAAGAGCTTGCTGCTTACAACGAAAAACTTACTGCTTACAAAAAAGAATTGACTGAAAAATCAGTAGAAAAAACAGCAGTAGAACAGAGTAATGAAGAAGCACGTGTTGCTTATGAAAAAGCTCTTGAAGAATATAAAACAGCACTTGCAGCATACAATGCATCTGTAACAGCAAATCAAGAAGCTACTGAAAGTAATAAATTAGCTCAAGCAGAATATGAAGCTAAATTAGCTGACTACAAGACTAAAAAAGCTGCTTATGATGAAGCACAAGCTGCTTACTTGATTGAGCTCGAAATTTACAACAAGAAAAAAGCACAATACGATGATGCTAAAGATGCCTTCAATAAGATGGTTGCAGAGCGTGGTGGAAATCCTGAGAAATACAAACAAGATTTGACATTCCTCTCTGAAGAACTTGCTGATGGTGAAACAACTAAAATCACACACCAAACAACTGGATTAACAACTTACTTGACAAAAGAAGGTCAAGCTCGTATGTACGGTGATGGTAAAGCTACTAAGATGTATGAAACTAAGAATCTACAAGATTCTGATTTGACAACTACAAACCCATATGCTAACAATGAAATCGAGTGGGGAGTTGTAAAAGTCGGAGATAAATTTGATGTGACATACACAGGACTTACTCAAGCTAAAATTGTAAAAGGTAGCGAAGAAAAACGTATTGCAAAAGTTGTTTATAAATACGAAGTGAAGAGCCTTCCATCATCAGATGGAAAAGGAATCGTTCAAATTTATAACGATCCAGCGGTTACAATGACAATTGGTAGCTCAACTGATACTGAAAACCCAGTTACAGTTGGTGTTGACATTGAGTTTTATGATGAAAATGACCAATTGATTGATTTGTCACAACACAATGCAATCCTTGCCCTTAACTCACTTAACCACTGGAATGGTGCATCTTATGTTGAAAATGACAAACCTCGTCCTCTAGTTGTTGAAGCTAAAGATAGCGAAGGCAATACAGTTCGTGGAACTTGGGATCCATATTCAGATGGAAGTGAACCAAAACTTGATGGTGCAGACGTTGTTGAGAAAAGCGGGAAAGCTGACTTCGGTAGTGCAGAAGTTGATATCAATGCTGATAATCCTTTGAAAATTGTTGCTCAAAAAGCAACATGGGTTGATGATGCCTTCAAAGTAACTGAAGAAACAACAGTTGATGCTACAACAGTGAACGCATCTGGTGGCGGAAATGGTCACTCAGTTGGTACTGAAGATTACACATTTGGTGATAAATCAGATGTTATCGGTTCTTACACTGTAGACGCTACATCAGGTGTTTTGAGATACACACCAAAAATGAAACACCAAGATACTCCTCACGTTGAGTCTGTAAACATTGGTGACAAAGAGTTTATTAAACTTCCAAATTCAAGTGTAGACCAAGATTCATCTACAAAAGAAGTATCTGCTAAAGAACAAAACCAATACATGGATCAAGGTGCTACATTTAATGCAGACTCTTCAAGTCAAACTAAGGGTTGGGATGATCCTACGAGCCCTTACCTTTACTATGGTGGTGCTGCTGTTATTTTGAAAGATGGTCATCTTGAATTTACAGCAAAAGGTGCTAACGCAACAGGCGAAGCAACTATCTATTGGTTCTCTATCAACTCAAACGTTGGCTTCCCTCAAGATCCAGGTGAAGAGCCAGTTAAACCAACAGAACCAACACCTCCAGTTAAACCTGAAAAACCAGAATTGACAGAAGTACCAACTGTTAAAGAAAAACCAGTTCCACCGACAGAACCAGAATATAAAACTGTACCTGTCTTACCAAGTGAACCGGTTAAACCAGAAGCACCTGAGTTGGTGAAGGATCCTGTTAAGAAAGAAACAGAAAAACCAGTTGTTGAATGGAATAAAAATGTTGTGCTTATCAAGGAAAATGAAAAACCACAACCTAAGCCAGAACCAAAACCAGAGCCTAAGCCAG
>NZ_KV807489.1:0-96236 GCF_001812015.1 Streptococcus sp. HMSC073D05
GCGACAGTCCATATGATGCTGGCTAGTCGAGGGGTTAGCGTCTCTCAACATCAATTGGCTAAGGAAATGGGGACTTATAATCCCTATGGGACTCATAATCGAGATGCCATTCGCGTCTTGAATCAGAATCTATTTGGCTATCCGGAACCAAGTGGAAATCAGGCAGGCTATCGACTGGTTACTGTAACAGATGCTCGTCCAGATTCGGAAGATATCCGTCTCTTTAAAGAACGTGTGCGCAAAGATATTGATGATGGATATCCTCTCTATTACACCTTCAATGTAGCACAAATCTATCCTGGAAAAAGTGGGGAACATAATGTGATTGGAGTAGGCTATGAATTGACAGCAGATGGCAAGGACATCTCATCAATCTATTATCTAGATCCCGATACACATGTACAGGATCCAACCTATGGAGGCTTGAAGAAACTGACACCAGAGGAATTATTAGCAGCCATGGCTACCTGCGGTGAGAAAAATTATGCTTGGTAGATGATATCGTAATAAAACGAAAGTTCGTTCATGACATGGTCTCTTTTCTTGATATTCGAAAACTATGAGTGTACAATATAGAGGAAATCTGAACACAAAAGGGGATTATATTCGATGATGAGAGTTCCAGTGGAAAATCTTGGTCTATTTGAACAGTTAGATCGTATAGTCGTGGCTTTTTTTAGAAAGCAACAATCTTCAAGTCCATATGATTTGTATGTCAGTATTACACAAGAACACCTTGACCAGAAAAAGCAAGCGCTAGAACCATTAGGCTATCAAGCTGTCAAACTACCATTAGGAATGGCTTTAGATAACGTCATCCAGCAACCTTATTATAAAAACTTAATCATTGGTGGTCTTGCTCCTGAGGAAATAATCGTTAGCAAAGAAGAATTAATGCCTTTGAAAGATATCGTGGATAGCTTTTGTATCATGTACGCTGCAGCGAATAACAGATTGGAAAATAGTAAAGCTTATGAATTAATGAAAGATAAGACGGTTTATTTTATTGGTAAACTATTTACAGATTTTCCGAAGGCCGATGATGAAATTGCTTATTTAGGAATTGATCGAATAGCGAGTGACGGAACACCATATGAAGCAGTTAAATGCTTTTTAACGAAAGAAAGTGCAGAAAAGTATAATAGTGAAAAAAGACCTGTCACCCCTGCAAACCTGGCTTATCTAAAATCATTTTGGGGAAAACCAGTTATAATTGAGCCACACAGAAATTATTGGATTGAATTTTTATAGAATAATAAAAGAGCGTAAGATTCCATATAAAAATCTACGCTCTTTTTCTAACATAAAAATCATTTACATAATTTACGTTATGTAATTTTATAAACTATCCAAGGCATTTTTCTGTTCATCATTAACGATATGCGTATACAAGTCGGTAACTTGTGTGCTGGCATGTCCCAGCTGGTGGCTGACCAAAACCTGTGATTTGGTTGCATCATAGAGACGCGTTGCTAATGTATGGCGTAGTTTATGGGGCGTCACGCGGACTTTGAAGTCTTCTGAATACTTGGCCACCATTTTTTCAACGCTAGAAGCATCAATCCGGTTTGGAACACCTCGATACAAGGTTAAGAATAGAGCTGTATCAGTCTTTTCTGTCTTGTAACGTTTGTCTCGAATAGCAAGATATTGCTCTAGATAAGGCTTAGCAAAGGCAGCAACATTGACAGAGTCTCGTTTTCCACCTTTTCGAGTGACGTCAATCACCATCATCTTAAGATTGAGGTCACGAAGGTCTAGGTTAACGGCTTCAGAGAGACGGACACCAGAAGCAAGAAGGAGTGCTATAATGGCTAAATCTCGCTCTTTATTCTTATTAAAGGAGGATAGGGCGCGATTTGAGAGTGTTTGAGGGTACTCCTGGTCGATATAGTTAAGAAAACCTTCTGTTTCATCTCCTAAAAAGAGTTTTTGTTTGATATTTTCGGCTCGCGCAGCCAAGGTTTCTTTCTTTTTCTTGGTAGCAACCTTCTTCATGACGTTACGGTAGAAATAAGGTTCCCCTTGCTCATTCTCAACCTCCTCGGTCAAATACTTATAGAGACTAGATAGTGCAGAAAGGGTACGGTTTATTGTCGTTTGAGAAACTCCATTTTTAGTTGTGTTAGCATTAAGCAAAGGACGTTCGCGTAAGTAAAGAATAAAGGATTCCATGTCTTTCTTGGTCATGTGTTCCAGAACGTCTAAAGGGATCTCGGCCATGGTGTCAGCATCCGATATACCAGATTCTAAGACCCAGGTGAAAAATCGATCGTATTCCTTTAAGTATTCGTACAAGGTTGTAAAACTGTAGGGAACGGCCAGTTTCGATTGATAATATTCCAATACATACCAGGGCATGACTTGTTTGAGTTTATCAATCCGTTCTAATAAGATCTCGCGTTTCATGTTTTTCTCCAAATCTTTCTATACTAGTAGTATAGCATAGCCAGATATATTTTTCAAGAAAATTATAGTTTTTCGGAAAGATGTTATAGGGTTTAACGCTGTTAACAAAAATTTTTTTTTGAGCAAAAAATGTACTTTATTCCCGCGAAAACTAAATCTTTCGCATACTTAAATTCTGTACATTATCTACTTGAAAACTAAAAATACAATCTTTTAAAATAATGTACTTTATAAAAATCTATGATAAAAAAACAAGTTCAAATTTGAACTTGTTTTTAAATTTTCCTATAAGGGACAAAATGTTCTCTTTTTCGTCTACGCCCTTTACAAAACATGCATGGCTCGATAGATCGTTTTATATTTGCAATCTTATCTACGATAGCCATTCTATAACGATGCTCTGGATTGTTCTTACAAATCCACCAAAATCTTAATTTCGTACTATTTGTGATTCTTTCTGGATCTCCTAGAATAAGATTATTAAGGTAGTCCCACTCATTCATTAAATCTTCAAAAGAGATATTATCTTGTCTTTCTTTTAATTCTGCACAAAACGGACACATTTCTTTAAGATCTTTTGTCTCGGAACTTAAATACTTATTTAATATAATGCTGAAGCGCTCATGAAATTCAAAGTTACATTCTTTGCAGCGCCATAAATAGAACCTTTTTTCAGTTAATAATGGAACAAAACTATCTATAGGGACTTTATTATTTGGTGCCCACAATTTTGCTAGTTCAGGGTATAAGTAATCAAATGTATTAAACCCCTTCAGGGGCTTATCATTGTTGCAGTAAGGACAACACTGAGAAACTTCTCTTCGAATTGGGATAGAACATAAATATGTCCCATGACACTTTGAACAATCCCACCAATATTTTTTGGTCTCAATTGTTGTCTGAGCTAAATGAATAGGAATATTATTTTTATCACTCCATTCTTTAATCAGCTTTGGCTCTTTAAGGAAAATATTATTTTTAAATACCTCAGTCCTCCAGTCACATTGATTAGGACATGTTTGAAAGTTTTGATTTTCTAAATCAGTTCGACTGATCATTTCGGCTGGGCTACATTGAAAGTTGATTTTACAACAAGGACAAACCCAACTAACTACATTATTTGACTTAAACCAATATTCGGAAAAATCCCTTTCATTACTGAGGTCCCAAAATTCCCTCAAATAGGGATGTGTTTCGTTTAGTGTATTAAAATCCTGAAGTTTTTCTCTATTTGAACAAAATGGACAAGACCTATCTGTTTTTTCAAATAGAGAACATGAATACTCTCCGTGACAATTCGTACATTCCCATAACACATGAACATTAGATAATACATCAACTTGATTAGGTGTAATATTGTTCCTTTTAGACCACTCCTTGAGCATGGAAGAATTTAAAAAAGATAGAGGAGAAACATCAAAATCTTTATCCAATAACTCTTCAAATGAAGAATGACACTCCGAACAGTAATGACCGCTCCTTTTAATTCGGTTCAATAATCTATCAATAGATAATTCAAATTTGCAATGACACTTATCACATTCCCAATGAATAGGTACTGTTATATTGTAACTCAGCTTCAGTTCGTTAAATTTAAATTTGTTTAAATGATCACTATAGATTTTAGCTAAATTTGGATAGACAGATTTGTAATCGCAATGATAGGTAGTTTCATTGCAACCAAAATGAAATAAATCCCCACTTGTTAGTTGGAATAACCTTTTATTTGTCGCAGAATCTTTCCAACTTAATTGACAAGTCGGACATTTAAAATTGAACTTTCTTTTACTATTGAACGGCAAAGTAAGAAGTTTCTCATCTAATTCTTCATCTTGCTCAATGCTGTAGTTTATATAATTTCTGAAATCGGGATAAACCTGAAGAACACTCTCATTTTCATCAATGGAACGTTCACCTAATCCACAATGGGGGCAACACCTAAGATATTCATAACTGTCAAGCTGCACATCAACGATTTTCGCTTCCCAATGGTGTTGACAATAAGGGCAAGACCAATAGGCATATTTTAAACTATTTGACGACAATTTTTTGGGGTCAAGAACATTTCGTTTTTGATCCCAGTACATGTAAATAGCTGGATTATCTTTAACTTTCTTGTTCATTTCTTTCCTCATTTATAATTAGTTTTGCTGTCCAGTAAGTTTTTAATAGAAACCACTTTAGTTGATTTTTGAGGATTTTCTTGTTCAATAAAACCACCAGAATGAAAATCTATTTCTGATTCAGCAGTAATGATATTGTCTACTAGGAAATCCTCACTGATAACCTTTTGAGAATATTTTAGCAATCCCTCTTCTTTTAAAAGCTCATTCGCAATTTCTGGATAGACACTTGTTTTGATTATTTGTAATAGTTTTTGATTCTCATCACTTAACTCATTTTCTCTTTGTAGCTTCTGTTTTAAATCTTCATTAGTTGACTGTAGTTCAGAATTTAAAGCACGTAATTTATCTGCTTCTTGTTTATAGCTAGCCGCAATATTTGCTATTTTCTTATAGTATTGGCTAATTTCCACCAATGCTCTTTTCATAGAACCTGGAGTACGATTTTTTGCTATAAAATTGTCAGGATCTATGGTCTTGTAAGTAATCACAGTCTCATAATTTTCATCTTGATATTTAATTTCACTTTCTTTTAAAAAATCCCTGAATCTTTTATTACGTCTAATGGTTGTATCCGCAACATTTTGATAGCCATGATTCCTCACATAGTCACCGAACCGAGGAATTTTTACCAAGCTTAAATCACAGGAACACTGGGAAATTAAATACTGTTCAAACAAATGAATCAATTCATCATCAGAAATTGATTTCTTTCTAGCCATTAGACTTATTCTCCTCTAAAGATAGTTGTTTAGCATTTAAGTAATCTTGATAGGTATTGCTAACTGTTTTTAATTTCAACAAAGCTTCTCCAATATCTTCAATATGACCCTTCCCTTGTCTAACTTTTCTAATCGCTTCATTTACAACCATAGCTTTTTCATCAACTGACTTTTTAAATGATTTATCCATTGAAAAATAATCTTTACCTGCTTTACGGTAAAAAGGACAGCTCGTACAAGCACCTAGTTCTGCATGCTCACTAATAACTTTCAGACAATCTGAATAATCACCTTTCGCAAAGCGGGGTGAGTAACACCGTCCTTTATTTTCTAAAGTGATGTATTGTCCTTGTGCTGTATAAAATGGCTGCCTCTTACTTATGGCGTAATTCGTGTTTTTACTCGTTAGTTTACGATACATTTGATAACTACGACATTCAATAAATTGGCTTAAATTTGAAAAATAGTGAGATGAAGTTGTCACACTTTCATGACCAGCTAAAAGCATAGCTGTAACAGGACTAGCCCCTTCTGCAATTAAATTGATCATTGCAATATGTCTCGTATCACCAATATGAATCAAATTAATCTCGTTTTCATCTAATCTAACTGGAAAACTAAAATAATTAACTTGATAACCGTATTTTTGAGAAATTATCTCATTAAAAAAATACCTCAAAATAGTATTGAGATTAGTGTAAGTTAAAAATCGGTTATTAACACCTGTTCGACGACCCCAACGATTATAATGGGGATCGGTCACAAATAATGTATCTAATTTAGTAGAACGATCATTTTCCGTAAGTTTGAGATAAGTCTTTATTTCAGAAGCTAATGAATTAGTAATTTCATAAGTATTCAAAATATAATCTTCAGAAATTTTATGTTCAACAAGTCGATCCCTTCCTTTGATTATATTTCTCCTTAATGTAAGAAAATATTTTCCATCTTTCTCGGTCAAACAGTTTCTTTGAATTAAAAGAAATTCTCTTGGCCTTAAGGGTAAAATCGCTGTAATCTGCCACCAGAGATACAATGGATAATAAAATAGACGTTCTTTCTTAGATAATGTTTGAGACCAATAATCATTTAAAATGTCATTAAAAGTAAAATAGGATTGAAATTGCGCTAATTGTCTTTGCTGTTTTGACTTCTGCCTTTTTTGAAGGTTGAGAGTTAATTTATTATCCAATTGCTCCAATAGTTGACTTAGTTGAATATCATCTGAACAGGGAAGATTTGAGAAAAAGTCAATACATAAACCAGGAAATATTACAGAGATATTTTCTAAATCTAAAAACGTATCTTTGGTTGTATTTTTGATAATACGTTTAATATCTCTTAGAAATAGCTGCAAAGTTTCTAAAACATGTTGTTTCATTGAGAAAACAATAAAACTTTTTAAGTAATCGATAAATTCCTTATAAGGCAACTGAAAAATTGATTGATAAAATCTCCTATATTGAAACTCAGGAATGTTAAAAAACAGGCTAATATTGGCATATTCATTTGTAGTTTCCCATTTCTTATGATCAAAATCGTAACTTAGAATAATTCCTTTTTCAAAATAATCATCGAAAACTTCTTTTGCTCGCAGAACACAATCACAGTTAAATGGTTCAAAATAATTTTCAGTTTTAAAAAGTTTAGCTTGATTGTTCAATTTATTAACTCCTTTATTATTTCTTCGTAATCATGCAACACGTCATCCCCATATTGCTCGCATAAAGCTTGCAACATTTCAGTTAAACAAGGTTTTATTTGTTCTTCTAAAATACTCCGAATTTTACCTTTTTCTAAATCAGTTCGAACTCTAGAGTATTGTTTGTTCAAACGATTGAATTCTCCTACTAATAACAATAAAGTAGATTTAGTTTGTAGTTCATAATGACAACCGATGCAATGTTGTCTATCGTCATATGGACAAATCTTTCCAAGTGCAGACAAAAGACACATGCTTTCACCTTGTTTTGAGAAGGCTTCACCGTTTCCTATACGATGACAAATAGTAAGAAGTTGATTAGGCTCTGCTTCTTCTTCTACCAAAATCTTTAATGCCTTTTGCGATTTCACTTCTGCCTGAATACTTAAAGCCAATGTTTTTTCGATCTCATTTGGTGTCAAATCTAACTGTTTAATCATCTGAGTTTGTTGACTAGGACTTAATTCTTTATACTTTCCTCTGGTAACAATCGTCAGGAGCATTGATGGAATCATAGATAAAACACCTCGTTCAAATAGTTCTCTCGCAACCATTTCTGGTTTAAGCTGACTTAGTTGGGCATCTTTTAGGTACGTTGTTGTGGTTTGAGCAAATTCATCGAATGAACCTTTATGGCTACGGGCTAATGCAGCTAAAAAATAGCCTTTAATATTTAACTCAGATTTTTCTTGCAAAACATCATCTGCTAACATGGCAACAGTTTGAAGATAGGATTTATTTGCAGATCTAGAACTAAAATTCCTTTCAAGAAATAAGTCTCCAATTTCTTTCCCCATATATCGGCTAATTCGTTTATATTCTTTTATTTGTCGAATTAAAGGTTCATTATTATTATCTTTATTCAACTGATAATGAGCTTCACAGATAGCCAACAACGTTCCAATCAATACCTGACAGCTCTCAGGGACCTGAAATTTAATCTGACTAATATTTTTAGTTCCCTTTGTTTTGTTTGGAGTAATATTTAAATAAGTTAAACGAGTTGTAATACTTAAAAGAGTTCTTCTTGCCTCACTGCTACTCCAATCCCCACTTCTAACTGATTTTAGAACTTCTTTTGGTGTTCTAGGAAGTTGTGGATGCCCAAGTTGTTCTAAATCTGTTCCACGTAGCGCACATATAAAATGAAGTGCTAGAAATAGCCATGTATCTGCGTAGTCTTTTGAGATTGCTGCTTTATAAAGCATATCTTCTTTTCTAATGTAATCGTCATTAAAAAGAAAATACAGTAATTCTAAATATTCGTCTAACTCATAAGCGTTAGTCTCCTGTTCTAATGTGTATCGAGGTGTAAATTCATATCTTTTGTGATAGTTACATCTCGTTTTATTCATTAACCACTTTAAAAAATCAATAAAAACTTCGCCTTTTTGCTTTTCAAGTGCATATACTGCTTCTTCAACCAACAATTCAATTTCATTATCATTACAGAGGAATAAATCTCTTTTTAGATAATAAGCAAGAAAATCTTGAACATAAAAGATGTTTTCTTTAGATAAGTTGCTATCTTCTGAGTATTGCTGAAAATATTTGTAAGTTAATGGGAATTTTTGTTTAAATATAGGCTGAATTCCTGCTAAACCAGTTGGTCCAAGAAGATAATTGGTTATTTTTTCTATTAATAATTGAGCCTCTTTATCTGAGATAGAATAGTTATCCAAATCAATTTCTATGTTAAACCAATTGTTATCAACTAAAAACTTACTAATTTTGCCTTTATACTGTATATCGTTTTTTCCGAGTTCACTTAACAGATTTTCAATCAAAGATTTAATTGAATAAGTCATACATTACCTTTCTAACTTATCACCAAAAAGTTCATTTGCTTGCCAATTCATATAGTCAAAAACGCCATTGTTAACTTGACCATATTGTTTTGCGATTTCACCTTTATTTTGCAGGTAAACCCAAGCACTCTCAGGAGATTTATCACCTCTTGCAGACATGAGTACACTAATCTCAGAAACCCCAGATAAGACTAACTGTGTCGTGTACCAGTGTCTGAAAATATGTGGGGAAATATTATGTTCCTGTAAAAGTTGACCGAAGAAAACAACCTCTGCATCATCGGACTTTAAGAAGATTGGGATCATCTCTTCACGAATAATCTTACGAAAACGTTGATAGTATACATCGTATGATAATGCTTTTCCTCGTCTGTTAAGATTTAATGGCCCATAGTCCTTCTCATACTTCTTACCTTCCAGATAACTCATATAGTCGTTATAAGTGTCTAAAAAGACCTCCAAGAAGATATAAGGTACTGCTTGAAGTCTTTCCTTTTTAATCCGTCCAGTCGGCTTTAAATCGCTTCTAAGAGGTATTTCTTTTCGTAGATCGATCTCAATCTTAAATACTTGACCATCACTTTGGTGAAATAAAATACCTGGTCCTAGAGGACTATCTTCACGTCTTACGTTACATGCTTCTGATGGTCTTAAGCCAACAAAGGCCCCCAAGGCCACAACCATGAGTAGATCTTTATGATAGTGTGCTATGTGAGAAAATAACATCTCAAAAGCACTATTTGGCATATCACGAAAAATAGCTTTCTCAGTGTTGCTATCATTTACGTATATTTCAAAATTTGGTTCTTTACGCTTTATAACCCGTCCTCTACTATTCGTAAAAGTTGTCGTAGAATACAATTCTTCTGCTTTTAACTTAGCCTTTCCCTCTCGCTCACTTAAATAAAGAGTTAAGAAGTCAAGAACTGCATTTACGCATTTTTCAACGGTGCTTTTCTTTCTTTTTTCTCTATCTCCTGGTAACTGAGATAATCCATAAAGCGTAAAAAATTCTCTAACCATTTCAAGTGTAAGTTGATCTATACTTTTAAGTCCAGAAGTACCAAATATAAAATTTAGAAACTTAACAACGTAAGAAAAGCGTTTATTCCCATCATCTGAAATAGACTTGATTCTTGAAGTAGATTTAACATAACGATGAAAATCAGTAAATTGTAAGTTGCCGTCATCGTGCTTCAGAACGATAAATTGCTTTGTCACGATGTTGTTATCACCTAAAACTAGTGAATGTTTATATACAACAAATCTCATGTTATCTCCTTGTTTAATATGACTGAAGGTTCTGACTGGGTTTTAGGATGTCAATACACAAAAAAACGATCAAATCAGTACCATTTTCCTTTGTGCTCTAAACTGCATAAAGGGAATATCGATGAGTACTTTCATTGATCGTTATTATTATTTGAATTAATTCAATAACAAAAGTAACTTCATCTAAGTAATAAGAGCAATTAATTAGCTCAGCAACAACGATAACCACAGCAACTCCTTCTAAACAATGAAAGGAATATCCGCCGTGGCTATCTATTTACTTTTTTTCTTTTACTTTTGTAAGTTACTTTTGTTATTTTTACTTTTTCTGTATTATATCATATTTTGATTAAATTGTCATCTGAGATAGTGATTTTAAAAAAACTGGAAATTTTTTTAATTGTATATTTTGACAATAAAAAACATTTTTATATCAATTTAATGATTTTAGAGCGTTTTTAGCTTATTTGATTTTAAAGTTGTCGTCTATTCCTCAGGATTACTTGAAGAACAGGAAAAATTCGACAACAAAGTAGTCGATCTATTCAGTTATAAAACCTATGAAGGTCTTTCTGCTGGAACTGGCCACTCCTACTTTGGAGATGTAGATTATACTCTTACTTATTCAACTGAGAATATCCCTCATGATTTCTCCTCATGTGCTGAGAGCTTTCTTCTATACTAATAGACGAAAGGGTGTGAAAATGATTTTTAAATGATACTGTGGAACGGAACAGTAGCCCTAGTATTGACTACTGTCGTTTCTATTCATATTGGCTATTCTAGGACTGAGATGAAAAAATCTATAAATGCTCAGAATAAAATTGAACCCGCAAATCTCCCCAAAACAATGGTGAGTCATGTACTTGTATTATTCCGAAAAAATACACCTCTGGTGCAGTGAGACAAATTGGTGTATCTTATAGTGGCTTCGTAGATGAAAGCTATACTCTACTATCACTCTTTGATGATGTAGAACAAATTGAAAAAGATAATAGACTTCAGACAGCTATTGATGTTGTCAGAGAACAGTTTGGTTTTTTAGCCATACAAAAAGGAACCGTCCTAACTGAAGGTTCCAGAAATATTGAACGCAGTAAACTTATCGGTGGTCATTCCGCGGGTGGATTGGAGGGATTAAAATGAAACAAGAAAAAAATACAGTACAATTTTCAGAAATCCGTAGCAAAGGATGTAATGATATTGAAATGCTTGAAAGATTTTTACATGGAATCGTTGAAACAGCAACTTCAAAACTTCGTCAGAGAAAACTCAAAACAACTGAAATATCGATACGACTAGTACATGCTAAATCTGAAAACCGATTACCATTGGAATTTACATTTAGCATTAAGCCAACAAGCTCATCTGTGATAATCTATACTGAGGTAATCAATCGCTTTAAAGAATGTTACACAGGTGGGGGAATTCAAGGTTTTACGATTCAATTTGATAAAAATACCCTTGCCTCTGCATAGAAAGGATTTGATATGATTGACCGTTCATATTTACCATTTCAATCAGCAAGAGAGTACCAGGATACAAAGATGCAAAAATGGATGGGCTTTTTCCTATCTGAACATGCATCAGCACTCTCTGATGATACAAACAAAGTAACGTACATGTCTGACTTATCACTAGAGAAGAAATTATTACTCCTCAGTCAAGTATACGCCGGGCAGCTACGCACACGCATTCAAGTGATTGAAAAAAACAAGCGTGTTTCCTACACTGGAACAATACCAAGTCTGACCAAAGATTTCATTTTGATAAAAACTACAACAGGTCACATCAATTTGAAATTAAAAGACATTATTAGTATTGAACTTGTCGAGGAGGTGCTCTATGAATCAGCTTGAGTTTCAGCGTAATCACCTACAAATGGACTATTATAGCGAGAGCTACCAAGATTTTGAACGTGACTTCTACCGCTACTCTAACATGAATATTCCATTGACCTTCCTAACTGATGATATCCTAAAAACAATGGCGACTTCACGTAAGAATTACTTTGTCCTCAATAAGGAAAAGTCCAGAGATAACCGCGATCACTTCTTCATATTTGAAGTAAGTACCGTAGATGAGAATCCGCTAATCTATCATTATACATATAAGAAAACTACAATATATTTAGCAGAAAAATAGGAGCAGTTCAATTGACTGTTCCTATTTTTAATATTCATAAAATCTAAAGTCTTTATACTCTTTAACAATGGAGTCGCCAACCAGAACAGACTATACTGACCAGCGACTACCTTAAATTTAATGTTTCAGATTTATTTTCTTATCTCTAATTTCATAAACTACATCTGCTACATTTTCGAGTAATCGTTTATCGTGGGTGATAAACACGATAGTTCCGGTGTACTCCTTCATTAGTATTTCCAAAGCCTCTAAACTTGGTATGTCAAGGAAGTTACTGGGTTCATCCATTATTAGGATGTTATATCTACCCATGAGCATTTTAGCAAGCAACAATTTTATAATTTCTCCACCGCTTAAAACAGATAAACTTTTTCCAATATCGTTCTGTTTGAACCCCATAGATGCTAGCACTGAACGAATTTCTGATATATTGTAGTCACAATCCTTCTGCATAAACTCCATAACATTCTGATTACTGTTGTACTTGTAACCATTCTGTGCAAAGTAACCTATTTTTGCCTTAGGCGAAATAGAAATTCCTTCTTCATGGTTTAAGATCATTTGGATTAAAGTTGTTTTTCCGATTCCATTACCACCAGTTAACGCCACTTTTGCTCCTAACGGAATTTGAAAAGATGCATTTTCAAACAGAGCCTTATCCCCAAATACTTTATTAATTTCTGCACCGACTATAGGGTATGGATTATGGAGCTCCAATGCTTTACTTTGCCTGAAACGAATTCTGCGAATGCCTTCCGGAGCTTCTACTTTTCCTAAGGCCGCAATCCTGTGCTCTAGGGTTTTAGCAGCATTATACATCTTTTTTTCCTTACTTCCTATTGATTTTTGATGAGCTAAACGCCCTCCGTCTTCAGTACTTTTTTTCTTTGAAGAACCTTTTGCCTTCTGTTCTATTTTACGAGCCTGTTTTCGCTTTTCCTCCGCAGCCCTTTCCAATCGGGCACGTTCCGCAATAAATTGTTCGTATTCTGCAGCTTGGCTCTTACGTTCTTCCTCTTTCTGACGAAGATAATCAGAATAGTTTCCCCAATACTCAGTGATTTTGCCATCTTTCAGTTCCCATATTTTATCTACTATTTCATCAAGAAAATAGCGGTCATGGCTAATAACTAACAGTGCACCTGTAAAATATTTTAGCTGTCCTATTAGAAAATCAATTCCTTCACGGTCTAAATGGCTCGTAGGTTCATCCGCTAAAATACCATGAACCTGTGCCGATAAGGCCTGTGCTATTTTAAGCCTTGTTTCTTCACCACCGCTCATAGTCTGTATATTTAATTGCTCAACACCTAGCTTGCCTACAAGTGCAAAATCTTTTTCCTCCTGCAGAGTTACTTCGTCCAACTGGGGAATATAGGCAAGTTCACCCAGACGATTCATTTTACATCCTGGGGGAGTTAATTCTCCTAAAAGTACCCTGAGTAAAGTGCTTTTTCCAGCACCATTTGCTCCTACTAAACCAATACGGTCATAATCATATACTTCTAATTCATTTATATCTAAAACATCGCGTCCTTTGAATTCCACACGAATGTCTTTTGCTTTTAATATTAATTCCATAACATTTCCTCCTGTCTATAATCGCATGCTTTCATTTGCTTGTATGCAGGGAAAACCCTGCGATTTTAGCAGGAAGAGTTACATGAAAATAAGATACATAAATATTCCTCCAATATTGTTTATTTTAAATCTAATTTTCTAACCTCAGTTATCATTTGGCAAACTATAGCAATGCCAATAATTAAAATACCTGATAGTAAAAACCAATGATTTACACCGATTTTATCAGCAAAGAATCCAGAAAGAATTAACCCAATTGGCATAGCAAGTGACATGATACTTCCGATCAAAGAAAATACACGTCCTAAATATTCAGGCTTAATTTTCTCCTGAAAAAGAGCTGTTTGCACACCGCTATAAAATGGCACCGAAAGCCCCATTATTGCACAGCAAACTACGAATATTACAAATCCATTTGGAGGAAGTATTCCCGAAACGGCTAAACTGGTCCCCATTATAAAAAATGAACTTGTTATTAGTAATACATGCTTTTCGAAGCCCCCTAATCTTCCTAATAATAAGCCTCCTGCTAGCATCCCAAATGCAAAGGAAATTTCCGTAATAGAAATATGCACAGGCGTTCCATTAAAGTGTTCCATGCTTATTAAAGGAAATAGTGCATTGATTGGCATATAAACAAAAGTATATAGTGTTCCTAAGAGTAATAAGGCAAACAATCCTTTGTTTTGTCTCAGAACCACAACTCCTTCTTTCATCTCCCTTATGAAATTTGGTTCTAAACTTTGCACTTGATTACCCAGCTTAGGTATACGTACAATTGCTACCGTAATAGATGCAATCACAGCACCCAATACGTCGATGGCAATAATAGCATTTAAATCCCAAACGGAGTATAAGAGTGCTGCAACTGCCGGACTAACAATATAGCTTATAGACTGCAAAGACTGACTATAGCCTGCGCATTTCGTTAGCTGTTCTTCTGGTACTAAAAGTGGTGTAACCGCATTGAGTGCTGGGGTATGAAAAGCTGTTCCAATGCTACGGATAAACAATACTATCATAATCATCCAGACAGGTAGCTCCATACAGAATGCAACAATAGCAAGCACTGCACCAGCTGCTGCGATAATTAAATCGGCACCAATCATTATCTTCTTCCTATCATGACGATCCACTAGCACACCAATGGCAGGTCCCAAAATCGCATAGGGTAAAAAACCTACTAATGAAGCCATAGACAAGACCATCGCAGATCCTGTTTTTTCTGTAAGGTAAAAAATAATCGCCATTTGCAGGATGGCACTAGTGATTAATGATACTGCTTGCCCTGCCCATATTGCATAAAATTTTCGTTTCCAATTGTTGTATTTTTCCATTTATATTATCTCCTGCATATTATTTTGCTTGAATTTCTATTTTGAATAGCATTCTAGGCAATAAAAAATGCAGGCCAAACCCCACAATGTGGCTTTTGGTCTGCATACATACAATTTGGAAACATTCATATTAAAGACATAGTTAAATAAAGGTATAGTTAAATAACCAATATCCTCACCGTAACTAATGAATGCTCAATATCGTATAAATAAGCACAACAAAAAAGCCTATCATCGGGTATAGATTCTGCTTTTTTTATTGCCAGCTTATCTTAAACGCATTGAGGCTGTCATAGTTTCGGTTCCTCCTACATCTTTGTTTATATCAATTTATAGTATAACACAACAAGATGATATGTTCAATATAAAAGTTATGGAATGAGACTCATACTTCCAATTCGATGCCAGATTTAAAGGATATGACGAAGTTTTCTTCATAGACTGTAACGCTCTGGATTATCTTCCTTAGTAGCAAGCGATTAGCTTTCACAAAATCTTCTGTTTGTAGTTTTAAAAATTCATCAGGATTTTCTAACTCAACCTCAAAATATTTCATTTTACATTCCCTCATTTCATTTATTGATAAATTGAGTTTGCAAAAAAGAGTGGACAATTTTTGTCTACTCTTAACCTTTAAAATAGTTTTTTTAATCGATTTGAAGTTGCCTAAATTATTACTTATTCGGTAAAATGAAGTATTGCTTTCAACAGATTTCCTTCAACTACACTTCACTTGATTCAAACAAGGTGGGTACATTTCTATTCCCACAAACTCCTTGTCAATGGAAACAAACACGTACCCACAGGGTAAATGGAAATAGAAACTGATAATTTCTAGCTATCACTTCTACTCATTCCAAAAATTTTCTCACTCTGATACTTACCCACCATAAAGCAAAAAGCCTTGCAATCAAGGCTTTCATTATCCCTTTCGTTCAAAGGTTTCTAAGCTTTTACGAGCAGAGCGACACACTCAGCGGTTCGCTATCTCCGTTCTGTCTGCGTGCTAGCACTTGTCAATCACGGACAGCTATCGCATGGGCGGAAGTAAATGCTAATCTTCGTCGTTTTACTCCTTGACTAGCAAACTTACCGCCTCAACATGTGGTGCTAGCAAGCTTATATATTATAGAACGAAAAGGATAGAGTGTTTTATAAAATTATACTATAAAATGAAAGAGAATTACACACTCAACTCAAACAACTTATAAAACTCACCTCTCCTATCCATCAAATCACTGAAAGAACCATCTTCAACAATAACGCCATCTTTCATAAAGAGAATTCTATCGTATTTTTTCAAAATGTTCTCATTCAACTTGTGGGTTACTACAAGTGCAGTCAAATTTTGAATATCCAAGATTGAACTTTCAATTTCAGTAGTTACTTGATTATCCAAAGATGAAGTAGCCTCATCCAATAATAAGATTGGTGTTTTTCGAATCAAGGCACGCGCAATACTAACTCTTTGTTTTTGTCCGCCAGATAGATTTGAGCCATTCTCTCCACATAAAGTTTGTAGACCAGATTCATTTTCTAAAACATAACTTTCTAAACCCGACTGCTGTACAGCTTGCTTTATTTCCTCATCAGTGAAGGATTGATTAAGAGTAATATTTGCTCTTAAAGTATCATCAAAGATATAAACGTCTTGTTGAACAATTGTCATTAAGTTATAAAGGCTCTCTGCTGAAATAGCTTGCAAATCTATATTATCAATGGAGATGTGCCCACTTGTTACATCGTAAAAACGCAGTAATAGATTGAGCAAAGTTGATTTCCCACTCCCTGACATTCCAACAATTGCAATTTTTTCTCCTTTTTGAATCTTCAAAGATAAATGGTTAAAAATTTTTTCTTTAGTATTAGGGTAAGAAAAGTCTATATTTGAAAAAGAAATAACATCATCGAAATATTCTTTTGTTTCACCAGTCTGAAGCTCAGTTACATCTTTTACCTCAAATGCATCTAGTGTTGCCTGACCTTCACGAAATTTACTTATTCCCATTCCAACTTCATTCAGTGGCATTACTACAAAATTGACCAGTTGAACAATAGCTGTTACACTCCCAATTGTGGTAGAGCTATTAAATACGAGATACATCCCTCCACCAAAGGCTACCAAAAAAACAATCATCCCTGAAAGCTGTGAAATAACATTAGCTAAAACGTCAAATTTCCCTTTTATAAAATTTATTTCATCAAATTTTTCACTTTCATGACTATAATCCTCACAGATAGCATCTTTCACATTAAAACTTTTAATAACAAGAAATCCTGCTAAAATATCTTTAACCTTAGCTAAATACTTCTGATCGGCAACCATAGCTCTATTTTGTAAAGAGGCTGATTTTTGTCCAATAAATCCTGAAATCATCATCGGAATGATGCTAGCAATGATAACTAATAAGGTCAAAAACCAATTACCTATAAACATAGTTAGAAGTGAAAAAATCATTAAGGAAAGGTTTTTTGAAATATTAAAATACTGGTATAGATAATCTTGCTCAATTTTCTTCATATTTTCGGTTAATACGGAAATAAATTTCCCTGATTTTTCTTTAGAAAAGTCTCTATAATCCCTATCTAAAATAGATTGGAACACCTTGTTTTTGTATCTTGACATGATTTGCCTAACAAGTTTATTTCTCAATCGAAGAGATATAAAGTTGAGTGCTGCATAGATGAAAATAACAGTAGCTCCTACTAGTACCGCTTGAGTTAAGGCTTCTTTATTTTGGGACATGCCACTATCAATAATACCTTTAATAGAATAAGCAAAAGCAATATTAGTTAAAGGGACCAGTATATTAAATATCATGAAAGCATAAAAAGCCTTCTGATGGTTCTTTATCAATTGTTTCATCCTTAATCTACCTCATAATTCTTAATTTCATTTAGAAAATGTGACATAAAATATTCTTCTAAGTCAATATTCTCTCTCCTAATCTCTTTCATAGAAACCTGTTCTACAATTTCTCCATTTTTGATAAAGCCAATTTTATCTGCTATCTGTGAAATTTCCGATAATATATGACTCGATATTAGAATAGTAATTCCATGCTCCTTAGAAAGCGACAACAAAAGATTTCGAATTTCTTGAATCCCTATTGGATCTAAACCATTGATTGGCTCATCTAAAATTAACAATTTAGGTTTTGTTAGAAAGGCACGAGCTAAACCAAGCCTTTGCCTCATTCCTAACGAAAAATCTTTTACTTTTTTAGTCGTATTTTTTAAGCCGACCATTCTTAAGGCTTTTTTTATATCTGATTCAATAATATTTTTCCCCATATATTGAGCGTGAATTTCCAAAATTTCTTTTGCAGTGCAATTATCATAAAAAATTGGTGATTCAATAATACTTCCAATCTGACTTAGGATTTCTTCTCTGTGTTCTTGTAGATTTTTCCCAAAAATTTCAATACTACCTGATGTAATTGTTGATAAGGTTAACATACATTTCATTAACGTTGTTTTTCCAGCACCGTTCGGTCCTAAAAAACCATAGATTTCTCCTTCAGCAATTTGAAGGTTGATACCACTTAAAATTTCTTCTTTATCAATTGTTTTAAAAACTTCTTTTATTTCAACAATATTTCTCATTTCTATCTCTCTTTCTATATCCAGCTTTAAATGAAAGAATTTTTCTCCTGGAGCATAAATACCAACTTATACAGCCTCTTTTTTTATAGAAATCATCAAGGAATTATCACATTCCTTCAATTAAATTCAGCTATGCTACTTGATACTAATATCTTGTCTTGAAATATTATAAATTGAAAATGAAGTAATCATTAAACTTATGAAACTTGCAAATATCAAAAAGAATAAGTTATCAGCAATATTATTAGATAAACTTCCTGGACTTATATTCGAAAGTAATGCTGCTAAACCAAGACCTGTAAGCATTGTTATAGCTGTTGAATGCTTAATCATACCTAAAACAAATGGTAGTAACCCTATTAGTACAGTTCCAAACGTAATTCCAGCTAAGTTAATTAATTGATTAGCTAGAGGGATATAACTAGATTCAGTTACAACAGCCATGAATCTAATGAATAATTGAATCACTAAATGTGCAGAAAAATGGGCAATAAATGATATTAGGATGACTGAAAGAATTTTTCCCCATAGTAACTTTATTTTAGAAATAGGGTAAGAAAACAACTGAAAAATTGTTCTTCGTTTAAATTCATCAATGATAATCGTAGATAATAAATAAGATTCAAAAATCAAAAATGCTGCTTTAGTAAATAAAGATGAAAACAATGATGCTACAATTGCCCAACCTTCCCATTTACCAGTAATTCTAATAAGATTAGAATCCTGTCCAGTGAATTCTCCTAGTTTATTGTCAGTACCTAACCCCATAATGATTATTACTGTAATACCTAACACTATAAATATAGAACACAACCAGGCTAAAAATAATTTAGATTTAGAAATTTTATTTAATTCAATTTTAATAAGCAACAACATAGATTCTTTCCTCCAAAGTGTAAATAAAGAATAAACTATTCAAACTAATCTCACCAAATATTTAAAAATAAGCTTATTTAACAGACAATCGCATCAGACATACTATCGGTATGTAAATATCAAAAAAACAAACATACCTATGGTATGTATAATGGAATTTTAATAACACACTTAAAGTATGTTATTTTTTAAGTATCAAAATGTAAAATAGATCGTTCAATTGATAATACATAGATAGAAATTAGTATTAACAAGCATGTCATGCGACTACTTATTTCCTATTTTTTTAAGTGATCAAATAAGTTGAAAATCACCTCCATCATTTCATCAGAAATTAACTGTACCCCTAGACCTTCAAAAGTAAGTTTAATGAAATTCATTTTACGCTTTAATTCTACTAATGAAAAAACGGAAATTTGAAAACCAATCCAAATATTTAAAGTTAAAACAATTAAATCTGCTAGCTCTTCTGGATATTCTGTTTTAATTGACCCATCTTCAACACCTTCGTAAACTTTTTCTCTAATTTCGGGTAAAAAATCAGAAAATAGACCTAGATACTGCTCTCCCAACAAACGTGGACTTCTTAGCATAATTGAGGCAGAGTAAACGAGCCTTTGGTGTTCAAAATTAGAGAAAGAGTCCATCAAAGAATTTTGTATCTTTTCTAATCCAGTCTTTCCTCTCCAATTATAATTAAAAATTTCTTGATTATTTTCGCTGATGATCGTTTGAAGTATATCATATTTAGACTCAAAATGATGATAAATAACACCTTTCGTCAATCCACCTAAGCCATCTATGATATCTTGGATTGACGTATTATCAAATCCTTTTTCTAAAAATAAATCTTTAGAGACATTTAGTATTTTTTTTCTAGTTTCATGTGAGTTTCTATTCCTTGCCATTTTAGTCCCTTTCTATCATACCAATGGTATGTAATTCTATTGTAGTGGAAGTAACTAATAATGTCAAGTTCTTTATTGGAACATGAAAAAGCTTTACAATAAAGGCTTTTCATTATTACTTCGCTACAAGGTTTCTAAGCTTTTACCAGCAAAGATACACACTCAACTTGGGTTTTAGAGGACTAAATGGAGTCTGAATTGCCTTTTAGAGATGTAGTATTGATTAAGCAATCAACAAAAAATGTACAAAATAAAAATAAAGTACACTGCTTAATGAGTGTACTTTATCCTTCTAATTCAGTTTTATCAATGGTTTAGATCTAGTTAAGTCGATTAGTTAAATGAATTTAGGCTATTGCTTTTTATAACGACTATAAATTGTATGTTCAATGCTATAATTTATCTTCCGAATCTACTTCTTCATAATTTATCGGAATTAAAACAACTTTACTGCTTATAGTAGATTGTTTTTCATTTTCACTTATTTGAATGGCATTTTTGAGTGAAAAAATAACTTCTCTTACAAGATTTAATAAATCTAATGCAAACTCTTGAAGTTCAAATTCAGTTAGATACAGTCTGGTTTCATTATTATCTTCATTATCTTCACTTCCATTAAAAATATTCAATGTTATATTAGTAAATCTGTGCTCTAAATAATTTCTAATAATTTTCAATCGCTTTGAGTTTGGATTAGCTGTTAAAGAATTATCACCATTATCAAAATCTTTCTCTATCCAAAATATAGATGACAGACCAATATTCTTATCCAACATTTTATTTAAATCACTATTTGATCTCCAAATTGAATGGAAATTTACTTGTCGAGTTTTAATTTTTAAAGAATAATATTCATTTATAAACATAGCTACTTTATCTAATAATGAATATAGTGTTTTAAAAGATGCTTTTAATCCTTCAACTCGGATAGAGTATTGTACATAGTCTAGACAATCAATAAGATAAACATTCTCATCAGCATAATGAACCGAATCAACCTCAATGCTATTAAAACAGAGATAACGGGCATAAACATATTCTTGCTTAATTTGATTAAACATAGAAATGTATTTGTTTAAATCTTTATCCGATTGAAACAATAAACTTGGTAGTAAAAGATTACCATCATATCTATTTATATCGTCAGCTTGTAAATCATTAAGTGGATTAAGATACAGCCCGTTGTTCCAACACCATTCACGATACTTTTGTGAATTGGGATTGTAATCAATGTCTTTACAAGAACATTCATCTAAGTCTTTATAATTAAGATATTGTTCATAAAGTTCAATAAATTGTTTTTCTGCATAATCAACTCTGTTTGGGTCTGAAACAGTTATGCTTGTTTCTATTAAATTTTTAATTTTTTTAATAAAGTGAAGATGTTCGTTATCATTCAAAAAATTACGATAATGATGTAGACAAATAGCCAAGTTACCACTAGCCATTGTGAATTTTGGATTGATTTGTATACATTTACAATACATCTTAATAGCTAACTGTTTTCTACCACAAGCATCTAATAGATTTGCGTAATTGGTGTATAGTGAACATAATAATGGGTGAATAAAGCTATTGTTCTCAGGATTTATATCAATATTATTTGAAATTTCGATAGCTTTTCTAAAGTAATAAATTTGTTGAACTGTACAATCGGTATCTATGTTGAATACTAGGTTATCACTTAGTTCAAATATATCACCATATGCTGTCCCAATAGAATAAAATAATTGAATTTTGGAAATATCATCAATAGTGTTTTCCATATTTTTTCCAAATTCTATTAGTCTATAGATTTCCTCTATATTTTTATATTTAAAAGCATTATCGAAATCCTTTGATAATTTAAGTACACTATGATTAATTGGATTATTTGTTAACATCTTCATTCCAAACTAAATATTTCGATTTTAAATTTGATTTTCCTTTATTTTCCTGTTCTTCAACTAACATATCAGATAAAAACTCTTTTATCATATCCCAATTAAAATTCTCTTTAAAACCTCTACTACCATCAGAAGGAACATTTAATGAAAATGTTGCAAATACAGTTTCACAAGTTCTTCTTGGAAATTTTGCTAAGTAAGAATCAAAAAATGAATTTGAATACCTATAATGATGGCTATGAATAAAGTCTTTCCATGTATTTAGCATAGTCTCTTCGTCTACAATATCTATTACGGAAACTTCTTCAAGTGGTCGGTCTTCAATATTTCCCCATGCTTTTTTCATTAAATTAACAGCATCTACATCGCTCTTAGGAGCACTGTATCCAAAAATAGTTAACATATATGAATGATCGACAAAGTAATCTAATGCTTTCCAACACCAATTTATGTATCCATCGGAAGAATAGTCTTTGTTTTTTACGGGATACAATAATTTTGTTGGATTTAATTTTTTATAACATGTTGGGCAATAGTAATCTACTGTTCCAAACTCAGTGTGTTCTTCACAAAAACCGACAGCTACATTCCCATGTAAACAAAGAATTTGTGGCAGGTTCAGAGTAATTTTTGAACAGCGAACATAAGCTTGTATAAGTAAAGGGTCCCAATTAAACGTAGCTATGCAATCTTTATTAGTTAAACTTAATATTAAAAGATCATAAATTGTTGGTTCATCAGGTAACTCCAACGAAGCAAAATAATCATAGAGTCTTTCTTCTAGCTTTCTAACTATTTCAGAGCATTCTTCTCTCTCAAATAATTCTGAATAGATATCTTCCAAATTTTCGCTCTTTGTCTGTAATTCAACACCAGCAAGAATTTCTTCTAAATTAAGTTTTTTTAGCAATCCATTCATAACTGAAGAGCTTTTCCCATTTTTATCACCATCTGGAATTGCTGCAATAGTAGCACCAGCGCCTAGAATAACTGTATGCGATCTCATCTCATTTCTCCTGAAAGTCTTTTGACACTATTATACCACTGTATCTACTTTATCTATGCTTCAAATACTATTAATATAGCCATAAATATTTTAAATAAAATGTACAATTGAACCGTCACTCCTTCTACTGTTACTTGAGTAAAAAATGTACAAATCAATTTCTTAGATTTGAGGATGTTATGTACTAGAAAACATACAAAATACCACCCCAGAATAATGTACAAAATAAAAATAAAGTACACTTTTTAAAGAATGTACTTTATGCTTCTAATTCAGTTATATCAATGGTTTAAGTCTTGTTTAGTCAATTGTACATAAATTTTTAGTTTACTGGAAATTTTTTCAATTGTACATTTTCTTATACCCCAATTTGTAAAACTAAGCTAATCAGAAAAAGAGTTCTACATATAAATAGAACTCTTATAATCTAGGATATTGTGTTAACTCTCTAGTTATTCTTTAATGCTTCCTTAATTTCACCTTGTGAGTGAACAGGATTTAAAGCAAAAAAATAAGAGCCGATGGGCTCTTATAATTATCTCTATAACTTGTAATTTTTTATTTACTTAAAACTTTTCTTTGCCAACTTTTCTCATTACATTTTGGACATTTCATATATCTTGTAGTTCCAAAGTGCATTGCAAAATATACTTTACTGTATTTTGGAACATATTTATTATGGCATTTTTGACATTCATAATAACCTGTTTCTGTTTCTATTTTTAATGCAAATGAAACACCTATTATTAAAAGAACGAATGCTAATATAAACAACAATATTCTTGCTATATTATTCTCTATTAAAAATGATGTAACAAAAATTAGTGTTAAAAAAGATATTGTTGAGCCAAAACCAATAAAATTTTCATACATCATTAGTTTTTTATTTTGCATTTCTTCCTTTTTTGCCATTTCTAACAAATTTTTTTCTGCTATCTCATTATAATTGTTCATATCAATCATCTCCCCACTTAATAATTCATTTACACTTATTTTAAGTTCATTACATAAATCTAGCATAATTGATGAATCAGGCATTGCTTTTCCATTTTCCCATTTAGATATAGCCCTATCTGTAATATTTAACTTTTCTGCAAGTTGCATTTGAGTCAAATTATTCTTTTTCCGACTTTCAGCTATAAATTTTCCAATTTTAATCTGATCCATAACTTTTACCTCCTTCAATTTAAGTGTAAATTATTATTATTAAAAAGTACACATACCATTGGTTGAGTGGGATATTTTTTATATCAACTAATGGTTGAATAAGTGTAAATTGTCTTTATAATAGTGATACAACTAAGCCAACAATTAAGCAGACAATTAGTCCAATAAGTTCTCCAATAATTGAGCCTTTTATATGAAACAAATAGTTATGATATTCTTGTATCATATCTTCCGTACCTTCTATTATAAATTGTTTACTACGGCAAAACCATATTATCATTAAAAAACTGCATAAATTTATCAGCCATAGTAGCTCCTATCATTTAAAAGTCTATACATAGTATTTTTACAACAATCCTTTAGCTTCATATAAATTCAATAATAAAATTAGGAATTTTACATTTAGAATTATTGTTCTATCTATTATTCATTATACCATCAACAAAATAAAAATCTATATCTTGCGTTCAATTGAAACTTAAATAAGCTTCAAAAAATGTACAATTGAACCACCACTTCTTCTACACCTATTAGAGTCGAAAATGTACAAATCAATTTCTTAGATTTGAGGATATTATGTACTAGAAAACATACAAAATACCACTCTAGAATAATGTACAAAACAAAAATAAAGTACACTTTTTAAAGAATGTACTTTATGCTTCTAATTCAGTTGTATCAATGGTTTAGCTCTAGTTAAGTCAATTGTACATAAACTTTTAGTTTTTTTTAAACAAAACAATCAGCAAATCTCACGGATCTACTGATTGTTTTTCTTCTGTATCTTATTTTTCTACATACTGAAATGAAATCTTGCTACCACAGAGCCAATTGTATACACGATCATTAACTTGGACATTCATAGCTTCATGGGCATATTCTGGCATGATTAATTGCTCTTTTGGACCTTCTAATCGATTATAAATGGCAAACTGTGTCACAGGATAACAGACATCATCATCTAATCCTGTAATCATATGAACCTGTCCTTTAATGCGATGGGCAAAATTTTTCACATCAATATAGGCTAAGGTCTCCATGATTTGGTTTTCCGTTTCATGGAATGGATCATGGAATTTGAAATAACGGAAAAGCTCGTCATAGGCTTCACTGGTGTTTCCAATCTCCAATACACGTCTGAAATCCGATAAGAATGGATAAATGGCTACCGTTCGTTGGATTCGGGGATTCAATCCGGCAGCTACCAGGGCCAGGGCACCACCTTGAGAGGCTCCATAGCTGGCGAGTTTGCTGTTGTCAACTTGAGGAAGGCTGGCTACAATTTCAATTAACTGGTAAAGATCTAAGTAGACATCCTTATAAAATAGCTCATCTGGACCTTCCACAACTCCGCGGATAATCTGTCCTTTTACGGTATTCCCAAGTGGTGACCGATCTCCGTCTGTTGAATAGCCTGATTGACCTCTTACGTCCATAGACACAACTCCATAGCCAGCTACTGTATAAGCCAGCATGTCTGTCCAATCCCAACAACGGCCCATATAACCATGAAAATGGAAAATAACTGGAACCTTTTGATCTGTTTCTGGGAAAACAACTCGTGCATAAACAAGACCATTTCGTGTTCCTTTAAAGCTTAATTCATAACAAACAACATTTGGAATGCTGAAATTTTGTTCTTCAAGCTTGTATTCAGGAAGTTCAGCAATGTTTGCTAAGGCTTGATTCCAAAAGGTATCAAAGTCTGCGGGCACTTCATCACGCCCCCTGTAATTCTTCATTAATTCTAGTAATTTAGGATCTTTCATAAAACCCTCCTTAGGTATATGTAATCGCTACCAAAAATGTACCATATTTACTTAAGGATTGCAAGAGACAAATAAAAATTACATAACCGAAATTATGTAATTTACTTATAGATTCAAAAATAGACTTAATTGTTTCACTAGATCTGGATTAGTGGGTAAAGCTGAATGATGAGCCTTGCGTCCTTTTAAATTCACTTCTGTATAGGCTTGTTTCTCAAAAATAGATTGTGCTGCTTGAGCACTAGAGAGGGGAACGATACCATCTGATGTTCCAGAAAAGCTACCGACAAAATTAAGGACCTCTACTTCTTTTCCTAAGCGATGCCTCCATGTTTGAAAATCCTCATACATCTCTTGATTGAATTGGTATGGACTTCCAATAATAACCAGCTTGCTTACGGTCAGCTTTTTCTTTTCTAAAAAGCCACTTTCCAATAAACCAGTCAAAACCAGTCCACCATTAGAATGCCCGACTGCCTTAAACTCTGTAAAATGATAGTGATCCAAAAGGTAGGTAAGAGCGATCTTAAGGGATTCGATTTGCTGCTTGATATTGCTGTAGCCGTCACGATTATTCTCAAAGCCAATCACAATCATCGGATTCGGCTCTTTTGTATTCAGTCTGCCTTCCATCTCTATAGACTCATCTTTATTGACTTTTATTTTTAAGAGACTCTGCTTTTTTCTAGAATAGCGATGGAGCATGCGGATGGTTCCATTGAAACGCTGAATACTGGCTGAACTACCAGGTACAAAGATGATCGGTCTGATCGGTGGTTTCTTCGACCCTTTTGGAAATTCAAAGGGCTTGCTGTGCGAAGAAAACAATCTTGCAAAGAAACGAATGACTTGTTGAAATAGTTTTTTTAACATCTTTCCTCTAGTAGTAGTTTCTAAAAGAACCCAGAACAGTGTGTTCCAGGCCCTTATTAGAAACGATTATTTCCGTTTTTTCTTATTTTTGCGCATTTGTTTGGCCATCTTGTTCATCGCCCGTTTCATCATAAATTCACCGGCTTTTCCTTTGAGACCGCCACCAAACATTTGGCTCATATCAGGCATTCCAGCGCCTCCGCTAAGAGCTGACAAGTCAGGCATGCCACCTTGTCCCATCATGCCTTCGAGGGCAGACATATCTGGCATTCCACCAGGCATATTCTTCGGCATGTTGTTTGGATTGAGCCCCATTTGTTTCATCATCTTGTTCATATCGCCAGAGAGGACGCCTTGCATCATCTGCTTGGCTTGGTTAAAGTCCTTGATGAATTTATTGACTTCGACAAAGGTGTTCCCTGATCCAGCTGCAATCCGACGACGACGGCTTGGATTTAATAAATCTGGATTTTCGCGTTCAGCTGGGGTCATGGATGATACAATTGCACGTTTGCGAGCAATTTCTCGTTCATCGACCTTGAGGTTCTTCATGGCAGGGTTATTGGCCATCCCTGGAAGCATCTTGAGCAGATCTTCCATTGGTCCCATGTTTTGAACTTGGTCTAATTGATCGATGAAATCGTTGAAGTCAAAGGTATTTTCCCGCATCTTTTCAGCGAGTTCAAGAGAGCGTTTCTCATCGTATTCTTGAGAAGCCTTCTCGATCAGTGTCAGCATATCCCCCATACCGAGGATCCGACCAGACATACGGTCTGGGTGGAAGGTTTCGATATCGGTGATTTTTTCACCAGTACCAGTGAACTTGATTGGTTTTCCAGTAATCTGACGAACAGAAAGGGCCGCACCACCACGGGTATCCCCATCGATCTTGGTCAAAATGACCCCGGTTACTTCGAGTTGTTCATTGAACTCACGCGCCACATTGGCCGCTTCTTGACCGATCATGGCATCGACAACCAAGAGGATTTCATTTGGTTCAGCTAGGGCTTTAACATCGCGCAACTCGCCCATAAGTTTTTCATCGATTTGCAGACGACCAGCTGTATCGATCAAGACATAATCATTGTGATTGGCTCTCGCCTGCTCCAAACCTTGACGAACGATCTCAACTGCAGGGACTTCTGTACCAAGTGAGAAGACAGGAACATTGATCTGTTGACCAAGGGTCTTCAACTGGTCGATGGCTGCTGGACGATAGATATCGGCCGCAATCATCAAAGGACGTGCGTTTTCTTCCTTGACCAATTTGTTGGCCAATTTACCCGCAAAGGTTGTTTTACCAGCCCCTTGAAGACCGACCATCATGATAATGGTTGGAATCTTTGGAGATTTGATAATTTCTGCTGTTTCTGAACCCAAAATCGCTGTCAATTCTTCATCGACAATCTTCACGATTTGTTGGGCAGGGTTCAAGGTTTCAATGACTTCATGCCCTACAGCCCGTTCGCGGACCCGTTTGATGAAGTCTTTTACAACAGGGAGGGCAACGTCGGCCTCTAAGAGGGCTAGACGAATCTCTTTGGTTGCCTCTTGGACATCCGCTTCAGAGATTTTCCCTTTCTTACGAAGATTTTTAAAGACGTTTTGTAAACGTTCGGTTAAACTTTCAAATGCCATTATTTTCTCCTATTTTTTCAATTCAGTGGAAATCGTCCGAAATGTTGCAAACATTCTAGTTCTTCGGGTGTGACTTCTTTCATGATTTCATTTGGATATCCCCAACAGCTAAAACCTATTTGCATAGCTTTGGAGATATCATTGGGCGAGATAATCTGTAGTCGAGTAGGAAATACTTCCTCTGCGACTAATAGTTTGCAAGGTATTCCTTGATAAATGACGAGACTGCCCATAATCATTCCCGATTGTCAATGCTTGATAAAATTTCAACCTGCTCTTGTAGAAAAGTATCTTCCGGATAGCGTTCTAAAATCTGATCAAAAATCTGGCTGCGTACAATGTAATCGGAATACATATGGAGTTTCATTTCGTAGTCTTCCAAAATTTTTTCTGTACGTTTAATATTGTCATAGACCGCTTGACGGCTCACTCCAAACTCTTCTGCAATCTCAGCCAAGCTGTAGTCATCTGCGTAATAGAGCTCGATATAATTCATCTGCTTGTCCGTCAAGAGCGCTGCATAAAACTCAAAGAGCGCATTCATTCGGTTGGTTTTCTCAATTTCCATACCTTTCATTATATCAAAAAAGCCCGCTAAAGACTAGCGGGACTTGATTCTTTTTGAGCTTGAAGTAAGAGGATTCATCATTAAAGTTTCAGTGCCAACATATTGACCGTCATCCCTGCTGCAGTTCCCATCAAGAAGATGGTATCTCCTTCCTTCACATATCCGTGATCCAGTGCATAGGCTAGGCCGAAAGGTACGGCTACCGAAACCATATTTCCATAATCACTGACAATATTGAGGTACTTGTCTTTGCCGACTCCCAATTTATCCATGACGAGTGGCAAAGCGCGACTTGCTTGGTGGGGAATAATATAGTCTACAGCATCTTTAGAAATGCCTGATTTTTCTTGGAATTTTTGGAACATTTCTGGAATAACACGGGCAGAAAGCAAAAGAATTTTCTTCCCTTTCATGTCAAACATGAAATCAGTCTTGGTTGCTTCAGAGTACAATTTCGGATGATAAGCTGTCAAACCACCACGAATTTCGGTATCGTGGGCTCCCTCAGACCAGGTACGTTGCATACTAGCAATGATTCCTTTATCTTCCTTTGTTGCTTCAAAAATAAAGGCTGCAGCGCCATCGCTAAACAGTTCAAAGCTTTCTTTTTGTTTGGGATTAAGCCCTAGGCTTCCTACTTCACTGGATACAATCAGAACCCGTTGGTATTCACCACCTTCAATCAGATAAGAAACAGTGCTCAAAGCTGATACAAAACTGGTACAAGTGGTATTGATATCCATAGCAGGAATCGTCAGTCCCTTGGCCACGCGCTCATGTATAAGAGCTGCTGTACAAGGAATGGGCTGAACACCAACCGCACTAGCAGAAATCAGGCAGTCGATGTCTGTCATCTCAAGTCCTGCATGTTTTAAAGCTGCCTCAATCGCACGCGCTGCAAGATCAATCTGTGTTTCTTCTCCTTCTTTCACGCGGTAACGAGTCTGGTCTTTGAAAGTTACTGTATGAGCTGGAAGCGCTGTTCCATAGCCTTTAATTTGCAAATGTCTTTTTACGGTAGTCATAGGATTCTCCTTTTATTGAAGTCGTTGAACACGTTTTAATTTACGTGTTGAGTCCCATTGGTAATCGATAAATAGAATACTTGGGAGAATGAATTGTTTTTGCTGAGCTAAGAGTTCAAATTGAGTAAAGATCGCTTGCTCCATAGACTCTGTCCGGTGACTCAAGGCAATGGTAATGGATCCATCTGCCAACTGAGTTACTTGATAGTCCTGAATATTTTCGACAAAGAGAATGCACCGTCGAATAAAATCCGGATAGATCATCTGGCTACTGCCATCTTCTTTTTTGAAATAGAAGATATCATCTGATCGTCCTTCGATCTTTGCGATTCGAGTAAAGATGGAGCCACAAGGACAAGGGGACTTTTCTTCCACCAGAATATCATTGAGTCGGTAGCGATAGATGGGTTGACTCGTTCGTTTGAAATCCGTAATAATCGGATAAAAGCGGCTATCATCAAGATACTCTTTTTCGACATACAAAATATCTTCGTTGAGATGTAGATTGCCTTCTGAACAGGTACAAGCTAAAAATCCCTCTGTCGCTTGGTAGACCTGATCAACCTTGTCTAGTTGAAAGGCTTTGGCAATGATCTGTGCATCTCGATCTCCTAGGATCTCTGCGACAGAGACAACCTTGACGGGTTGGATAGGAAGTTGCTGATTGCTGACATAGTTGGCTAACTCAATCAAGGTTGAAGCTGGTGCGACCACAATGGTTGGTTGATAGTCTTTGAGACGATCTAAATGTTCCTTGCTATCCTTGAAAATATCAAAATATTCCAAGCGGATAAGGCCTGAATTAATGGTTTGATAGAGTTCATTATCCGCTCGTAAGAAAAAGGCAATGCGATGACCAACCAGGTTTCCTTTTGGCAACATCTTGGCTAAGATTGCTGCAGCCCACATACTTCTTTCTTTTTCTGTGGTGACAAAAACTCCTCGGTGGCCGGAAGTCCCAGAAGACAAGCCTACTGCTACTTCTCCATTCATCTCGGTAAAATCTCGCGTTTGTTCTCCGCGAATCGCCATCTCTAAAGCCTGATCTCGATCCACTCCCAGAGTATTGAGTTCATTGAAATGCGTCATCATGAAATGCTTATTCATGGTCCCAAAGGATTCAGGAGAATGAGTCTGGAAATAGGGAGACTGAGAAGTGATAAAAGTATGGTAGCGTGCCAATTGTTTATCTTGGTATCGCTTCAAGGCCTCTTTTGAACGGAATCGATGGCACCATCTGGTTTCAATAAAGGTTTTCAGAAAGACTGTTTTTTTCATTTAAAATCCTTTCAATCCGATCTTGCGGGTCGTGGCTGACCACAACTTGAATGCCATCTTGCAAGAGTGTTTCCAGCAAATCAGCTCCTTTTAAATAAGCCTTCTTATCATCCTGAACCAAGGAAGGAATGAGTCGCATTTTCCGTGTGAAAGGCAAGAGGTCTACTCCCCAAGAAAGATCTGCTCCAATAAAGAGCTTGAGCTCATCCAGATAAAGACAGCCTTGCCCTCTCGCATGCCCATCGATAGACGATACGAGAATGCTCCCATCACCAAAAAGATCCGCAGTCGGGCGATAGGGGAAAGCAGGATGCCTTTGATCTGCTTTGAGACAAGTCACCCGATCTTTGAAATCAGCTGGAAGAAACTCTTTAAAAATCAGATCTTTAAATTTCGGTTTTTGGTACACCTCATAGACTTCCTGGGTAACAACGAAATGAGCATTTGGAAAAAGTGCTGCTCCACCGAGATGATCAGGGTGCAAATGCGAAAGAATCACATAAGTAATTTCTGCCGGATCAATCCCCCGCTCTTGCAATAAATAATCGATCTGGTCTTCTTTTTTCATCTGCATTGGGGTGGCTAGACGGTACCAGAAATACCGAGCTTTTTTCTTAATCTCGTAGTGATAGCCGGTATCGTACAAAATATAGCCTTTTTCACGGTGCTGAATCAAAAAGACACCTGCTGGAAATTGCATTTTTTTATTCGGAATCCCTTTAAATAAGAGACCAGAATGACTACTACAATAGCCTGCTGGAAAATAATCAATGTGCTTGATCATGTTGGACATAATTGTCAATCCCTTCTTCAATGGTCATTTTTGGATAGTAGCCAAGTTCGATTTGAGCCTTTTGAATATCGAGGGTTTGGCTATATCGAAGGAGATAATAGGTATAGCGAGTCAATGGAGGTTCAGCTTTCAGATGGAATAATCGATACACTCCTTCAAGGCTATAGGCCGCACCTGCTACAAGACCTGCTGGAATCTTCCGATAGCGAATCGGTTCTCCCAATCCCTTTAATGTTGTTTCGGTCAAATACTTAAAGGTCTTTGGTTCCCCATTTGTAATATTATATACTTGTCCGTGTGCTTCTTTAGTTTCCAGAGCCAAGCGAATGGCTAGGGCAACATTCTCCACACAGGTCATATCCATGAGCTGCTCTCCTCCTCGAATCAAAGGAATTCCAATTTTTCGACTGAGGCGTAAGACACGAGGTAAAATGCTGGTATCCCCCACACCAAATAATCCTCTAGGGCGCAAGATGATACTTGGCACATCTGAATAGTCAGAAAAAAGTTTTTCAGACGCCAATTTGCTTCGGATGTAATTGTTGAGGTGATTTTCTGTTGGAGCATCACTTTCCTTGATGTTTAATTGATTTTTTCCAGCTGCGTAAATACTGGGAGAAGATACGTAAACCAAGCGTTTTACCGCATATTCACGGCACAATTCAAGGACATTTTGAGTGCCAACTACATTCGCCTGATAGAAGGCCTTCCAAGGTCCCCAGGCAGTGGATAAAGCTCCTGCATGAACCACAGCATCAACAGACTGAAATGCTTGTCTTACTTCCTCTATAGAGCTCAAATCCCCTTTCACAAATTGGACGCGCTCATTTTCCAGGGCCTTTCCAATCATTTCATTTCGGCCAAAAGCTACAATGGAATAGTCGTGATCTAATAACTCTTCGATCACGTATTTTCCAAGGAAGCCAGTCGCACCTGTTACAAGAATTTTCATAGTTTCCCATCCGTTCCACGTCTTAATAATCGTTGAATCTCAAACTCCAAGGTATCCAACGGCTTGTAGGTTTTTGAAAGTTTGTTTAGTCTTTCTAACTTTTCCCAAGATTCTTTTTCTAATAGGGCCTTAAAACCTGCTTGAATCTCTTCGGTGCGATTGCGATGTGCTTGAAAAGCAATTCCTGCTTCTACTCCTCGAATCGCATAGTCAAATTGGTCATAATCATGTGGCAAGATCAAGGCTGGTTTTTTAAATTCGATACACTGATAAAAGATTCCAGCTCCTCCATGGTGAATGACATAGTCCATCTGCGGAATATATTCTTTGTAGGGTAGATATGAGACGACCGTCACATTTGGCGCTACTTCTTCTTCAGAGAATTCCTTTGCTCCATCTCCTAAGGTGACGAAAAAGTGACATTCTGGATGCTCTTTGGCCAACTGCTTAGTTTGCTGAAGCAAGTTCTCCTTTGCCCAAGGTAACTGGGTTCCACATGTCACGAGTACCTTCGTCTTGTCCTCGTAAGGACTGAGATCTAAAGGATAATCTTCTGCATTTTCAAGCGAAGTCCCCAAAGGGCCAAGCCACGCATATTGATGAGGGAAGTGTGTTTTCAACTCCAGCTCCATCATACCAATTCCAAAGATGGCATAAGGAGAGTAGATTGTCTCCACTCCATTTTGATTGTACAACTTGAAATTGTAACGTTTTAAGCGTTTGCGTAAGAGGAAAGCGCCACAGTATTTTCCAATGCGCGTGACTTTACGGCATAGTGCTTGGATCTTCTCTTCCTTCTTCGTGCGCGCGACTCCCATCCCTCCGAAGAAGCAAGGAGGACCATAAGGAGTTTCGATTGCAAATTGGGTTGCCATAGTGGTGATCCAAGGAATTTCTAACTCTTCTGCCACAAAGCCAGCTGATAAAGTAATAAAATCAGCAATGACAATATCTGGACGGTTGACGCGCCACTCCTCTAACAATTGATCCGATACATGATTAATCAAATCAAGACTCCTAGACAATTGCCGATAAGCTGAAAAGAGATTGAGTTTCTTATCGTTATTAGCCGCACGTTCAAATTCTTCTACTTTGTCCTCTAGAATCGGAACGACAGTGAAGCCAAGACTTTCTGTAACGGCCTTTTTCTGAGGTCCTGTGAAAACCCGGATCTCCATCGAAGGATCATCTAATAAGGGTTTAACGAGATTTAAAGTTGGGTACAGATGCCCACTCAAGGGAACAGCTACCACATCGATTTTAATTTTTTTCATTTTTTCCTGCCTTATATCTTTTTTTAGATCTAAAACTAGCTTCTATCTATTAATTCGTAAAAAAAATCAAAAATTGAAGAAAAAATAAAATTTTTTTAAATCTTTTATTTTTGACCGTACTATCACTATTTAGAAAGAATGACTTCAACCAAAAAAGCTCCCAAATGCCAAAGAGAGAAAGTCTCCCAAACATTTGAAGAGTTTTTTTATTACTGTGAATTGCGAGCTTAGTTATTTTCCAAATAAAATTCGAACCGCTCACCGACATACTGACTTTTTACATACTCAAAAGCCGTCCCATCTTCAAAATAGGAAACCTGTGTCAGACCTAAAATAGCCTGTCCTTTTGAAATCTGTAAATAGTCCGCAATCTTATCCTTGGCCAATCGCGCATAGATGGTCTGGTGCGACTTTCCAATCTTATAGCCATGACGCTCCAAGGTTTGGAAGAAATGGCTGGTAACCTCTTCTCGATTGAAATTCTTAATAAATTTCTCTGGAATAGAGGCCACTTCATAAACAACAGGGATCCCATCGGCATACCGGACCCGTTCCATCCGAATGATGGTCTCTGTCTTATCAATGCCCAATTTATCCACTTCTTGGAGGCTGGGAATGGTTTTCCGGTAAGAAATCACTTGGCTAGAAGGTTCCTTGCCTTGCGATTTCATAATTTCTGTAAAACTGGTTGTGCCCCGCATTTTTTCTTGGACGCGCGTGCTAGTGATAAAGGTGCCACTTCCTACCCGTCTTTCAAGCACTCCTTCTTCAACCAGAAGGGTGATGGCCTGTCTAAGAGTCATCCGACTAACCTGAAATTTCTCCGCTAGATCGCGTTCGCTGGGAAGACGCTCCCCGATTTTCCATATTTTTTGATCAATCTCAGACTTAATCTGATCATGAATTTGAATGTAAGCTGGAATCATAACCTTGCTCTTTCTCTGTGTTATCTCTATTGTAGCGTAAAATTCCTAATTCTTCAATCAGAGATTGGTAAAGACAAGGCTTTTGTGTTAGAATAGAGGAAAGTAAATTTCTTTAAGAAGGGGATAAGATGACAAACCTATCAACTGATTTGCATGATGTTGAAAGAATCATCGTGCTTGACTACGGTAGCCAATACAATCAGCTTATTTCACGTCGGATTCGTGAAATTGGAGTCTTCTCAGAATTGAAGAGCCATAAGATTTCTGCTGATGAAGTTCGTGCAATCAATCCAGTTGGGATCGTTCTTTCAGGCGGACCAAACTCTGTATACGAGGAAGGTTCTTTTGATATCGATCCTGAAATTTTTGAACTCGGTATTCCAATCCTTGGAATCTGTTACGGGATGCAATTGCTGACCCATAAATTGGGCGGGAAGGTCGTTCCAGCAGGTGATGCTGGTAACCGCGAATATGGTCAATCTGAATTGACTTTGACAGAATCTTCTGCTCTTTTTGCTGGCACACCAGACAAACAATTGGTCTTGATGAGCCATGGGGATGCTGTTACAGAAATTCCGGCTGACTTTATCCGAACTGGTTCTTCTGCCGACTGTCCATTTGCATCGATTGAAAATCCAGGCAAGAAAATCTACGGAATCCAATTCCACCCTGAGGTTCGTCACTCTGTTCACGGTTATGATATCTTGCGTAACTTTGCCTTGAACATCTGTGGGGCTAAAGGTGACTGGACCATGGACAACTTCATTGATATGCAGATCAAAAAAATCCGTGAAACCGTCGGAGACAAACGTGTCCTTCTTGGTCTTTCAGGTGGTGTTGACTCTTCCGTTGTTGGGGTTCTCCTTCAAAAAGCCATCGGCGATCAATTGATCTGTATCTTTGTAGACCACGGTCTTCTTCGTAAAGGAGAAGCCGATCAAGTGATGGAGATGCTTGGTGGCAAGTTTGGTTTGAACATTGTCAAAGCAGATGCTGCAAAACGTTTCCTTGATAAGTTAGCTGGAGTATCTGATCCTGAGAAAAAACGGAAGATCATTGGTAACGAGTTTGTTTATGTCTTTGATGACGAAGCAAGTAAGCTCAAAGATGTGAAATTCTTGGCACAAGGAACTCTCTACACTGACGTGATCGAGTCTGGTACGGATACTGCTCAAACCATCAAGTCTCACCACAACGTTGGTGGACTTCCAGAAGATATGCAGTTTGAACTGATCGAGCCACTCAACACTCTTTATAAAGATGAAGTTCGTGCGCTTGGTACTGAGCTTGGTATGCCAGACCACATCGTATGGCGCCAACCATTCCCAGGCCCAGGTCTTGCCATCCGTGTTATGGGAGAAATCACTGAAGAAAAACTCGAAACCGTTCGTGAATCAGACGCTATCCTCCGTGAAGAAATCGCCAAAGCTGGTCTTGACCGCGATATCTGGCAATACTTCACTGTCAACACAGGCGTTCGTTCTGTTGGGGTTATGGGTGATGGCCGTACCTACGACTACACTATTGCCATCCGTGCGATCACTTCTATCGATGGAATGACAGCTGACTTTGCGAAGATTCCATGGGAAGTCCTCCAAAAAATCTCAGTCCGTATCGTAAACGAAGTTGACCACGTCAACCGCATCGTCTACGATATCACAAGCAAACCACCTGCAACTGTAGAGTGGGAATAAAAAAAAGGTCCAGGGGACCTTTTTTTCACGAGCCAAAAATTAGCAAAGCGAGTTTTAAGGTCCAGGGGACCTTTTTTTCACTAGCTTAAAATTAGAATTTAGCAACCCTAAAAATGTCTTATAAAATATAAGAATCATTAAACACACAAAAAGCACTCTGACTTATTGTCTGCAGTGCTTTCGTGCTATTTTTAGCCAACTAAACCACTAAAGAATTTGACAATGGCATTCCAGATTGCTCCGAAGAAGCCAGCAATGGCATTCCACGCATTTGTGAAGAAGTTTCCACTGTCTTTTAGAATAGCATTTGTATCAAAATTGAGATTGATATTATTAAAGGTATCGCCTGCCTTGCCTACGATACTATCTTTCAAGTCCGACAAGGTTTTAGTAAAGCTTTTGCTACTGATAACACTACTCTTTGAGAGGTTGACTGCGAAATTCACGATCAAATTAATCTGATCACCTGTCACAGTTGTATCCAGCTTATAATTTTTCAGGATTTCTTCGACGATCTTTCGAATATCATCCTTGCTTAAATCCTGATTGTTCTGTTTGGCATTGGCTACTGCTGTTTTAATGTCGGTCAATGCTACGTTTAACTTATCCGCATCGAAGTTTTTCTTACCCGCGTTTTCTTCATTGATTCCGGATAGAGTCTTTAACTCTTCTTGGGCCAGATCTTTGCTTTCTTGAGAAACCTTGGCACCATTTTTCTCAAGCGAGTAATAGATCCCAGCTAAAGCACTTTCTCCAGTCACTTGTATAGGTGAAGCTACTGTAATTTGAGCATGCTCCAATCCAAGTGTAACGGCTGCATTACGATACATATCTGCAGTGACCTTGGTGATGTTTTGAGGCGTCACGATATTGACTTCTAGTGGCTTATTTTTGCCTAATTTTTGAATTTTAACAGAGGAATAAAGTTCCAAACTATCATCGTTCGCAACGTTCATAATCGAAGAATAAACCTCTGGTGTCATGGTCTTCCACTCCTCTTTATCTTTCGAACTATCGTAGTTCAAGAGACTTAAGGTTTGTTCGATTTGACTTTGGTCCAGCGAATAGCCCAAAACATAGTCTGGCTTGACATAGGTTTCATCAATAACTTTTTGCACATTGCTATCTGCAGAAACACGTGGGACAGCTGTAAACAAGGCCAAAGTCGTCGTTACAAACAATGCAATCTTCTTTAATTTCATCTTTTTCTTCTTTCTAACTCAAATCAACTCTGGGCATCTCATATTACCTTTCTCACCTCACTAGAGATGAAAAAAGAAGTAAATAAAGAGATTACCCACTTCGATTTTCATTATACAGTTGATTTCTTAAAACTAGCTTACAGTTCTTTTAAGAATGCATGACATTTTTATTATCCCTCAAAATCGGAGGCAGAACTGATCAGCTAAAAAAAGAGCCAATCGGCTCTCTGGAAAATGATTAAAACCATGAAAATAACTTCATAATCGTCATATTGGTTTCTACCAAACGGGAATAATAAATATTGCCACCATTAATGTAGAGTTCCATCCCGTTTAAAAGAGAGATAGGGTGGAGGTAAAGATAAGTTTCACCAGTTACATTGCCAAGACTTGGCGCTACCACATCCCGCGAATAAGCGCGGGCCAACTCTAAGGAATTTGTTCCACCGTGTTTTGCGACGTAATCGATGTAGTCTTTCCCAAAATTATAGGCTTGAACTGCAGTCCAGCTATCAACGCCTTTTTTCTTAGCTTCTTTTAACTCATCTGAAAGAGTTTGAATTCCTTGGCGAATACTAGCCTTATTATCACTAATAGTATTGGTCTCACCACTTGCACTCTCACTCGCCTGCATGACATCGTCTTCTCTGCCTTTGGTCTCCGTATAGATCATAGCAAGAATGAGATTTTCATTGGCCGTGGTGTCCTCTTCAGCAAGGACTTCTCTAACCAGGGAGCGGTACTGCATGACTTGTTTGACGTCATGATGGATCTGAATTCCCTTGTAGATTCCAAATATTAGTAAGATGAATAAGAAGATCTTCACTATACGTTTAATCATTATTTACTCTGTATATCCTCAATATTTTTGATCAAAATAGAATAGGTCCCGTTATCGTTTAGAATAAATTCAACAGATTCTGCATCTTCATAGACATTATTCGGAACGATCAGTTCAATTCCATTTGACAATGACAATTTCTGATTTTCGAACTTCTTCAACTGGCGACTTGCATCAATCTCTTCAAAGGTGACAGGCTCTGGTACAGCTTCTTTAACTTGGTCAATAAAACTAAGGCGAGCTGTTAGATTGTCGTCGAAGAGATCATCCGCTAATTTCTCAGGAGAGAGTTTATTTTCTTCCTCAATATGGTTAAAAATAGCTGATTTAACCTTTGATTGAAATTGAAAATCATCTGTGTTAAAGCTTTCCGCAATTTTCTGAGCTGTTTTTTCTAGTGCCTTGATCGATTTTTTAGGAGAGATCTTGGGTTGGGCCTGCAACAGATTCTCAGAAAAATAATTTAAGAACGTCCCGTTGTACTTGATCCGTTTTTCAATCAAGTGGTATTTGCGGCTTTGAAGATTGATGACCAAAGCTTCATCTGCACCAGTCCCAAAACCAGGTAGATTATTTTGCGTCAGCTTAATCGGATTGTCCACTTCACCGCCAAGATGGGTCAAGGTTTCCCGTAAGGCGATCCGAAGAAAGGCAAAATGGTCCACCCCTTCTTTTGAGAATTGAATGAACACCAAATCGTTGGTCTTTTGATTCTCAGAGACGACAAATTCTTCCTTCCAGCGATTCGCTACTGCGACCGATGTTTCTATCAGATCATCTGAAATCATCTCAAGAAAAGGATTGTCCTCTTCGAAAATACCGGTCCTGGCTTCATCAGAATAAACCCGTTCAATCTTTTTACGCAAGTATTCCTCAATTTTAGGCGTGATATTGAGAAATTTATCTGCCAGATAGAGATCGGTATCGTCGGGGCTAAATTGATGAATGATGGCTTTTTTTACGTAAATATCCATAAGATGGTTTAGTCCTCGTAAAGTGGAAAGGCGTCTGTCAAGGCTTTGACTTGGCTACGCACTTCATCTAATACTTCTTGATTATCCGCATTCTTCAGTGCTTTGATCATGAGTTCAGCAACGGTGCGACTTTCTTTTTCACCAAAACCACGAGCGGTGATGGCTGCTGCACCAATCCGAATCCCACTGGTCTTAAATGGAGACAAGGTTTCATAAGGAATAGAGTTCTTGTTGAGGGTGATATTGACTTCATCCAACAAGTTTTGCGCCACTTTTCCATTTTCAACGACTTTAGTGACGTCGACAAGGAAAAGATGGTTCTCTGTTCCGCCTGAAATAACGCGGAAATCTGGATCTTGCAAGAAGACATCAGCCATGGCCTGACTGTTCTTAATCACGTTAGCTGCATACTCTTTAAAGGCAGGATCCAGCGCTTCTTTGAAGGCGACAGCTTTGGCTGCAATGACATGCTCCAACGGTCCTCCTTGAATACCAGGGAAAATAGCAGAGTTAATTTTCTTAGCTAATTCCTCATCATTGGTCAAGATTAGGCCTCCACGAGGGCCACGAAGGGTCTTGTGAGTGGTCGTAGTTGTGATATGGGCATAAGGAACTGGACTTGGATGAAGACCTGCTGCCACGAGACCAGCGATATGGGCCATATCAACCATGAGCTTAGCTCCTACTGCATCTGCAATCTCACGGAATTTTGAGAAATCAATAATATGAGAGTAGGCTGAGGCACCAGCAACGATGAGTTTTGGCTTCATTTCTTGGGCTTGTTTTAAGATGGCGTCAAAATCCAAGAGCTCTGTTTCAGGATCTACACTATAGGAAACAAAGTTATAGGTTTGACCAGAGAAGCTCACAGAAGCTCCGTGCGTCAAATGTCCACCGGCAGCTAGATCCATTCCTATAACGGTATCACCAGGCTCAATCAAGGCCATATAGGCAGCACAGTTTGCCTGACTTCCTGAATGCGGTTGAACGTTGGCAAATTTAGCACCAAAGATTTCTTTGGCCCGTTCGATCGCGAGACTTTCGACCACATCGACAACATCTGTCCCGCCATAGTAACGACGACCAGGGTAGCCTTCGGCATATTTATTGGTCAGAATGGACCCTTGAGCAGCCATCACTGCCTTAGAGACAACATTTTCAGAAGCAATCAACTCAATATTATTTTGTTGACGCTCTTCTTCTTTAGCGATCGCATTCCATAGGTCTGCATCATAGGCTTTGTAATCTTCTTTATCAAAAATCATAGGTCTACTCCTTATTAAATAATTTTTTATATACATTATGACAGAGGAAGGTCTTCTTCCTCAAAAGAAAGCTCCGGTACTTGTTCCAGCAAGTCAGATTTCGTAATAGTACCCTGTCGCAATATCCTTGCTTTGGAACCAGAGATATCCAAAATAGTGGAATCTTGGCCAGTAAGAAAAGCATCGTCCTCAAAGCCAGGAACTAACTGATCAAATTCCTTTACAATAGCTTCATACTTTGTTCCACTAGCATATCCAGATAGATTTGCAGAAGGACCAACTAAAGGCCCGAATTTACGAATTAATTCCAAGGTCTTTGGATGGGCCGGTATACGAAAGCCAACTGTATCCATCCCTGAATGAATCCATTCGGGTACCTTTTCGTTGGCCTGGAGAATAATAGTTAAGGGCCCTGGTAAAAAAGAAGCAATGAGTTTTGATAAATAGCTAGGTTGACTTTTCGAATAAATTCGAATCGTTTTTTCATCGGCTACATTTAAATTCAGAGCCTTTTCTCTAGGTCTACGTTTTAATTCGTAAATATAATCAACTGCCTGTTGATCCAAAGCTTTGGCAAAAATACCATAGACTGTTTCAGTTGGCAGAATAACCGCACGTCCAGCTTCTAATTCTTTCTCAATGTGATCCATTGTCTACTACTACCATTCTATCTTGTCCAAATTGGTCTTTCAGAACGCGAACTCGTTTGTTAGGAAACGCTTCTTGAAAGAGCTCTTTTACTTTGGCTCCTTGCTTATAGCCAATTTCTAGATAGATCTTTCCGTCTGGTGTTAAAACACTTGGTGCTTGCTGGGCAATCTTTTCGTAGATGGCATATCCATCACGATCTGCAAAAAGAGCTAAGTGGGGTTCAGAGGCTAAAACATTGGCTCCGACTTCTTCTACATCATCGCGAGAGATATAGGGAGGGTTGGACACTATCAGGTCATAAGGACCTTCTAGTTCGTCCAGTACATCTGACGACTTGAATTCAAGGATTGCCTCTAAGTGCTGGGCATTTTCTTGAGCCAGGGCTAAAGCCTCTTCTGAGACATCGCTAGCTTGAACCTGCCAGGTAGGTCTAGCAAGGGCTAAGCTAATAGCTATAGCACCACTTCCTGTACCAATATCCAGAACTCGTAAGGTTTTCTCATCGTTTTCTTCGAGAATGAGAGCCACCAACTCCTCTGTCTCTGGTCGTGGAATCAGCACGCGCTCATCCACTGTAAAAACATGGCCACAAAATTCTGCACTCCCAATAATATATTGGGCAGGAGCGTGATGTTTCAGCTGCTCAAAGATGGATTCAAGCAAGGCCTGATCCTCTACTTCCACTTCTTTTTGCAAAGCAAGGACAAAGTCTGTAAAGGTCCAGTTTTTTAAAGCTCGATACGCGAAGGAGAGGCTTTCTGCTTCCTCTCCAACGGCTATTAATTCTTCTTCATACTGGGCTAATAATGGTCCCAACAACATTATTTGTTCAACTCTTCTAATTTTTGAGTTTGGTCATACAAGACCAAAGCATCGACCACTTCATCCAGTTTACCAGATAAGATAGTATCCAGTTTTTGAAGGGTCAAGCCAATCCGGTGATCGGTCACACGGTTTTGAGGGAAGTTGTAAGTCCGGATCCGCTCTGAACGGTCACCAGTCCCGATAGTTGACTTCCGCTCAGCGTCTTGCTCGTCTTGGGCAATCTGAGCAAAGTGGTCAGCCACACGCGCACGGATGATCTTCATGGCTTTTTCGCGGTTCTTCTGTTGTGTCCGTTCTTCCTGCATCTCTACCTTGATATTGGTTGGCAAGTGGACGATACGAACGGCTGTAGCGACCTTGTTGACGTTCTGTCCACCCGCACCAGATGCGTGGTAGATGTCAATCCGAAGGTCTTTTGGATCAATGTCATACTCGACTTCTTCGATTTCTGGCATGACCAGAACTGTGGCAGTTGAAGTATGGACACGACCTTGGCTTTCTGTCACTGGAACCCGTTGCACCCGGTGGGCACCAGATTCATACTTGAGTTTCGAGTAGACTGATTGACCAGAAACCATGGCTACGACTTCTTTGATCCCACCAACGCCATTGTAGGAAGCTTCCATGACTTCAAAGCGCCAGCCTTGGCTTTCTGCATATTTTTGGTACATCTGCAAGAGGTCACCAGCAAACAATTGGGCTTCGTCTCCTCCAGCTGCCCCACGGATTTCCAAGATAATGTTCTTGTCATCGTTTGGATCTTTAGGAAGAAGTAAGATCTTCAATTTTTCTTCGTACTCTTCTTTTTCAGCCTTAGCATCTTTTAGCTCTTGCTTGGCCATTTCTTCCAAATCCGCATCGCCGCCTGCTTCCTTAATCATTTCCTCAGCGTCAACAATGTTTTGAAGGACTTGCTTGTACTCACGGTAGGCTGTCACCGTATCACGCGTGGAAGCTTCTTCTTTTGAAAGCTCCATAAAGCGTTTGGTATCAGAGACCACATCTGGGTCACTCAGTAATTCTCCTAACTCTTCGTATCGGTCTTCTACAGCTTGTAGTTGATCATAGATATTCATGTTTGCTCCTTAATTCTTGATTGTTAGATCATAGATTGCTACAATTTCGTCTTCTATGACTTCGCCAGTTTCTTTAAATCCATAATGGAGATAGCAAGATCTCGCTTGATTATTTTCCGGTTCATAAGATAACCAAAGACTTGTTGCTTTTCCAGCTGGCTCTGTTCGAACAAAGTCAATAACTGCATCCATAGTCGGCTTAAAATAGCCTAAACCTTGAAATCGTTTATCGATCATAAAACGAAATAACAAGTAGTTCCCCTTGCTGATCCCAATTTTCTGGTCATAGGCAATCATCACAAAACCAACTAATACTTCCTTATCATAAACTGCTAAGGGAGCTATAAAATCACCATTTTTATCATATACATAGGCTTCAGCTAAACTAATGGAATTGGATGCAATAAAATTCCTTTGGTTTGGATGAACTTCTAGATTTAAAACGTCGAAATAATTCTCTATTGTAATATCTTTTAAACAAATAGACATTATTATCCTCTCTAAAACGTTCTAGACGCTTTCAGTTGGTATGTCTGGATTAAAATAATGTTTGCGGCAAACCGAGATATAGGTCTCGTGTCCACCGATCTGGATCTGCTCTCCATCATAGACAGGTTTACCCGCTTGGGTACGCAAGACCATGGTCGCCTTGCGGGAACAGTATTGGCAGATGGTTTTGATTTCCTCGATCTTGTCCGCTAACAAGAGGAGGTGTTTGGAACCTTCAAAGAGTTCATTTCGGAAATCATTTTTGAGGCCAAAAGCCATCACCGGCACATCCAGTTCATCTACAACCCTAGCCAAGTCATAGACATGGTGGCGTTTGAGAAACTGAGCTTCATCGATTAAGACACAGTATGGTTTCTTTTCTAGCCTTTGGATATAACCGAAGATATCCGTCTCATCTTCGATGGCCATGGCTTCTCGTTTCATACCGATCCGGCTAGAAACTACTCCAACTCCATCTCGTGTATCGATTGCCGATGTCATGATGACGACGCTCTTGCCTTGCTCTTCATAATTATGGGCCACCTTCAAGATCTCAATGGTTTTCCCTGAGTTCATGGTCCCATATTTATAATATAATTGTGCCATTTTCCTTCTGTTCTCTCTAAAATGTGTTTCATTATCATTTTACCATAATTTTGCTGACCTTTGTATCCCAAAATGTGATAAAATAGTCCTATAAAAAATTTAGGAGGTGGCCCTATGCCATTTGTACGAATTGATTTATTTGAAGGACGCACTTTGGAACAAAAGAAAGCCCTCGCTAAAGAAGTAACCGAGGCTGTTGTCCGCAATACTGGCGCTCCTCAATCTGCTGTTCACGTTATCATTAACGATATGCCTGAAGGAACCTACTTCCCTCAAGGTGAAATGCGCACCAAATAATATTTCCACTAAAAAACCCTTTCTTGCTTGTGATAACACATAGCAGGAAAGGGTTTTTCTTATTTTTCTTGTGCTTGACGTTCTGCTTTACGTTCTTCGAATTCTTCGTCACTCATCAAGGTTCCGCCGACATTAGCTGATTTAGCAAAGGCTGTATAGCGACGCAACCAACCACTTGAAATTTTTGATTTGAAAGGTTTCAAATGTTTGCGGCGTTCTTCAAGGGTTGCATCATCGACAAGCAGATCAAGGGTGCGATTTGGTAGGTCAATCACGATTTCATCCCCATCTTCAATTAGGGCGATATTACCACCTTCTGCTGCTTCTGGAGAAACATGACCAATCGCAATCCCACGAGTAGCTCCTGAGAAACGGCCATCCGTAATCAGAGCCACATCCTTGCCAAGACCGCGTCCGACAATCTTAGAAGTTGGCGCAAGCATCTCTGGCATACCAGGACCACCCTGAGGACCTTCGTAACGAATGACAACGACATGTCCCTTCTTGACTGTTCCATTGTCAATCAACTCAAGGGCTTGATCTTGTGAATCGCAACAAATAGCCTTACCGCGGAAAGTGGTCACAGATGGATCTACACCACCGACCTTGATGACCGCCCCATCTTGAGCAATATTTCCGTAAAGGATAGACAAACCACCAACTGGTGAGATAGGATGCTCAATTGGATGGATAATTTCTTCATTTTTGATTTCCGCACCAGCTACGTTTTCTTTCAAGGTTTTACCAGTAACTGTAATACGATTACCCTTAATAGCACCTTTTTTGATCAATTGATTGATAATGGCTGGAACACCACCAGCTTCGTGCACATCATGCATAGTGTAGACGCTTGAAGGTGCAATTTTAGAGAGATAAGGTGTCCTCTTGGCAATTTCGTTGATATCTTTGAGATCATAGTCAATCCCCGCCTCTCGCGCAATCGCAAGCGTATGGAGAACAGTATTGGTGGAGCCACCCATAGCCATATCAAGCGCAAAGGCATCATCGATAGCTTCTTTAGTCACAATATCCCGTGGACGGATATCCTTTTTAATATTCTCAACCAATTGTTTGGCTGCTTGGCGAACCAATTCACGGCGTTCATCTGAAACAGCTAGGATAGTACCATTTCCTGGAAGAGCAAGGCCTAATACTTCCATCAAACAGTTCATGGAGTTGGCGGTAAACATACCAGAACAAGAGCCACAAGTTGGACAAGCATTTTTTTCCAGGAAATCCAGCTCATCCATGCTCATATCACCAGCCTGATAAGTCCCTACTGCTTCAAACAAACTGGAGAGAGTCGCTTGATGCCCCGTCATGTCAACGCCACCCTTCATAGGTCCACCAGAACAAAATACAGCTGGCACATTAGTACGCATGGCCGCCAAAATCATCCCTGGTGTAATCTTATCACAGTTAGGAATGTAGAAAACCCCGTCAAACCAGTGGGCATTAATAACTGTTTCTGCAGAATCGGCAATCAATTCACGAGATGGAAGACTGTAACGCATCCCAATATGCCCCATGGCAATCCCATCATCCACACCAATGGTATTAAACTCAAAAGGAATACCGCCAGCCTCGCGAATAGCTTCCTTAGCAATATCTGCTAATTCACGCAGGTGAACATGCCCTGGAACGATATCAATATAGGAGTTACAAATTGCAATAAAGGGCTTTTGCATATCCTTTGCTGATTTTACTTGCCCTGTTGCATAGAGGAGACCACGCGCTGGTGCTCGGTCGATCCCCATTTTGATCATATCACTTCTCATCTTGTTCTCCTTCTAGTTCTTCATTTCTACCTCCTAATCTTACCACTTTGATATCAATTGTCAAGAACTTTCAGAAAATTTATACTATTTACGATACATAAAAAGCCTGGTTTCCCAGACTTTAGTTTGTTTGCTTTTTTTCGATCTGCCAGAGCCGAAGTTGGTAGCAAATACCACTCACGACAAGGCTAGAAATAAGACCGATCCAATAGGCATAGGGACCAAGATTGGTCACATGATCAAGGAAAATCCCTAAAGGAATAGAAATACACCAATAGCTAAAAACACCTAATAAGAATGGAACGGTTGTATCCTTATAACCCCGCAAAATCCCTTGAAGGGGTGCTGCAAAGGTATCAGCTACTTGGAAAAAGAGACTATAGGTCATAAAAATAGCAGTTTGCTGCACAAAGACTGGATCCTTGCCGTATAGTCCCGCCAGTTGGAAGCGGAATGTATAAAGAAAGACGAGGGTGACAATCGCAAAACCAAAGGCTGTCAACCGTCCCAAACGGCAATATTGTTTGACCACTTCTGGTCTTCCTGCTCCTAGTTCGTAAGATACGATAATAGCCATGGTACTCGAGATACTAACCGGGAAAGCATACATCAGGGTAGAAAAATTCATGGCCGATTGGTGACTAGCGATGGTGAGTGATGGGAATTTTGCCATTAACAGGCCAACCAGCGAGAAGATGATGACTTCTGCAAAAACAATTCCACCGATTGGAAGCCCAAGGCGCAGTACTTCTTTCATCCCTTTAAAATCATAAGGTTGTGGCTTCCACAATTGGAAAGATGCTACCTTAGGGTGCTTGTACAAGATCAAAAATACAATAGCCAGCAAGACCCAGTAGGCCAGAGAGGTTCCAAGACCTGCTCCCGCTCCTCCCATCTCAGGAAAACCAAATGCACCATAGATCAAGATGTAGTTAAAACAAGCATTCAAAGGCAAGAGCAAGAGCATCAAGTACATGGATAGACGCGTCATTCCCAACGTATCAAGGAAGGTCCGCACGATACTAAAGAGCAACAAGGGTAAGATTCCTACAGAAAGGAAATATAAGTAGCGAATGGCTATTTGAGCAACAACATCTTCTAAGCCGATCTGCTTGAGAATCATTGGCGCAATCCCCCAGACAAAGCCTATTAAGAGAATGACCATAGCAAATGACATATAGAGGAATTGGTAAAAATCGCCAGCAATCCGTTCTTTATTTCCCTTGCCTAAGTGATGCCCGACAATCGGTGTCAGAGCAGAGACAATCCCGGTAAGGAATGTAAAAAAAGGATTCCACAGACTGGTAGCTGTAGAAACCCCAGCCAAATCAAGGGTTCGGTACTGACCGGTCATGGCTGTATCGACAAAGCTGGCTGAATAATTGGCCAATTGGTAGATCAAAATCGGCAAAAACAGACTCAAAAATAAGCGCAAGCGTTCTTTAAAGTGATAGGTTAAATACATGATTCTAACTCTCTTCTCATCAAATAAGATTTTCTCCTCTTCCACTCTACTATATGTTTTCTTAAAAGTCAAAAAAACCGAAGATCCAAGGACCTCCGGTAAATTTGAGATAATTATTTATTGCGGTTTAAAATCGCATTGAGAACGATCGCTAAGACACTGGCAACGACAATCCCGTTTGCAAAGAACATTTGGAATCCTGTTGGAAGGCCATTAAAGAGGGTACTGTTATTCAAGCCAACCCCTGCTGCAATCGATACAGCTGCGATGAGGAAATTGTGCTCATTGTGTTCAAAATCAACACGCGCAAGAATCTGCATCCCTTGAATAGATACAAAACCAAACATGACCAGCATAGCTCCACCAAGAACTGGGCTTGGGATGATTTGTGCTAAAGCTCCAAACTTTGGAAGGAGACCGAGTAGAACAAGGAAACCAGCCGCATAATAGATTGGAAGACGAGTCTTGATACCAGACAATTTCACTAAACCAACGTTTTGTGAGAATCCAGTGTAAGGGAAGGTATTGAAGATACCACCGAGAAGAACGGCCAACCCTTCAGCACGATATCCATTACGGAGGCGCGTGCTATCAATCGGATCTTTGGTAATATCTGAAAGTGCAAGATAAACACCAGTTGATTCGACCATGGAAACCGTCGCGATAATACACATCATTAAGATTGAAGTGATTTCAAACTTAGGTGCTCCAAAGAAGAATGGTGTTGGAACGTGAACGACTGGTGCTTGCGATACAGGTGTGAAATCCACCAAGCCCATTGAGGCCGCAATAGCAGTCCCTGCGATCAAGCCAATCAAAATAGAGATAGATTTGATAAAGCCAGTCGTATAAATGTTGACCACAAGAATGATGAGAATGGTGATCACGGCTAAAATCAGACTTTGCACCGTTGGTTTGGCTGCGTTATTCCCCATGTTCCCAATCGCTACCGGAATCAAGGTCAAACCAATGGTCGTAATGACAGATCCCGTCACAATGGATGGGAAGAGGTTGGCGATTTTCGAGAAGAATCCTGAGACCAGAACCACGTAAATCCCTGAGACAATCAAGGCACCAAACATGGCCCCACTACCATGGCTAGCCCCGATCATGCTGAGAGGCGCTACAGACTGAAAGGCAACTCCAAGGACTACTGGAAGTCCGATCCCAAAGTATTTATTGAGTTGCACTTGAAGGAAAGTTGCTACCCCACACATGAAGATATCTGTAGAGATGAGGTAGGTTAGTTGATGATCGTTATAGCCCAAAGCTCTTGCGATCATGATCGGCACCAAAATAGATCCCGAATACATAGCCAAAAGGTGTTGCAAGCCTAGAACGGATGCCTGTGAATGGCTTTCTTGTTTTTGCATTAGATGTCTGCCTCCTTAAATACAACCTGACCATTTTCAAAACGGTCCAAACGCGCGAGGGATACAACTGGATATCCCAACTCTTCTAGTAATCCCCGTCCATCTTGGAAGGATTTTTCAATGACGATTCCAACGGCTTCCACTTGAGCACCAGCTTGTTCGATGATCTGAATCAAGCCCTTAGCCGCTTGACCATTTGCTAGGAAATCATCAATAATCAAAACCTTATCCGCTGGATCTAAGAATTTACCAGCAATTGAAACCGTACTAGTGACTTGCTTGGTAAAGGAATAAACCTCAGCCGTCAAGATGCCCTCATTCATGGTAATGTTTTTCGCTTTCTTCGCAAAAATCATAGGGACATCTAGTGCTTCCGCTACATAAAGGGCTGGCGCGATCCCAGACGCTTCAATGGTGACGACTTTGGTAATACCCGCATCTTTGAACCGGTCCGCAAAGGTCTGGCCAATTTCTTTCATGAGTTTGAAATCCACTTGGTGGGTCAAAAAGGAGTCCACCTTGAGGATATTCTCACCTAAAACGTTACCATCTTTTAAGATGCGTTCTTCAAGTAATTTCATACTTCCTCCTACTTTCTATAAAATCCGTTACTTATCCACAAAACACAAAAAGGCCTGCAAAGCAAGCCTTGAATATCCTCTAACAAAAGGATTTATCTCGACTTACTTATTGTTAGGTGTTCCGGCACCTTGTAGAAACATCACGCCCATTCGTGAAATAAATAAGTAATTCAATTAGTGTGCATCGCCATTCCAGATGGAATTCTTAACGATCACATAGTCAACGTGTTTCAAATCTGCTAATTTTCGGCCTCCAGCATACGAGATCGAACTTTGCAAATCTTGTTCCATTTCTGTCAAGGTGTCTTGCAAATGACCCTTGGCAGGCAATAAAATCTTCTTGCCTTCGACGTTTTTATAAGCACCTTTTTGGTACTCTGAAGCAGATCCATAGTACTCTTTAAAAGACTCTCCATCGATCTCTATCGTTTTTCCAGGACTTTCGATATGACCTGCAAAGAGAGAACCAATCATGACCATAGACGCCCCGAAACGAATCGATTTGGCAATGTCACCATGGGTCCGAATCCCACCATCCGCAATAATTGGTTTTCGCGCTGCTTTTGAGCACCAGCGAAGAGCAGCCAATTGCCAACCACCTGTACCAAATCCAGTCTTAACTTTGGTGATACAAACCTTACCAGGGCCGATTCCGACCTTAGTCGCATCAGCTCCCGCATTTTCTAATTCACGAACAGCCTCAGGTGTCCCTACATTTCCAGCAATGACAAAGGTATCTGGTAATTCTTTCTTGATGTGTTGGATCATCCGAATGACACTATCCGCATGACCGTGTGCGATATCAATGGTAATGTACTCAGGCGCATCTGCCTTTAATTGACTCACAAAGTCGTATTCGTATTCCTTAACACCAACCGAAATCGAAGCGATCAAACCCTGCTCATGCATACGTTTGACAAAAGGAATCCGACCTGCTTCATCAAAGCGGTGCATGATGTAGAAGTATCCACCACGCGCCAACTGCTCTGCTACATTCTCATCCAAGATCGTCTGCATATTCGCAGGAACTACTGGAAGCTTGAAGGTATGCTTTCCGAATTGAACGGTTGTGTCTGCTTCAGACCGGCTATTGATGATACATTTGTTGGGAATCAACTGGATATCTTCATAGTCGAAAATAGGAAATTCATTTAACATCGATTGTAAAATCTCTTTTCTAAAAACTGACCTACCTATGCGCAAGCGCATCGCTACGTCTCTTGACGTTTCCTTGATAGATTATATCAAAGATACGGACTTAATGCAACGGGAATGATTTTATAGGAAATAACGTTCGGAAATTAAAAGATAAAACCTGTTTCAAAAAGAGAACCAGGTTTTATTTATGAACATTTTGGAGCCAATTGTTGACTTCTCTAGCTACAATTTCTGGTGCCTCTGTATACAGTTCGTGCCCCAAGCCTTCTAGTAAGACTTGCTGGATCTTGGGATCTAGTCGATTCAGAGCTACTTTCCTCCATTCAGGTTCTTCTTGGTATCGAGGGCCAATAAAGAGGACAGACTGGTCCGAAAGTGGAATCTGGTCAGCCTTGATGCTACGTCTCAAGCGCAATAAGGCCAAGACTTTTTCTAGATCTAGATTTAATTCATATTGTTCACTCGCTGGATTCCAGCGATAGCTAGCCTCTACTGCTTTTCGCGCTATAGGCGTAGGATCTGTTCCATCACCGAATTCTGCTAATACGGCTTCTTCCAATGTCGAAAAGACTTGCTGTTTCATGAAGGATGATGTACCTTCTAGCTCTTCCTTCAAAGGCAGGATCTTTTCCATATCCAGATAACCCCCATCCAAGAGAATCAGAGCCTTTATCTGAGGAAACTCTGAAGCAAGATAACGAGCCAAATCTCCACCCAAGGAATGCCCCAATAAACAGATCTCTTCCGCCTGGTCAATCTGACCTTGAAACCAAGCACGAAGATCTTTTTCTGTCTGAATCATTTCCCTGTAGGGATCTAGAAAGGTTACCGGAAAGCCGAGCTCATCGATAAGTGGCGCCAGATGGTAGCAATTGCCACCTAGGCCACCGATAAAATAATGCTTCATTGTTTCTTACCTTTTTTAATTTTATTATTAGTTACTTCATTGGTTAGCGCCAGTCTTTTCAATCCAATATTGTTGCTCTTTAGGGATCAACTGATCAAAACATCCTGAAAAAACTTTCCATCCGTTCGGAACATATCTTTCGTAGTTTTTCATCCCCAGATGGTTTGAATAAAACTCCTCTTTATCAAAATCGATTAAAAGATCCGGGAGTAAACCTTTTCCTTCAAAAATAATCTCTGAATGTAAGTCCTCACAATCTATTGAGCGTTTGATCATTTCGATCAATTCTTCAACCGTCACCTTCAGCCAATCATCTTTATACATTTCTAAGTAGCTCTCAAGATTGCTTTTTGTAATCACATGAAGATTCTGTTGAATCTCAGGTAAATAGGAGAAATCAACATTCAGACCTGCTTCCTGGTATGCCTGAATATATTTATCGATATCCATTGTCCACATATCGTTTGAACAAATATACCAGTTAAACTGATGATTTGCAATAACCCCAACAATATTTATTTCTGGTTTCTCTATCAATTGGTCTTTATCCACTAGTTTTTCTCCTCTTCTCCTATCTACTTGTTCCGAACTGACAATAGGGCTACTTACCAAGCATTATATATCTATGATACCGAATTATACTTTGACAAGCAAGTTAGTGACCGAGTCGCTAGCAAAAAAAGACAGCTAAAAGGGTTTAGCTGACTGATGTCATATCTAATAAAAATTTTTCTCTGCTAGATCATCTAGCAGAGAAAGCAAGTATTCCACATTCATAAATAGATCTAACTGACCTAGGCACTCTATCAATTTTTGACATTTTTCATCGATCAATTCTCTATTCACCAATTGTTGTCCCCATTTATCTGGAATACCTTCCAGTTTATAGAGAGCTCCAGCAAAGCTTCCTGTGATGCCACCAATCGTATCGGTGTCATTTCCGAGATTGACCGCTTTTAAAGCAGCTCCTTCAAAAGTCTCTGTTGTCCCTAGACACCAGAGACTAGCTTTCAGACTATCAACCACATAGCCTGTAGACATTATTTCTTCTCGTTGTTTTTGATAAAAATCCTTGTCAAATAGCTCTCTGAACTGATCTTGGTATTCTTTCCAGTATTCTGAATTAGCTCTCAAATAATCCTCTAACAGAGGTTGAAGGTCTTCTTGGAATTCTGTCAATATTTTGGACACATTTTGGGAGAAAAATTTGAAGGATAGCGCCCTCAGGTTGCTGGACCCCTTCTACGAGATTGTAAAATGAATTTTATAATCTCGTAGAAGGAGTGCTATTAACTAAGCAATTTGTTTTTCAAATTCATTCGGACTAAAAACTCTTTCTTCTTCAAGCTTATCCTCTACTACTGTTTTCTCTTGCCCATTCCGGGTTACTATAATAGCGTACATAGAAATTAGGTTTGCCACCAGCTTCATCAATTTTATCTTTAATGTTAATTTCTGAATGCGTGACTTCTCCTGTTTTTGTAAAATACTCTCCGATTTTACCCGTGCTATTTTGAAGCCCCCACGCTACATCATTTCCTTGAATGGCAGCTAAGAAGCCATGGTTCTGCACGAAGTTAAAGAATTCAGCAACAGTGAGGCTTTCTGGCACCTCGAATGTCATCTCATGGTTGTAAATATCATCTCCGGCACAAACTGAATCTCGATCAACTATAATTTTCATCTGGCCACTTCCTCTAATGAAATACTTGTTACTCCATTATACCATATCCGTATTCTATTTTCTTATATTCTATAAAACAAAAAAGCACTCTGCAGAAACAGAGTGCTAAGATCTTGTAAGTAATTCCAGTAACGAATTAACCTTTACTAAATTGTGATGCTTTACGAGCTTTTTTAAGTCTGGTTTGGAAAGTATGAGTTTCAGTTGGACTAAAAATAGCGTAATTTCAATATTCTATAGTTTTCAACTATCTTTTTATTTGCCCTGTTGAAAAATGAAGTGCAACACAAAAGACATGTTCATCTGATATACTAGAGTTGCGAAAAATAGGATATAGGAAGATTAGCATTTTGTCGTGTATATATTAGTGAGAGGCGTTTGAAATACTAGTTAGCAACTCTTGCGAGTTTTCCCTATTTATTGATAGCAATATAAATTGAAAATAGGCATGAAAAAGACGATAGATTTTTTATTTCTAACGTCTTTATTACTTTATATTCCGTTCGACAAACTTGAAATTGTTTACTTACAGTACTCCTCTATTTTGTAGCTATATTCTTTTAGAAGTCCCCGTGAATAAATTTTTTTATTTTTTGAATCTCTAACTTCATTCCAAAGGATAGCCGCAACTTTTAACTTGTTGGAGTAATGATTGCTAAATTCATCTGCACAAAAGTCTTTTAGAAATTGATTCCATTGGCAAGCTGAATTATCATACTTGGCGTAGTCTGACTCTCCATAGTATATTTTAATCATATCTTTGATTGTAAAATTTATGTTGTTGTCCCATTTTACTTTTCTCCAAGCAGTTGCCATATCAGCATTAAACTTAAACGGATTAACACCTGTTACAGCTGAAAAATAATCACGAAATTTCTGATTAAAGGAAAACCCACATTCAAGTAATGATGTATTTAGGGTTATTATTTCGGTTTGATTTTTGTTTCTTTTCCTCAAAAATTTTTCTACTCTATTTCCCTTAAAATATTGTTCTATAATATGATTTAATTCTTTTTTTGTACATCTGTATTCTAATCCAAGGTACTTACAAATTTGTGAAAGCTCTTCTCGATACCAGTAGTATCTGTTAAATTCTTCAAATGATTTAATATCTCTAAAATCAGGTCTATGTCCTTCCAAATGCTCACCTCTACAACTCCAAATTTATCTCATTATACCATAGATAATAAAAGTTATATCAATTTATACCCATGCCACATAAAGCTATAACAGAAAATATTAGAATCTTGTAATTACTGTATTTCTATTAAGCTTAACTTTCTTATAAAATAGATAAGAAAAACAAACGATATAGTCCATCACTAGTAACAAAAAATACTAGGAGTTGAAAGATATAAAAACATTGAAATGGAAAGCATAGCAATAAACAAAACAGTCAGTAAAACGATGGTTTTGTTGTGTTGTTTCACTTGCTTTCTAAATTCCTATTTTGACTTTGTCCGCTGACGTCCTTTGTATCTTGATTTAGTCATGGAACTTCTAAGAAGTTCGCTGACGTCCGTACTCACTTAAGGAAAGTTTTTATATGACTTTATCTTCAATCTGAGACCGTTAAAACCTCTTTGTTTTAATCTTTCTAACTGAATTGGATACAAAAAATCCACTCACACAGGGTGAAATGGATTATTTCTTTATTAACGGTTCAATAAGAAATTGAACAATTTTTCGACAATTTTTACGACTAACCAGCATAAGAATCCGATATAGCTGAAATAGAAAATGAGTGACAAAATCGTAATAATCATAGTTTCCTCCTTCGTCGATTGCAAGTCCTTGTCTTATTATACCTTTTTATGCAATCGAACTCAATAGAATTTTAAAAATTGTCTGATTATTCTTTTTCTTTCTTGTCTTCTTTTGCGTCATGATCAGCTTCTTCACTGCCTTTATTGACAGCTGTCTTAAATTCAGCAAACATTTTGCCGATGGACTGTCCCAACTCTGGCAGGCGTTTTGGTCCAAAAATCAAGAGGGCTCCCAGGATGATGATGATCAAACCTGGTGCTCCAATATCACGTAAAATTCCCATTAGTTTCTCCTTTTTCTCGAATAGATGACTTTACTGACGGCTACACTCACTTCAAATAAGAGGATCAAAGGGAGCGTCATGGCCAAGTCACTGATAAAGTCCGCTGGGGTTAGCACGACGGCTAAGACCAGTAGGACAAAGTAAGCGTAACGACGGTAGGTGATTAAAAACTGTGGTGTCAAAAGCCCGATCGAGGTCAGAAAAGCGACCAAAACTGGTAACTCAAACAAGACACCTAAAGGCAAGGTGGTATGCCATAAGAAGGTTAAATAATTTTGTGCCGTTAATTGGGTATCAAAGAGCCCTTCTCCTAAGCGCATCAGGACCTCTAAAATAGCTGGGCTGACAAAGAAATAACCAAATGCAAGCCCCAGAACAAAGCAAATAAAGCTAGCTGGGATGTAGGCAAAGACTGCACGCGCCTCCTTCTCCCTCAAAGATGGCCTTACAAATTGCCAAATCTGGTAGACAATAAAGGGCAGGGTCAGGCTAAAGGCTGTGAGATTAGCCAGCGAAACATAGATCCAGAGGATATCATTTGGCCCTAGTACCAGCAGTTTTTGATGCAGGCTAGCGGTCAAGATCTGGTAGAGTTCTCCTCCAAATACAAAGGCTACGATGAAGACGATAATATAACACAAGACCACCGCGATCAATCGTTTTCGAAATTCGACCAAGTGCTCGACAATGGTCATTTTATCTGCTCTACTCTTTGCCATGTTGTCTCACCGTGATAAGGGCAATCAGGGCCACAAAGAGTAGTTGGGGAAGAATAACTTCCCAGCTTGGATAGATCCCCGCCCAATCAATGGTAGGAAGTCCATTGACCAAATGACTCGGTAGGATATTGGTCAACTGTAGGGCGTGGATGCTGACACCTAGCATCTTGAAGGCCAAGGCGTAAATCAACCACGTCAGAATGAAAAAGATTCGATGAGGTTGGATGGCTTGACTGGCCTTGGTCATGGCCACTGCAATAATGATGAGAACGGCTATGGCAAGCCCGATTCCTAATAAGAAATTCGTGGTTGTAATCCGTGGAATGATCCCAACATAGAAGAGAATGGTCTCAGCTCCTTCACGAAAGACTGCTAAGAAACTGAGGGCAAACATAGAGACAAAACTTCCTGTAGCAGTTACCGTCTTCATCTGACGGTCCATGAAGGCATTCCACTGTTTGACAGAGGACTTGCTGTGTAGCCAAATTCCAATGAGGATCATCATGACCACAGCGAAAATCCCAACGCCACCTTCAATGATTTCCCGGTTAGACCCCGAAGTAACGGCTGGAAAAGCTACTTGCAGAACAAGAGCGATCGCTGCGCTGGCAAGAACCCCCGCAGCAGCCCCACCGTAGACCCATTTGAGGCCTTTCCTCATCTTAGCAGCCTTAAGGGTCGTTACAAGGGCCATGACAATCAGAAGCGCTTCTACTCCTTCACGCAGAAGAATCAACATAGCATCAAAAGCGTTGTAAGAAGCTGTCGTATCGATCGCAGAAAGGTCCCTGATCAAGGCTTGTAATTTCTCTTGATAGGTCTTTTCTTTCCCCTTAACCATAATGACCGGGGATTCACTCTCTACGCGCGTGTAGAGGCTTGGATTGGTCGTGCTGACATCCCCCTCAATAGTTGGCCAGATGGTGATGAACTGCTTCATAGTTGCTGCAGCAGATTTATCGTCGCCAGATTGGAATTGGCTTTGCGCCTTCTCCAAAAGCTTGATCCCATCTTTCAGTGTCAAATCCGTACTAGCACTGCTAATCGCTTCTCCTTTTACAAAGGCATCAATCCCATTTTTGAGGTCATCATAGGAGGACTGGATGCTGGTGAAGTCAGTAGGCTCTGTTTCAATGCTACTACGTAAGAGCGAAATGGCCGTCTCGATTTTGCCATAGTAGGCTGTGCTATGATCCCTTACCACTGCTTCGTTTCGTGTCCAGGTATTATTGAGATCTGCATAGCTTTGACGGGTTTTCTCCAGATCCTTAGCTGTAATGGCATCTTGTAAGTTCTTAAAATAAGGAGCGAGGCGACTCACGAGTTTGTCTTTTTCCGCCTCTAAATCGACCGGATTTTGCTCTTTTTCAAAAGCTAGCAAGGCTGATGAGATCTTGGTGAGATCCTCTTTGGTTACCTCCCCTTTTATAGCTAGAGCTTGGCTAACTTTTTTTCCTGCCTTGGAATCATGGTGATCTTTGGATTCAAAATTATCCTGAATCTCAGCGATCAATTCCTTGGCCTTATCCTGGTTCTTATTTTCTACAGCGGTTGTTGCATCTGTGATCTTGATAAAGAGATCGCTATAAGATTCCGCAGCCACTGGATGAGTCCAGAACAAGGCAAGAAGGCCTAACAAGATCAAAAGTTTATTCAAAGAGTGCTTGACCAAGATAGCCTCCTTTCTCTACGCCTGAAAAGCAAGCAAAGAGTCCGCTTCCGATATGGGTGATGTACTCGTTCATTTTATCCACTGCACCTAGATTGGTTTGGATTTTAACAAAACTGTTTGGATCTTTTTGAAAGGCGATAAAAATCAAACCTGCATCAAATTGCCCAGTCTGTTCATTGATGCCATCCGAATAGGAATAGGAACGCCGTAAAATCGGACGATCCACTTCTTTGGCCAAACGGACATGTGAATCTACTGGTAGTTTAGATAAATCCACTTCATCAAATTCGTTGGTTTTCCCAAATGGAGCGCCTGACTCCTTGTAGCGACCAAAGGTGTTTTCTTGCTCCTGCAAATTGGTCCGGTCCCAAGTTTCCAAGTGCATTTGGACTAGGCGAAGAGCCATATAGGAACCACCCTTCATCCAGTCCTTGCTGTCAGTCCAGACGACCTTATCAAAGTCCTTCTCCGTCGTGACATTTGCTGTTCCATCTTTAAAGCCAAAGAGGTTACGCGGTGTTTCTTTTCGGTCACCAATCGCTGCAAAACCGGACTTGCTCCACTTCATGGTGATGGTATTGCGACCCTTGCGGATGAGATTTCGGACCGCATGAAAGGCTACTTGCTCATCGTCGGCACAGGCCTGAATGACGATATCGCCACCAGTGTATTTGTCCTGCAACTGCTCCTTTGGAAATGGAGGCAAATCACGAAAGAGCTTTGGACGTTTAGCTTCCAAGCCCAGTTTCTTGAGAAAGGTAGCCGAAACCCCAAACGTCAGGCTCAAGCGATAGGGATTGAGTCCTACTGTTTCACCTGTATCTGTTGGAGGCAAGAGGGCATTGGAACCATCTTTTTTGACCAATTCTCCTTCGACTAATTTACTACTATAATCAGTCCAGTCTTTAAAGAGCTGGATGACTTCTTTTTTGTCCGTCGTGTGAAGATCCAGCACCACCAAGTAGCAAGCCTTCTGCATGGCTGTCGTAATCCCGGCTTGATGCTTGCCATAAAAAGAGATGTCTTCATCCCCATCATAAGCTTTTTTACTGGAACTGTCTTGATTAGCGAAAAAAGCAGATGCACCAGAAAGGCCCAGTGCAATACCAGCCCCTCCAATACCTGCTTTTTTAAGAAATTCACGACGGTCCATTTTTTTATCTAAAAATTTTTCGTCAGCCATTTTTCTTATTTCCCATCTAAAATCACACCCATTTGAGACAAAGGTTCACCAAGTTTGGTCACCGCTTCAGCCAATTCCTTGGTATCTTCCTTGGTCAAATCTGTGTAAGACTTGTAATTTGTTTCATCAGTCATGTGTTTGTCCAATAAATCATTGACATTTTTGAATTCTGCTTCCAAGGTTTTAACCAACTTGGCATCTTTTTTCTCAATCAAAGGTTTAAAGAGAGAGAAAATCTTTTCAGCTCCTTCAATATTGGCACGGAAGTCGTACAGATCTGTATGAGAGAAGACTTCTTCTTCACCCGTGATCTTTTGCGTTGCCACTTCATTTAGCAGATCAACAGCCCCAGTTAGCATCACATCAGGAGTCACATCAACGGTTGCGATCTTAGCTTTCAACTCCTTGATATCGTTCACCAGTTGGTCTGCATATTTGTCAGTGCCATCTGTGGTATTGTTTTCCCAAAGGATACGCTCAATCCGGTGGAAACCTGACCAGCCATCTTCTGATTTATTTTCATCCACATAATCCACCAAACGGTAGTCGATTTTGACATCCGATTCTCCGAAGGTTTCAGCAATCGGTTCGGAGCGTTCATAGGCCATGCGGATCAAGGGATATTGTTTTTTAGCTTCTTCCAAATTCCCAGCTTTTAGGGTATCTCGGAAACCTTCTGTATCCTTGAGCAATTGGTCAATTTGCATTTCAACAAAGTCTTTGTATTCAGCTGTCGCATTGTCCAAGGTCTTCTGGTCAGCCTTTGACAACTGCACCGTTGAGCTGGTTTGCGTCTTTTGACTCGACTGTTTGCTAGTAGAATTCGCACACCCTGCTAAAAGAGCAACACTCAATAAGAGTAGACTATATTTTTTCATGAAAGACTTCTCCTCTTTTGTTCTTGGACTTATTTTACCAGAAGTTTTCTCATTTTTCAACAATTGTCTGAAAATTTAATAATAGAAAGACTTTTCTAAGAAACTGTCTTCTACAAAAGAATATCCTTGACACGTCCAATTTCAGATTCTTTCACCACCACAAAGATGCTATCACCTAGATACAAGCGGGTCGCACCATTGACCGTATAGCTCTTACCACTTCGCATTTGCGTAGTAATCAAAATATCTTGGGGGAGTTCGAGTTCATGAACTTGTTTCCCTGCAATCTTTTCGGATACAGGAATCTCAATCAAGGTCAACTCTCCTTCTTCTTGCGCCTTATCAGGTAAGAGTTGCTCCAGCATGGCTTCATAGACTGGTGCTCCATGGAAGAGATCCATGATCATGTAAGCCAGCAAGGTGACCATACCCAGTGGCATTAAACTACGAATATCACCGACCATCTCTGTTACCAAAATCATAGCGGTTAAAGGAGCTTTCGAAATAGCCCCAAAATACCCACTCATTCCTAAAATAATGAAGAGAGGTAATTGATTTTGGGAGATAAAGCCAATGTTTTGGAGGAAAGTTCCAACGATCGCGCCTAAAAGAGATCCTAAAGCTAGAATGGGCAAGAAAATTCCGCCAGGTAGACCACTACCATAGCTCAACATACTCCAGATAAAACGGATCATAAAATAGAGAAGGATCGATAGAACTGGATACGGTACTCGAGCTAAATCCAAAACCAATTGGTTCCCGCCACCAAGAATTTGTGGAAGGAAATAGCCGATTGGAATAATCGAGACAAAGGCAAATAAGGAAGAGTAATGAGAGGGAACATGAAAAATCTTTTCAAGTAAACGATACAATCGACCGATATTCAGCACCACTACTTCATAGACATAACCTGCTGCCCCCAAAAAGACTCCGAGAAAAAGGTAAATCCAGTACTGAGACAAATGGAGCGGCGGAATATTTTGCGGCATATGAAGTACGGGTGTTTGACCAAAGACATTGAGTGAAATAAAATTAGCAGTCAGACTAGCGGCCAAGGTCGAAATCCAAAAGAATCGAGAAAAATGATGGTAGACTTCTTCCACGACAAATAAAAGTCCTGCTATAGGTGCATTAAAGGCGGCTGCAAGGCCTGCAGCAGCTCCACTTGCAATCAAAGACCGCTCTTCAACTGGGCTGACCTTCAAATAATGGGCCACTCCTTTTCCACCCATAGCCCCTAATTGAATACTAGGACCTTCACGACCAAGCATCAAGCCACTTCCAATGGCTAATACACCTAGAATATACTTCTTCCACAAGGTATCCCACCAGCTCACCGCTAAGAGTCCCTTGAGCTCTGCTTCGACTTGAGGAATTCCTGATCCCTTGATATCCCGATTGGTGCGAATGAGGCGACCAGCAATCAGTACGATCACCCCGTACCCCAACAGCATCGCCAGCAAATATAGTGATTGACCAGACATCTCCTTGTAGACGCCTTGAACAAAATTAAAAATATGTTCGATCAAAAAACGAAAACTTGAGACGACACAGCCCACAACGATCCCAACCAGAACACCTCTGACAATATGTGCCACAATCGAACTAGAGGCAAAACGAAATTCATTTTTTAAGGCTTCTTCTTTTTCAGACATTCCCTAACTCCTTCAAACTCTTATCCTATTCATTATACCTTATTTCACTGACCCTGCATACATGCAAAGACAGAAAAAAACAAAACTAGCACCGCTAGCTTTGTTTTTCATTCAGTCATTATTCAGCAGTTAAAGCTGCCATTGTGATGTAGTTATATGGTTTGTTGAAGTGTGGCAAGAAGAACAAGTCAGTCAAGGCTAACTTATCAATCGTCACATGTTCTTGAATTGCAAGTGAGAACATGTGGATAGCCATTGAGATGGCGCTATCACGTGATACCATTTGAGCTCCAAGAATTTTACGAGTGTCTTTATCATAGACAATCTTAATAGCAACTTCATGGTTATCATGTTTAATAAATTCAGGTTTTTGAAGGTCGTTAAAACCAGTTTCTCCAGCATTGAAGCCAGCAGCTTTTGCTTTTTCAAGTGTCAAACCAGTTGAAACCATGTGAAGACCGTAAATCGAAATACCGTTAGAACCTTGAACACCGATTCCTTCCAATTCATGACCGGTCGCATTGTAGGCACCAACAATACCTGAACGAACCGCATTAGATGCAAGTGCGATGTAGCTCATTTCACCACGTGCATTGTCATAGATAGTCGCACAGTCACCAACTGCATAGACACCTGGAAGTGACGTTTCTTGTTTCTTATCGACAAGGAAGGCACCGTTGCGGAAGAGTTCAATCTTACCATCTGCAAGAGCTGTATTTGGACGGAAACCAACAGCCAAGATGACCATGTCTACATCGAAGGTTTCTTTATCGGTTACAAGACGTTCTACCTTACCATCTCCTTCAACTGCTTGAACAGTTTGTCCAAGAGCCAAACGGATGTTGTGGTCTTCCAAGTTTTTCGCCATGATGTCTGTAAAATCTTTGTCATAGTAGCCGTTCAAGACAGTGTCCACGATATCCACCAAGACAACGTCTTTACCAAGACGTTCGAAAGCTTCAGCAAGTTCAACACCGATGTAACCACCACCAACTACGGCGATACGGTTCAAGTGTTTGCTGTTGTCTTTCAATTTTTCGATCACTTCTTCAGCGTTTTGGTACAGTTTAACGAATTGAAGATTTTCAAGAGTTGCTTTGAATTCGCGGTTACCAGGAACGATTTCAACTCCTTTAATTGGAGGAATGATTGGTGTTGATCCGGTCGCAAAGATTAATTTTTCATAAGATTCTTTGTGTTCTTTTCCATCAACTTCTGCAGTTACCACTTTGTTGTCATAGTCAATTGAAAGAACAGGAGAGTTCATGTAGACTTTTGCACCTTTTGCTTCCAATTTTTCTTTATCAGAGTAGAAGAGACCTTCTGGACCATCGATTTGCTCACCGATCCAAAGTGCCATCCCACATCCAAGGAATGAAATGTTTGAGTTTTGGTCAAAAACCACAATTTCATTTTCATTTCCAAAATTATCTAACATAGTGTTGATACAAGCTGTTCCGGCATGGTTTGCCCCTACAACAACGATTTTACTCATAGAATAAATCCTACCTTTAATTAAAATTTACTTCTTGAGTATATCATAAAAATGATATCGGTTACAAGATATTTGCTCAATATTTGTGATCTTTTCTTCAAACCTTCTGAAAGCTTCCTCTCACAGCTTTCATAAAATGTCAAATAATTTGTCCGAAAGGATTGTGAAAACGGTCTCTATTTGGTATACTGTAAGTAAGTGAAAATTGGAAAGGATAGATTTTTAGTGGACCTAAGTAGTCGATCCGAACGTCTGATGGGAACCACCATCACCGTTTCGATCTGTGACCCACAAGCGGATGAACTCCTTACGCATTGCTTTGAACTTCTTCGCTCCTACGAACATCGCTTCAGTGCTAATGATGCAAGTTCTGAACTCATGGAAATCAATCACCAAGCTGGTATTGCTCCTGTTCAAGTTCATCCAGATCTTTTTGAACTGATTGCATTAGGTACCTTGCATAGTCAAGCTAAAAATAGCCATTTAAACATTGCTATCGGCCCTCTGGTGCAAACCTGGCGGATCGGATTTTCAGATGCCAGACGGCCTGCACCAGAAGAAATCGAACAAGCGCTTTTAAAGATCGATCTCCAGCAGATTCAATTAGACCAAGAAAACTATACAGTCTTTTTGAAACGTCCTGGAATGAAGATCGACTTGGGAGCTTTAGCAAAAGGCTATAGCGCAGATCTAATTGCTACCTATCTGAGAGGTAAGGGAATCAAGGATGCCTTGATCGATCTTGGAGGAAATATCCTAACCGTCGGTCAACACCCCGTTAAACAACAGCCTTGGCGGATTGGTATTCAAAATCCAGTTGAAAAAAGAGGCCAGCACCTACTGGTCCTCTCAGTCAAGGACAAATCTGTTGTCACCTCTGGCATCTACGAGCGTCATTTAGAAGTCGACGGCCAGTCGTTTCACCATATCTTTGATAGCGTGACAGGCTATCCGGTTGAGACAGACTTAGCCAGTATCACCATTATATCTGATCGATCCGTAGACGGGGAGATATGGACTACCCGCCTGTTCGGGGACTCTCCTACTTCTATCCTCAACACTGTTGAATCACTTCCTGGTATAGAGACCTTATTGGTTTCACAATCAGGCAAGATCGCCTATACAAGTGGGCTTCAATCTTATTTATAATTCTGTTATCAGAAAGGAAATTTCCATGGTAAAACTTATTGCGATTGTGGGGACTAACTCCAAACGTTCTACAAACCGTCAACTGCTTCAATACATGCAAAAACATTTTGCTGATAAGGCTGAGATCGAATTGGTCGAAATTAAAGATATCCCTGTCTTTAACAAACCAGCCGACAAACAAGTACCTGACGCTGTCTTGGATATTGTTGCAAAAATTGAGGAGGCTGATGGAGTCATTATTGGGACTCCAGAATACGACCACTCTATTCCAGCGGTCTTGATGAGTGCTCTAGCTTGGCTCTCATACGGAGTCTTCCCATTGTTGAACAAACCAGTCATGATTACTGGGGCATCATACGGTACCTTGGGATCTTCACGCGCCCAACTCCAACTCCGTCAAATCTTAAATGCTCCAGAAATTAAAGCGACTGTTTTGCCAGATGAATTCTTGCTCTCTCATTCATTGCAAGCCTTTGATCAAAATGGAGACTTAGTAGATTTGGATGTTATTCAAAAATTAGATGCCATCTTCAATGATTTCCGTGTGTTTGTGAAAATCACAGACAAATTACGCCACGCCCAAGAATTGCTTCGCAAAGATGCTGAAGAATTTGACTGGGAAAACTTGTAAGATAGGAGACAGAAAAGAATGAAATTTGTAGGACTTGTAGGATCAAACTACGATCAATCATATAACCGTAAACTCTTGGAATTCATTCGCCGCCAATTTAAGATCAAATTTGAATTGGAAGTTCTTGAAATCGATGAAGTTCCAATGTTTAACCAAGATGAAAAATGGGACGAAAGTTTCCAATTACGTCTTTTGTACAATAAAATTACTCGAGCAGATGGTGTCATCATTGCTACTCCAGAGCACAACCATACGATCTCTGCTGCTCTTAAATCTGTTCTTGAATGGCTATCTTTTGAGGTGCATCCATTTGAAAACAAACCAGTCATGATCGTTGGTGCTTCCTACTATGATCAAGGGACATCACGTGCTCAGGTTCACCTCCGCAAGATCCTTGATGCTCCAGGTGTCAATGCTTATACTCTTCCAGGTAATGAATTCCTTCTTGGAAAAGCAAAAGAAGCTTTTGACGAAGATGGCAATATCATCAACGAAGGAACCGTCAAATTCCTCGAAACCTGCTTGGATAATTTTATGAAATACGTTGAGGTTGTATCCAAATTGAAAAAACCAAAACCAATTGAACCAGAAGATTTAGATTGTAATCATCCAATTGCTACAACTGTTACTGAGGTAGATCCGGATGATCCAGATTGGGTTGAAAAAGTAGCTGAACTTACAGGTGCTGTTTCTGGAGATACTTATGTCAAATTGGACCACGGTATTCTAACCGTTGACCAAATTAATATGTTCTTGAAGGCCATGCCATTTGAGTTGACATATGCCGATGATAACAACCAATTCCTTTACTACAACAATGCTCATCAAGATCCAGATACCATGTTTGCTAAACGCGTGCCACCTCAATCTGGTAGCCGGATGTCAACCGTTCACGGATCCCTTCCACCCGCACGTATGAAAAACGTTGAATGGGTAATCGGCACTCTTCGCAACGGAAACCAAGAATATGTTCGAACTATTGTTCCAGGATCTCCTGAAGGCGTGATCAACACCCACAACTACCAAGCAATGTATTATGAAGATGGTTCTTACGCTGGTATCAATGAGATTGTCTTCAACTTCAAACCATGGTTAGACTGGTACCTGCAAACAACAGGTCAACGCCTTGTAGGTGGTAGCGGACCATTTGCTCCTGCTGGTGGTCATGGTGATGCAGATGCAACTTCTGGTGCTTCTGATGCTGGAGGACATGGTGACGGAGGCCACGGAGATGCTGATGCCACTTCTGGTGCAAGCAACTAATAAAAAAATGAAGCTTCGTGCTTCATTTTTTTATTTTAACTCCTTGATAATCTTCTTAGCATCTTCGTTTGAAATAGCCCCTAGCTGCACATGACCAATCTTCCCTTGGCTATCAATAAAGACTTCTGTAGGAATGGAACGTACTTGATAGTTCGCAAAGGCAGAGCCATCTGGATTATACAAGACGGGCACTGATGGATAATCTTGTTGGGCAAACCATTCGACGAACTCTTCTTCTGTTTTTTCCCCTTGCATTCCCGGTGCCATAACCGTGAGAATCTCAAAATCTCTGTCCTTTTCTTCAACCAATTTATTAAGTTCAGGCATGCTTTGGCGACAAGGACTACACCAGGTTGCCCAGAATTTCAAATATACCTTCTTCCCTCTGTAGTCTGAAAGTTTAACCGTATTCCCCTTCATATCCTTTAGCTCAAAGTCACTCGCTTCTTTTCCTACCAAGGGATGTTTACTAGCGGTTGTGTTGGTCATGGTTTGATTGCTCATATTCTTCATACCACTCTCACTCGATTGCTCCATCGAACAAGCAGACAGTAAAGCGATTGACAGGATTGAAAAACACGTATATTTGATAAATTTCATAGGTATAATACCTCCATTTGGTTTATGAAAAGATTGAAGACAAGCTATTTAATTGTCCCAAGACTAAGAGAATCCCCATAATAATGATGATGGCTCCACCGATTTTCTTCAGCAACAAGAGATGGGGTTTGAGACGATTGAAATAAGGCAATACAAGGCCTGATGCCAGTGCCAAGAGCAAGAATGGGATGGCCATCCCTAATGTATAGATAAAGAGATAGAGAGCACCCACGAGGGCATCTTGTCCATTGGATGCTGCTAATGCAAGAACCGATCCTAATACAGGGCCAATGCAAGGCGTCCAACCAAAACTAAAGCCAAGACCAAGAAGAAAGGCTGAAAACAACTCATTCTTCTGTTTGTTGGCTCCAAAATCTACTGATTTTTGCTTCTCAAGGAAATGAAAATGAAAGACTTCCATCTGATGAAGACCAAGGATAATGATCAGCGCTCCCATCACGTAGCGGAACCAGTTGGTATACATAACCTGCCCCAATAAGCCAGCTCCGAAACCTATGATAAGGAAAATAACAGAAACACCTGCGATAAAACACAAGGTCTTAACGATGCCATGCCAGCGTATCTTTTTCCCAAAAATCTGAACGGATTTTTCCTGATCACTTCCTAGCAAAACGCCAATGTAGACCGGGAGCAAAGGAAAGACACAGGGAGAGAAAAAGGAGAGAATCCCTGCCAGAAAGACAGTGAAAGAGAAAACGATTTGATTCATAAAATGCTCCGTATATTGATATGTTAGAAATAGTATAACATGCCATTCCTTAAATTAAAAATTTTTGCTACGGTTTGTATTTAAAGAAACTCTTTAGGTACTAGTTTCAAAATAAAAAAACTCTAAAGCGGGGAACTTTAGAGTTTCTAGTAAATCTTATTCTTCTTCTGCACTTTGTTTATTGGGCAAGAACAGAGCAAGGACCATACCAACGACTGCTGGTAGTAACCATGGGAGGGATTGGGCAGCAAACGGCAAGTGCTTAATGATATTTGCTAGTCCTGCAAGTTTAAAGGTACTTGCCAGAACATCTCCAATCGCAACCAAGCTAACTAGGAAAATAGTCAGCTGCATTCCTGGTTTTGATAGTTGAGTAAATTTATTTACAATCACAATCAACACAATAGTAATGGTGATTGGATAGAGGATCATTAAAACAGGCAATGAATAGGCAATAATGGCACTCAAACCAAGATTGGCAATGGAGAATCCAATCAAGGTAAAGAGAGTTGCATAGATTTTGTAAGAAATTTTAGGGAAAGTATTATGGAAGAATTCCCCTGTCGATACGATCAAACCTGCTGTTGTGGTAAAGCAAGTCACCGTCACCATACCTGCAAGGAAAATTTGAGCAGCTGGGCCAAAGATAGCCTTGGTCGCTTCTGAAAGGACATAGACCCCTTTATTGGCATCAGATGCCATTACTTTTGCTGGAATTGGGAAATGATTTCCAAGATACCCCAAGCCAATGTATAAAATACTAAAGCCAATGGCTACAACGATCCCAACGATCCAGATGGTTTTAATGTACTCTTTTTTGCTGGTGAAACCAAGTTGATTAAGAGTAGTCACTGCGATGACGCTAAAGGCTACTGAAGCAAGAGCATCCAAAGTGTTATACCCTTCAAGGAAACCTTGCCCAAAGGCAGATGCTTGGTAGGCTTCTGTTGCCACTTGAGGCGCGTGTCCGCTGTACTTGACAGCACCAAGGACAACCAGTACAACGATCAAAATTGCAAAGATCGGTGTTAAAATCCGACCAATACTATCTAAGATTTTAGAAGGATAGAGGGCAATCAAATAGGCTAAACAGAAATAAACCAAGGTGAAAATGAAGAGACCAAGTCCTCCATTGGCATTTCCTAACAAGGGAGCAATCCCAACTTCGTAGGAAACGGTAGCCGTTCTTGGAATGGCAAAAAAGGGACCAATAGAGAGGTACAAGGCTACCAGATAAACGATGGCAAACCAAGGCGCGATTTTACGCGAAATCTCGTGGATATACCCTTTAGGATTGAGTGTCCCAATAATCAAGGTGATAATCGCAATTCCTACTCCTGATAAGACAAATCCAGCAATAGCTGGCCAAAAATGGCTACCCGACTGGGCACCTAGCGCAGGTGGAAAGATCAAATTCCCTGCACCAAAGAAAATACCAAATAACAGCAAACCTGTTAAGGAACCTTTTCGTAACATGTGTTCTCCTTTACATTTGTCAATCTTCTCTAGTATAACAGCTTTTATCCGCCACGGCAATTCCTTTTTTCTGAATCTATTGATTTTCTCAATTAGCAGTTAAGGCTTTTAACAACATTGAACGATTGTGGAGTTAATGAGCATCTCTTAGTAAATTATGTTACAATTGAACTACTACTATATTTAGGAGTCATCATGTTTCTATATCTATTCTGGTTGGTTCCAGCTACCATTTTTTTATTTTTCTTTTTGAACGACCGCAGACGACTGATCAATGCTTATCTCTTTTCAATAAGTTTCGGCATTTTTCTCCTGATTTCTGCCCTTCTACTAGTTGTTCGTACCGAGCTATGGTTTAACCAAAAGGTTGCCATCATTATCTTTTCAGTACTTGCTATTCTTGTTTTACTCAGTATTATTTTCTCAACTGTTTTTCTTCTTTTTAACGGCCGGCAAATGATGTCTTTTGAAGGCAAAAGGTTGGCTAACCTCCTCTCACTCCTATATGGGATCTTTATTATCGGCACCTTGGCGCTTCATTTCCTTCCTTATTTCCCAGGGAAAGATCTCTTGATTTATCCAACAGACTTTGCCCTCTTTTACTCGACTTTTCTTTATCTTTCTTATGTTTTATACGGGACATTTTGCAATTACTTCCCCGTTCGTAAAGAGCCCGATGCTATCATCGTCCTCGGCTCCGGTCTAATTGGGGATAAAGTACCACCACTTTTGGCCCAGCGTCTAACTAAAGCAAAGACTATCTATGAGCAGTTTGAGGGACGACCAAAACTGATTGTTTCTGGTGGTCAAGGTGCTGATGAGTTAACCTCAGAGGCGGAAGCTATGGCAAACTACCTGATGGAACAGGGTGTACCACAGGAAGACATTTTGATTGAGAATCGTTCTCGAACGACTTTTGAGAATTTGACATTTAGTAAGGCTATTCTTGAAGATCAGGGACTAGGAAAGAGTGTCCTTGTGGTGACCAATTCCTTTCACGCTCTTCGGGCTGGTGTCTTTATGAGACGATTAAAAATCCCTGGACGCAGTGTCGGTTCAAAAACAGCTTTTTATTATCTCCCATCGGCTTGGATCCGAGAAACGGTTGGGCTAGTTTCTCTCTATTGGAAATGGCATGTTGCTTTCTTAGCTTTTCTGTTTCTGCCTTGGTTCTTTTCACAAATCATGAGTATCGTGAACTATTTCTTTAATTAGTAACCAAAAAGTTCTCTGCAAATTAGCTGAGAACTTTTTTTATATCATGTCTAATGATCACTAAAGCGTCTGTATTCAATACGGAAATCAAAGTAATTCTCTGCTTGCAGTTTATGGAAGATGTCCCGATAAGCCTCCTCATCAAATTGATCGCCTCGATAAAGAATCTCAAAACTCAGATCATCGTATTCTAAAAAAGCATTAGCAGTTTTAAATCCATTTCGCTTATAGAAATCCATCCGAGACTGACGCTGCTCTATATTGTCGCATTCTTCATCTAAACGTTCCACTTCAAGAATCATGGTCCTTTGGTAAAATTCCACCAATTTTTCAATGATTTCTTGACCATATCCGTGGCTTCTTAAATGTGGCATAATGGCAAAGAAACTGACATAAAAAGCTTTCTGATTATAGATTGAAAAAGCAAATCCGACAAATTCTTCCTCGTTATAAAAAGCAAAGAAATTGGCATCGTCATTGTCCGTATAGCGTAAAAATTCTGACAAAGGAACACGCTCTTCTTCTGGAAATGCTTCGATATTCAGCCTTTCGACTTTATCCAGATCTGGGAACGTTTCAGTGATTAATTGGCTCGTTAAGCTCATATGGCCTCCTTTTCTGACACGATTATATCAAAAAATGTAAGGGGATTCAACTACTGATGCTTGTCGCTAGTTACTGAAGTTGGTATAATGGCACTATGAAAAGAATTCAACGTGTGGACCTCATAGATGGTCCTATTTTACCTACTCTTTTAAGTTTTGCCTTTCCTATTCTTTTATCCAATATCTTCCAACAACTCTACAATACCTCGGATGTCATGATTGTAGGACGATTTTTAGGTCAAAAATCATTGGCCGCCGTTGGGGCGACCTCTGCTATTTTTGATTTGATTGTTGGATTTGCCGTCGGTGTTGGAAATGGGATGGGCATCATTATCGCGAGAAATTATGGAGCTAAAAACGATGACCAATTACGAAAATCTGTCGCGGCAACTGCTGTTATTGGCGGCATCCTCAGTCTCTTCGTGATATCTATTGGTGTTGTGGGTCTTTATCCCCTTCTCCAGTTTTTAGGGACCCCACCAGCTATTATAGCTCAGTCCTATCTCTATATCTCCACTATTGTCAATGGTGTAGCTGTGACCTTTGCCTATAATCTTTGTGCCGGACTTCTTCGAGCGGTTGGCGATAGCTTAGCGGCACTCTACTTCTTGATTATCGCTGCCGTTCTCAATATTCTTCTTGATCTTTATTTTATTACCCAACTCCATCTCGGAGTCCAATCCGCTGGGATTGCGACTATTATTGCGCAAAGTTTTTCTGCACTTCTTTGTTTCTTTTATATTCGCAAAAAAGTGCCTTTCCTCCTGCCAAATCGCAACGATTTTGTTTGGGATCAAAGGCTCTATCAAGACTTAATCAGTCAGGGATTGACCATGGGGCTCATGTCTTCTATTGTCTCTATCGGAACAGTTATCTTACAATCAGCTATCAATAAGCTTGGAATGACCATCATAAGTGCTCAAATCTCAGCTCGTCGGATCATGTCCTTTGCCCTCCTGCCAATGGCTGCTATTTCCACTAGTATGACGACCTTTACCTCGCAAAACTTTGGTGCTAAACGCTTTCGACGGATTCAAAAAGGGGTCAAACAAGCTTGTCTTCTCTCCTTCGTTTGGTCGATCATTGTTGCCATCCTCCTCTTCTTTACAAGCCCGTTCTTAACAAACCTCATATCTGGATCTAGCGATCCTAACTTGATCGCAAATGCCAGTCTCTATCTGCAAATCAGCTCCTGCTTCTATCCGGTCTTAGGATGCCTCTTGATTTTAGGGAATTCCCTCCAAGGTATTGGTAGAAAATTGACCCCTTTGATTTCTAGCTTTATCGAGTTAACAGGAAAAATTCTCTTTGTACTTTTCATTATCCCTCATACAGGCTATATAGGAGTCATTCTTTGCGAGCCTCTCATTTGGGTCCCAATGACCCTCCAACTTTGGTTTACCTACCACAAAGCCAGTCATCAGCTTCTTGCACCATAGCATTCGACGAGTACATAATAAAACAACTTCTGCTCATTTGAACAGAAGTTGTTTTTTGTCATCAGACGTCTATTAGAACAAGCCAATAGCTGTTCCATCAGCAGCCACATCCATATTTAAAGCAGCTGGACGTTTTGGTAGACCAGGCATGGTCATGACATCCCCAGTCAAAGCGACAATAAAGCCTGCTCCCAATTTTGGAACCACTTCACGAATAGTAATTTCAAAGTTTTCCGGAGCTCCCAAGGCATTTGGATTATCGGAGAAGCTATATTGTGTTTTGGCCATACAGATTGGCAACTTATCCCAACCATTTTTCACGATTTGGGCAATTTGTGTCTTGGCTTTCTTCTCAAAATTCACCTTCGTACCGCGATAAATTTCTGTAACAATCTTTTCAATTTTTTCTTCAACAGAAAGGTTATTATCATACAAGCGTGTGTAGTTAGCTGGACTTGTTTCGATGGTTTTAACCAAGGTTTCAGCAAGTTCAACTCCACCGTCAGCACCATTCGCCCATACACTCGCAAGCTCAACTGGCACCTCAATTTCAGCACACAATTCTTTCAAAGTAGCAATTTCCGCTGCTGTATCGGTGATAAATTCATTGATAGCAACCACTGCAGGAATGCCAAACTTACGGATATTTTCAACGTGGCGTTTCAAGTTGGCAAAACCAGCACGAACAGCCTCTACATTTTCTTCAGTCAAAGCATCCTTAGTCACTCCACCGTTCATCTTAAGAGCACGGAGAGTCGCTACAATCACAACTGCATCTGGTGATGTAGGCAAATTTGGAGTTTTAATATCAAGGAATTTTTCAGCACCAAGGTCAGCACCAAAACCTGCTTCTGTAATTGTATAGTCCGCTAAATGCAGAGCTGTCGTCGTTGCTAATACAGAGTTACATCCATGGGCAATATTGGCAAATGGGCCACCGTGAACAAAGGCAGGCGTTCCATAGATGGTTTGAACCAGGTTTGGCTTAATCGCATCTTTGAGGATCAAGGCAAGAGCCCCTTCCACTTCCAAATCACGGACATAAACTGGACTACGATCATAACGGTAACCAATTACAATGTTGGCCAAACGACGTTTCAAATCTTCAATATCTGTCGCCAAGCAAAGGATGGCCATGATCTCAGAAGCAACGGTAATATCAAAACCGTCTTCACGCGGAATCCCATTTAAAGGACCGCCAAGACCGACAGAAACATGACGAAGAGCGCGGTCATTCAAGTCCACTGCCCGTTTCCAGATAATCCGACGTTGGTCAATTCCTAGCTCATTTCCTTGGTGCAAATGATTATCAATCAATGCTGAGAGAGCGTTATTAGCCGTTGTGATCGCATGCATATCCCCTGTGAAATGAAGGTTGATGTCTTCCATCGGTAGAACTTGGGCATAGCCACCACCAGCAGCACCACCTTTAATCCCCATAACTGGACCTAAAGAAGGTTCGCGAATGGCAATCATGGTTTTTTTACCGATTTTATTCAAAGCATCTGCTAGACCAATGGTGATGGTTGATTTCCCTTCTCCAGCTGGAGTTGGGTTGATCGCAGTGACTAAGATAAGTTTTCCTACTGTATTTTTCTCAACTTCACGAATCTTATCAAAGCTCAATTTCGCCTTGTATTTTCCATACAATTCAAGATCATCGTCAACCAAACCAATTTTCTTCACAACGTCTACAATCGGTTGGAGTTCAATGCTTTGAGCAATTTCGATATCTGTTTTCATAAGGGACTCCTTTATATTTGATAGATCTATTATACCTAAAATTCGCGAAAATAACATATTTTTTTCACCTTTTGAATCGAACGTTCGTTTTTTATGTAAATTTTATGGCTACACATAGCTAATCCTAATAGCTTCAGAACTTTACTTATGTATCTTTTTTGTGTAAAATAAGCATATGCATATTTTAATTACATCAGGCGGGACGAGCGAAGCCATTGATAGTGTTCGTTCGATCACCAATCATTCCACCGGGAGCCTAGGGAAAATCCTTGCAGAAACGGCTCTTGCTAAGGGACATCAGGTGACCTTGATCACAACGCCTACCGCTCTTAAACCCGACCCTCACCCACAGCTTCGACTTCTATTGATCGACAATGTTGAGGAACTTCTCTCTCAAATGAAAAAGGAAGTTCCTCGTCACCAGGTATTAATCCATGCTATGGCAGTCTCAGACTATACGCCTGTTTACATGACAGGCCTTGATGAAGTTAAGAATGCTCAGGATCTTCATACCTTTATCCATCGCGAAAATCACGAAACCAAAATCTCTTCGAAAGAAGAATATCAGGTGCTCTTCTTAAAGAAAAATCCGAAGATTATCTCGCTCGTTAAAGAATGGAACCCTGCCATTCAACTGATCGGCTTTAAGCTTTTAGTCGACGTTTCTTCTGAAGAGTTGATCCAGGTAGCGCGTGAAAGCCTGGTTAAAAATCATGCCAGCATGATCGTTGCCAATGATCTGACCAAGATTCAGAACGGTCAGCATCAAGCCTATCTAGTAACAGATGATCACGTTCTAGAAGCTTCTACGAAAACAGAAATCGCAGAGGCTATCCTACGTTATATCAAATAAAAAGGTACATATGACACACATTACTTTAGCGGTTACCGGTAGTATTTCCGCCTATAAGGCTGCTGATATTACCAGCCAACTAACCAAATTGGGATTTGAAGTGAAGGTCCTCATGACTCCTTCAGCCCAAAAATTTATCACCCCTTTAACCTTGCAAGTTCTTTCAAAAAATCCAGTAGGCCTAGAGGTTATGGTGGAAGACGATCCACAGCGGATCGAGCACATCGACATTGGGAAAGAAACTGACCTCTTTCTTGTAGCGCCGGCCAGTGCCAACACCATTGCTAAATTGGCCATGGGACTTGCAGATAATATGGTCACAAGCACAGCTCTAGCCTTGCCTCAAAGGACTAAAAAATTACTGGCCCCTGCTATGAATACAAAAATGCTAGATCATCCTGCTACCCAACGAAATCTAAAACTCTTACAAGACTATGGTTACCAGATCATCCAACCTCGAGAGGCTACTCTCGCTTGTGGAGATCAAGGTTCTGGAGCTCTAGCCACTGTCGACACTATCATCCAAGCTGTTAAGGAGAATTGTTTATGAGAAAATCAGCCTCTATTTCACGAATTGCCATCTTTTTTGCCGTGATGATCACCATTCACTTTGTGACGTCCTTCATTTTGCAATTTGTCCCATCAGGAATTCAACCAACCTTGGTTCATATTCCTGTCGTGATCGCTTCTATTATCTACGGACCTCGAACTGGAGCAATTCTAGGACTCCTCATGGGACTCTTTAGCCTCACCATGAATACCCTGGTTATAACACCAGCCAGCTATCTCTTTAGTCCCTTTGTCCCTCACGGGAATCTCTACTCCCTTATCATTGCCATAGTCCCTCGGATTCTCATTGGGGTAACCCCTTACTTCGTCTATCGCTGGATTCGCAATCGTACAGGACTTATGATCGCTGGAATTGTCGGCTCTATGACCAATACTGTTTTCGTTCTAAGTGGGATTTATTTCTTCTTTGGAAATAGCTTCGGTGGTGGAATTCAACATTTCCTAGCCTTGATTATATCTACCAACTCTCTCATCGAAGTCATTGCTACAGTCCTCATTACCAGTGCCGTCGTTCCATCTCTTGAAAAATTAAAATAACCTTTCAAGCCAAGACCAATTTATCTTGGCTTTATTTGATGGTGAATTAGCTCTATTTTTTTGAAAAGATTTACATTTATCGCTAGAATTTTCAGAAAAAATTTGCTATAATGTAAGCGATTAAATTATAAGCAAAAAGGAGACGCTTGCATGACCTATCAAGAAAACTACCAAAAATGGCTCGACTTTGCTGAATTACCAGCTTACCTTCGTGATGAGTTGGTCGCAATGGATGAAAAAACAAAAGAAGATGCCTTCTATACCAACCTTGAATTCGGTACAGCTGGTATGCGTGGATTAATCGGTGCTGGTACCAACCGTATTAATATCTATGTTGTTCGCCAAGCAACTGAAGGGTTGGCCCAATTAATCGACTCAAAAGGTGAGGAAGCGAAGAAACGCGGTGTTGCGATCGCCTACGACAGCCGTCACTTCTCTCCTGAGTTTGCTTTTGAATCTGCTCAAGTTTTGGCTGCACACGGAATCAAATCTTATGTATTTGAAAGCCTACGTCCAACACCTGAATTGTCATTTGCTGTTCGTCATCTCCACACATTTGCTGGGATTATGGTAACCGCTAGCCACAACCCTGCTCCGTTTAATGGATATAAGGTATATGGTGAAGACGGTGGACAAATGCCACCTGCAGATGCCGATGCTTTGACAGATTACATCCGTGCTATCGAAAATCCTTTCACTGTACAATTGGCTGACCTTGAAGAAAGCAAAGCTAGTGGCTTGATTGAAGTTATCGGTGAAAACGTCGACGCTGAATACTTGAAAGAAGTGAAAGGCGTTAACATCAACCAAGACTTGATCAATGAATACGGTCGCGACATGAAGATTGTCTACACACCACTTCATGGTACTGGTGAAATGTTGGCTCGTCGTGCTCTTGCCCAAGCTGGATTTGAAGCTGTTCAAGTTGTTGAGGCTCAAGCCGTTCCAGATGCTGACTTCTCAACTGTTAAATCTCCAAACCCTGAAAACCAAGCTGCCTTTGCTCTTGCTGAAGAACTTGGCCGCAAAGTAGACGCTGATGTATTGGTTGCAACTGACCCAGATGCTGACCGCCTTGGTGTTGAAATCCGCCAACCAGATGGTTCTTACCTCAACCTTTCTGGTAACCAAATCGGAGCGATCATTGCTAAATACATTCTTGAAGCTCACAAAACAGCTGGTACCCTTCCTGCCAATGCTGCCCTCTGTAAATCAATCGTATCAACTGAGTTGGTGACTAAGATTGCAGAAAGCTACGGCGCAACTATGTTTAACGTCTTGACTGGTTTCAAATTTATCGGTGAAAAAATCCATGAATTTGAAACACAACACAACCACACTTACATGCTTGGTTTCGAAGAAAGCTTCGGTTACCTGATCAAACCATTCGTACGTGACAAAGACGCTATCCAAGCCGTTCTTATCGTTGCTGAAATCGCAGCTTACTACCGCTCACGTGGTATGACTTTGGCAGATGGTATCGAAGAAATCTACAAACAATACGGTTACTTCGCAGAAAAAACCATCTCTGTTACCCTTTCAGGTGTGGACGGGGCTGCTGAAATCAAGAAAATTATGGATAAATTCCGTGGCAATGCTCCTAAACAATTTAACAACACAGACATTGCTAAGACAGAAGACTTCTTGGAACAAACAGCTACTACTGCTGACGGCGTTGAAAAATTGACAACTCCTCCAAGCAACGTTCTTAAATACATCTTGGCTGATGATTCATGGTTTGCCGTTCGTCCTTCAGGTACAGAACCAAAAATCAAATTCTACATCGCCACAGTTGGTGAATCTGAAGCAGATGCTAAAGAAAAAATTGCGAATATCGAAGCAGAAATCAATGCTTTTGTAGGCTAAAACATGAGGCTGGGACAAAAGTCCTAGCCTCTCAATTATCTTTGATTGTTGAGCAAGACGCAGTGGTTGAGTGGGCTCTACTACGCTGATTTCATCAGCTTTTACAGCCCTACTCAACTGTGCGGAGGCGGGACAAAGAAATCGAATTCTAACGATAACCGATTTCTGTCCCACTCTCTCTTTCTTTCGTAGCAAATACCAGCGATTTTATAGAAAATATGGCATACTAGACATAGAAGAAAGCGAGGTAATCTCATGGAACAATTTTTAGAAGATATTAAAGATCTTGAAGTCACAACTGTCGCGCGTGCGCAAGAAGCGATCGATCAAAAAGAAACAGCGACCTTCTTTATCGGACGCAAGACTTGCCCTTACTGCCGGAAGTTCGCTGCTAAATTAGCAACTGTCGTAGCTGAAACAAAAGCTCATATCTATTTTATTAATAGTGAAGAACCAAGTCAGCTAGACGCATTACAAGCCTTCCGCTCAACTTACGGCATCCCAACTGTCCCAGGATTTTTACATGTCGAATCTGGTGAAGTCAGTGTTCGTTGCGACTCATCCATGTCTGAAGAAGAAATCAAAGCATTCGCTCATCTATAAAAAAAATAGCTAGAGAATAATCTCTAGCTATTTTTCATTTTCCGTAAACGTCGTCCAAATCTTTTGCTGGGGTTTAGCAAAAGGATAGTCCGAAAATTCTTCTGGTGTTAACCAAACAGTCGATTCACTTGCTGGTTGCTCTCCTTCTTTTACTAGGCCGTAACGAAGTTGAACCTGCCACTTGCGATGCGAAAAGACATGCTGGACGATAGGATACGATCTGTCCTGCCATTCAATAGCCAAGTCATAGTCTTGTTCAAAGGAAAGAATTTCTGGGTTGACTTCTGCATGACCTTGCCCATTCAGTAGGGATAATTGACCTAGGTTCTCAGATAGGCCATCCACTTCAATCAAGGGGAAATGCCAAAAACCAGATAAAAGCCCTTCTCGCTCATTTTTCTCCAGCAAGTAGCGGCCTTGACTATCCTTGATAATAAAAGCTGTTAGATAGACAGGTACAGGTTTCTTCTTAGGAGCCTTGATGGGATAACGATCCATGGTCCCATGTTGGTAGGCCACGCTAAATTCCTTAACAGGACTCTCTTCCGGCCGTGGATTGACTGGCGATTCAATATCGGATCCCAAATCCATCAAAGCCTGATTAAAATCACCCGGCCGGGCCGGATCGATCAAGATTTCCATCATGGTTTGAAAAATCTTGCGATTGGTCGGAACTCCGATATCGTAGTCCACTTCAAACAAACGGGATAGAACACGCATGACATTGCCATCTACTGCTGGCTCTGCTAATCCAAAGGCAATACTAGCAATGGCACCAGCTGTATAAGGCCCAATTCCCTTCAGTTTAGATATTTCCTCATAACTTGATGGAAACACTCCTCCGTGATTTTCCATGATCTGCTGGGCGGCTTTCTGCATATTGCGGACACGTGAGTAGTAGCCCAAGCCTTCCCAAGCTTTTAAGAGTTTTTCTTCAGGAGCTTGAGCCAAATCTGCAACCGTCGGAAACCAGTCTAAAAAACGCTCATAATAAGGAATCACTGTATCGACTCGTGTTTGCTGGAGCATAATCTCTGAGATCCAAATTTTATAAGGATCCTGGGTCCTTCTCCAGGGGAGATCCCGTTTATGGGCATCATACCAAGCTAATAACTTTTCTCGAAAGGAAGCAATTTTTTCCTCCTCCCACATGGTAATCCCGTAATCTTTTAAATCTAACATATTCCTAGTATACCATAGAATGAGTTAGAGTTTAGAAATTCTGATTTTATAATGAAAAAGAGGCTGGGACAAAAGTCCTAGCCTCTCAATTGTCTTGGATTATCGAGCAAGACGCAGTGCTTGAGTGGGCTCTACTACGCTGATTTCATCAGCTTTTACAGCCCTACTCAACTGTGCGGAGGCGGGACAAAGAAATCGAATTCTAACGAATTACCGATTTCTGTCCCCCTCTCTAAATGCATTTCTTATTGTTCCACAGCTTGAGCTGCTGTAATCAAGGTTAATTTGTAAACGTCATCTGCATTACATCCACGAGAGAGGTCGTTGACTGGTTTATTCAATCCTTGCAAGACAGGACCTACTGCTGCAAAGCCACCAAGACGTTCAGCCATCTTGTATCCAATGTTACCTGCTTCAATACCAGGGAAGATAAAGACATTAGCTTGACCTGCCACCTTGCTTCCTGGAGCCTTCAAGGCTGCAGTTGCAGGGACAAAAGCTGCGTCAAATTGCAATTCCCCGTCAATTTCAAGGTCTGGACGAAGTTCATGAGCAAGCTTAGTCGCTTCAACAACCTTATCAACACTTTCACCGAAACCAGATCCTTTTGTTGAATAGCTCAACATAGCAATTTTTGGATCAATACCAAACATCTTGGCAGTGATAGCTGAATTGATGGCAATTTCGGCTAATCCTTCAGCATCTGGATTGATGTTGATGGCACAGTCCCCAAACAAGTAGCGTTCAGATCCACGAACCATAAGGAAAGCCCCTGAAGTCCGTTTTACATTTGGACGAGTTTTGATAATTTGCAAGGCCGGACGAACAGTTGCGGCTGTTGAGTGAATCGCACCAGAAACCATCCCATCAACAATTCCCATGTGTACCAACATGACACCAAAATAGTTAACGTCGTCTTTCAAGACTTGACGCGCTTCTTCTTCTGTCATTTTGCCCTTACGACGTTCTACCAAGGAAGCTACCATTTCTTCAAAACCTGGATAAGAATGAGGATCGATGACTTCATATCCATCCAAAACCCCTTCGATTTCAAGATAAATCCGAATTTTATCCGGATTACCAAGCAAGACAGGGGTTACTTCTGTCTCGTTCACAATGCGTTTTGTCGCTTGGAGGATACGAGGTTCTTCACCTTCTGGTAATACAATACGTGCATTCTTACCAACGAGGTTGGCTTTGAGATTTTCGAAAACTTCCATGAGTTTTACTCCTTTTAATAATTAATAACTAGTTTGAAGCTGTGTTAATACAGCTTGGAAATCTGGAGGCAGTGGACTTTCTATGACCAACTCTACCTCTAGAAATGGATGATAATAGGATAGGCGATGACAATGAAGGGCCTGGCGCTCAATGCCGTCTTCTAAACTGCCGCCATAGAGATCATCTCCCAAGAGCGGAAAACCAATATGGGAAAAATGAACGCGGATCTGATGGGTTCGACCTGTGTGTAACTGAATATCCACTAGGTGAATATCACCAAAAGATTGAACAACCTGGTAGCTTGTATGAGCATACTTGCCGCCTTTAGCTACCTTTCGGGTGATAATTGAATCTTCATCACGCGCAATCGGAGCAATAATCTCTCCGACAGGATCAAGCTTCCCAGATCCCTTGACCAAGGCATAATAGCGTTTCTGAATCGTTTTAGACTGCAATTGCTTATCCAAGCGAGCATGGGCATAGCCATGTTTGGCAAAGAGCATAACGCCACTTGTATCCTTGTCCAAGCGAGTGACAATGTGAACCTGCTGGTTCTCGTAGCCCTGCTTCACATAGTAGCCTTTTACAAAATTGGCTAAGGTATTGGAATGAATCGCACTTGGAATAGAAGCAATGCCAAAGGGTTTGTTTAAGACCAAAAAATGATCATCTTCAAACAAAATATCCAAAGGCCGATCCATAGGTTTTAAGGTTTCAAAACCTTCTTCTGCCGGAATATCAATGACCAAGCGATCCCCAATATCCAACAAATAAACTGCATTCTCCGGACATCCATTGACAAGGATCTGACCACCACGAAACTTAATCTTGGCTAAGAGCCCCTTAGAAACCTCGTGCTTTTTCAAGAAAGTCTTGACCTTGACATGCTCATCGACAATGAATTCAAATCTCATTCTCTATCATCTCCGATAAAGGCATCCTTGACCCGATTCCAGAAGCTGGTGTGACTGGAGCTTGCCACAAAATTGATCTTATGGTTGTCAATCTGGTATTCTACCTTTGCAATATTGCGGTAAGAATAGGTTGAATTGTCAACAGAGATAATGTGAAAGCCAGGTCTCGTCGGTGTAATCTCGATCTTATCCTTTTTAGGGACAATGACAGAAGAACCCAAGGTACGATAAACACGGTTGTTGAGACTGGCGATTTCAGCAATCTGCAGCGCCTCAATAGTTGGGTGAAGGACTGCTCCTCCCAAGGATTTGTTGTATGCCGTACTTCCTGTCGGAGTCGAAACAGTAATGCCGTCTCCTCTGAAGCGCTCAAAATCCACTCCATTAATCGTAAGATCGGCAACCATGGTCCGGTCGCTTCTCTTAATCGTCGCTTCGTTCAAAGCTCTCATGGTACGGGTTTCCCCATTTTCGAAAGTAATCTTGACATTCAAAATAGGGTAAGAAACCTTAGCTCCTGTATCATATTTTAAATTTTCAACCAGCTTATCGATTTCACTGTCTAAGTAATCTGTATAGAATCCTAAGTGTCCGGTATGGACGCCAACAAATCGCACCCGATCCAACTGGTGTTCATACTTGTGAAAGGCCGATAGCAACATTCCATCGCCACCAATTGAAATCACAATATCCGGGTGCTTCTCCGTCAAAATAAAATTATTTTTCCGAAGCTTGTAGCGCAACTGCTGAAAAACCTCTTCACTTTGACGCTTGCGATTGCGAATAATGGATACTTTTTTACCTGTAGTCTTCATCTGTGTCATCACTATTTCCAACGCCATCATTTAACTTACGATGAAGTGGATCAAACAGGGCTTGAGCCTCCTGAATCGCATCCCGAATTGCCCCCATCTCTTCATCCAAAAGATAGGCCAGGTTTGCTGTCGTCTCTAAGCGTTTTTTGATCTCGTCTGGAAAGTCTCCTTTATATTTATAATTGAGCGAGTGTTCAATGGTTGCCCAAAAATTCATGGACAAGGTCCGAATTTGAATCTCTGCTAAGATCGTTTCATTTCCATCAATGGTATCAACCGGGTACTCGACCACGACGTGGTAACTCCGGTAGCCACTTGATTTCTTGTGGCGGATGTAGTCTCGCTCTTGGACCACGCGCATATCCTGCCGTTGTCTCAGAACCTCTAGGATCTCATCCACATCGTCCACAAACTGAACCATGATGCGAAGACCAGCAATATCTTGCATATCCTGAGACAGATTTTCTTCAGAAATATTTCTTCGGATCATCTTTTCACGGATGCTCTCAATCGGCTTGACCCGTCCTGTGACAAACTCGATTGGAGAATGCTTTTGTTGCTTACGATATTGCTTACGAATCCCACGCAGTTTGATTTTTAATTCCCCAACTGCTTGGATATACGGATCTAAGAAGTTTTCCCAATCAATTGCCATCCTACCACCTTGTAATCTGAACCATTTTTGTATACAATAAACACATCTCTTATTATATCATGAATCGCTTTCGAAAAAAAGCAAAGGACTACAAAATGAACCATTTAGAAATTGAATACAAAACCTTGCTAGACAAGGAGGAGTACCAATCCCTCCTTCCACTTTTTGATGATACAGAATTGGTTGTCCAAACCAATCACTATATCGATACCCCCGACCAGCTCATCCGTAAGGAAAAAATGGCCTTGCGGGTGCGTACTTTCACAGATCAAGCTGAGTTGACTCTCAAGGTCCCTGAAGCAGTTGGCCATTTCGAGTACAATCAAAACCTCAGCCCAGAAGAAACCGAGGCGATCCTTCAACACCAACAGTTTCCTGACGGAGAAATCAAAAACCTCTTAATCTCTAAAGAAATCTCTGTTGAGCAACTCGCTGTCTGGGGAAGCCTTACAACAGAACGATTCGAAAAAGAAACAGCTGCAGGATTGGTGGCACTAGACCACAGTCTCTATCTAGACACTGAAGATTATGAATTAGAAATCGAGGTCGAAACCGCTGAGCAGGAAGAAAATTTCCATCAGTTCATCAAAGAGCATGGAATCGTCTACAAAGCTGCAAAAAATAAAATCGCAAGATTGGCGGAAAGATTGTAAAATAGCTGAAATTATCGCAAATTTTTGCTAAAATAGTGCTAAGATCAAAAATCTAAATGAGGTTGGAATCACATGTCAGATAAAAAAAATATGAAGCTCTTCTCTCTCAATTCAAATCCAGAGATTGCGCAAAAAATCGCGGATCATGCTGGGGTTCCACTTGGGAAAATTTCATCCCGTCAATTCTCAGATGGTGAAATCCAAGTCAATATTGAGGAAAGTGTTCGTGGATATGATATTTATATCATTCAATCAACCAGTTTCCCTGTCAACAATCACTTGATGGAACTCTTAATTATGGTGGATGCTTGCCAACGGGCCAGCGCAAATACTGTCAATGTGGTCATGCCTTACTTCGGTTATGCTCGCCAAGACCGGACTGCTGCTCCTCGCGAACCAATTACTGCTAAGCTTGTCGCAAATATGTTGGTCAAAGCTGGGGTGGATCGTGTCGTCACTCTGGATCTCCATGCAGTGCAAGTCCAAGGTTTCTTCGATATTGCCGTGGATAACCTCTTTACCATTCCGCTTTTTGCAGAACATTACATTAATAAAGGTCTAACAGGACCTGACGTCGTAGTCGTCAGCCCTAAAAACTCTGGTGTCAAACGCGCTCGTAGTTTAGCAGAATATCTTGATGCACCGATTGCCATCATTGATTACGAGCAAGATGATGCGAACCGTGATTATGGCTATATTATCGGGGATGTCAAAGATAAGAAAGCGATCTTGATTGACGATATCCTCAATACTGGTAAGACATTCTCAGAAGCTGCGAAAATCGTTGAACGCGAAGGAGCTACTGAAATTTATGCTGTATCAAGTCATGGTTTATTTGTAAAAGGTGCTGTCGAGTTATTAGACCAAGCTCCGATCAAAGAAATCTTAGTAACCGATTCTGTTGCTCCAAACGGACCAACACCTAAAAATATCAACTATCTGACAGCTAGCGAACTGATCGCTGAAGCTATTGTTCGTATTCAAGAAAGAAAACCTGTTAGTCCTCTATTTGCCTACCACAAGAAATAAGGTCTTAATGTGATATATTTTGATAATGCCGCAACCACTCCCCTTCTACCTGAAGTCATTGATAAAATGTCTGCAACTATGAAGACCACTTTTGGAAATCCATCGAGCCTTCATGCTCATGGACGGATGGCTAGTAAACTCCTCCGAGAATCTCGCGAGCAGATTGCTCAGTCTCTCCATACTCTTCCAAATCGTATTTTCTTCACTTCAGGTGGATCAGAAAGTAATAATACCGTTATAAAAGGCTACTGCTTGAAACACCAAGCAGATGGCAAACACATCATTACGACCGCTTTGGAACACCATGCGGTTCTAGAACCCATCGAATATCTTGTAGAACGTTTCGGATTTGAAGTGACGATCGTCCAACCAAGAGATGGACGCATTCAGGCTCGTGATATCAAGGCGGCGCTTAGACCGGATACCATTCTTGTCTCTACCATGTTTGCCAATAACGAGACAGGCGATCTTCTACCGATTAAAGAAATCGGAGAACTCTTAAAAGATCTTCCAGCTGCCTTTCATGTTGATGCTGTCCAGGCAATTGGAAAGGTCCCTGTCTATCCCGAAGAGTTGGGAATTGATTTTCTCAGTGCTTCTGCCCACAAATTCCACGGACCAAAGGGAGTCGGCTTCCTTTATGCAGCCGTCCCAGATTTTGATAATCTCTTACACGGTGGGGATCAGGAAAGTAAGATGAGAGCCAGCACGGAAAATCTCATTTCTATTGTCGGGATGGCAACCGCGCTTCAGCAAGCTACACTTCATCAAGAAGAAAATTTCAACCAGGTTCAAAAACTCGGCCAAGAACTAGTCAATGGTTTAGCAGCCTACGACTACTACGTTAATGCGAATGAAGATCATCTTCCATTTGTTTGGAATCTTGGCTTTCCAGGTGTCCAAAATGACGTTTTACTGATGCGACTCGATCTTGCTGGAATTTCTGTCTCTACAGGTTCTGCTTGTACCGCTGGTACAGTTCAACCCAGCCATGTCCTTGAGGCGCTCTATGGAAAAGATAGCTCACGCCTAAAAGAATCCCTTCGAATTAGTTTTTCAGAACTCAATACCGTAGAGGAGATTCAAGACTTCCTCTCAAAACTTAAAGAAATTTTATCATAGGAGAACAATATGGCTTTTGAAACAAGTGTTTCATTGAAAGACTGCAAATATACCTATAGTCTACACCCAAATGTTAAAAAATATACCTTACGTGACAATACATTCGCTGTTACCAAAGTTGGAAATTACGAGTTAAATCGTTTGCTCGAAGCCGTTCCAAATAGCGGCGAAGGCTTCCTACTTAAAATTATTTTCAATAAAGATTTGACAGGTTTTAAGATCAATATTACAGACAAGTCTGGACTTCGCCTGGTTAATATCTTTAAAAATCCAGAAAATGACATTATCCAACAAAAATTCTATTTCTTAATGGATAGTCTTGTCGAAAGAGAAATTTTCAACAAAACAGAGGCCTAATATGGTAACCCTAACTTATATCGATGCTTACCAAGTAGAACGAACGACTACTTATCCTGACCTTGCAGCCTGTATCCTAGCTTTTTCAGGCTGTGTAACCTTGCCTGACTCTTACTCAATCGTATCCATTGAATACAAGGGGGAAAAGCTCCCCTATACAGGACGAGTCGATGGACTTTATGCTTTTTTGAAAAAGGTAGAACAAGCTGAAAACTAAGCTGATGCTGATGGAACTCTCCATCGCCATCAGCTTTTTCTTTAGACAAAAATATTTTTTAAAAACCGCTTTAGATAGTTGATTTTTTCACAATCTTCCTATACAATAAGAGGGAAAGGTTGTGATATTGTGAAACATGATAAAAATACTCCAATTCCACGCGCAACAGCAAAACGCTTATCGCTCTACTACCGCATTTTTAAACGCTTTAACTCTGAAAAAATAGAGCGCGCCAATTCCAAGCAAATTGCTGATGCAATTGGGATTGACTCTGCTACCGTTCGCCGAGATTTTTCTTATTTTGGTGAATTAGGAAGACGGGGATTTGGTTATGACGTAAAAAAACTGATGAACTTCTTTGCGGATCTCTTAAATGATAATGCTATTACCAATGTCGCTATTGTGGGGATCGGAAATATGGGAAGTGCGCTCCTCAACTATCGCTTCCATGAACGCAATAAGATGAAAATTGTCATGGCTTTTGATGTAGATGATCATGAACTGATTAATACCAAAAGTAAGGATGGGATCCCCATTTATGGGATTTCTACGATCAAAGAGAATCTCAAAAAAGAAGGCATTCAAACAGCAATTTTAACTGTCCCAAGTATTAAAGCGCAGGAAGTGGCTAGTCTTTTAGTAGATGCCGGTGTCAAAGGAATTCTAAGCTTTTCTCCGGTCCATCTGACAGTTCCTAAAGACGTCGTCGTCCAATATGTCGATCTCACCAGTGAATTGCAAACACTCCTTTATTTCATGCGAAAAAACGAAGAATAAAGATTTATACATTAACAAGAAAAGAGGCTGGGACAAAAGTCCTAGCCTCTCAATTGTCTTGGATTATCGAGCAAGATGCAGTGGTTGAGTGGGCTCTACTACGCTGATTTCATCAGCTTTTACAGCCCTACTCAACTGTGCGGAGGCGGGACAAAGAAATCGAATTCTAACGAATTACTGATTTCTGTCCCACTCTCTTTTTTATACCAAATAATCTGTCTCTTCACGGTAACTATAATAGTTTTCTTCAGATACAATCAAGTGATCCAATAGGGTTAAACCCATCACTTCACAGGCCTCTAAAACTCGTTGCGTTACTTCATCATCATTTTTACTGGGAAATACGGCACCAGATGGATGATTGTGAGCCAAGATGATAGAGGTTGCCATGTGCTTCAGTGCATAATGCAGGATTTCACGTGGCTCCGCAATACTTCGATTCACGGTTCCAATAAAAATGGTCTGCTGATGAATAATTTCATTCTGCGTATTTAAATAGAGGGCAACCAGGTGCTCCTGTTTCTTATGGCCGATTTCCTGTTGAATTTTATGGGCCAATTTCTGGCTGCTCATGATCTGTTCAGAACTCATCAATTCGTCTTTATGAATCCTTCGTCCAAACTCAATCACAGCCTGAAGTTCGATGGCCTTCACCCGGCCAATACCTGAGATTTCCTGTAGCTCCTCTAGGGTTAATTGACTTAACTCCTTTAAACTATTAACCGAACTCAAAAGACCTTGTGCAATCTCATAAACGCTTTTTTTCTTATTACCTGTCCGTAAGAGAATGGATAGCAATTCTTGATGACTCAGCTTATCTACCCCTTCAGAAACCAAACGTTCTCTAGGAAGCAAAGATGGTTCAATAAATGATATGTCGTACATAATTTCCTCCTCACTTATTAATTCGTAATAAATAGAGAAAACGACGACCTTGCATTATTTACAGGCGATTTCTTCCTTCAAATCATCTAACACTAAGACTTCATCTTTATTAAAGCGGATCTGGTAACCTGTTTGAACTTGTTCAAGCTCTTTTAAAAACTGTTGAATTTCACAGCGAATCAAGTACTCCTGGCTCTGAGGAATGGCCTCTAAAGCTTGGTAGACCTGCTCTACTTCATAGATTCCTTTCGTAATTAAACCATTTCGTGGAAAATCGTTTACTAAGAGATTATAGAAATGATGCAAGAGATGATAAATTCGCTCTTTTGTCACTATTCTACCTCCTTATCATACTCTTTCCCCTTTATTATATACTGATTTTCCCTTAATATTATGACAAGTTCCTTACATTATATTACCAATCTCTTACAATTTTACAAGAATTTCTCCTAGCTTCCTACATAGAAAAAGCCCAGACATTTCTGTCTCGGGCTTTATTTTCTTAAAGTTGCATTTGATTATAAGACTTGCTGAATGAATCCAGGATGTCTTTTGGAGCCTTGTCATAGTCAACAGAGGTTTCCAAATTTCCTTTTACAATCGTACGGTAAGTCGCTGCAGCATCCTCACAGGTCACCAAGGTGATCTCATTAACGCCTTCACGATCTTGAATAACATCTACACGGTCCGGAGTCACTGTCTCAACAGACGAGATGACATAAGTATAGATTTTTTCTTTATCCGTGATGTAGATCTTCATACCCGCCTTGGCTTTCTCTAATGGTGAGAATAACATGGCATTTGCTCCAGTTAGGCCAAATACGTGGTGACTAGCAAGAGAATAATTGCCTTGTCCCATGACTTGGTTTTCCTTCATGGTCCCTGCTCCGTAGTAGAGGGCTACATTTTCAAGCCCCTTAAAGATCGGAAGGTTCATGTTTAATTCAGGAATCGAAATTCCCCCAATTACTGGTAGTTTTTGAGCTTGCCATTGGGCATTGATGACAGCTTCCGTCGAAAGTGACTGGACATGTTGGAAATCAAAGCTCGTCTTCACTTCTTTATTCTTATCAATGGTTTTTTTATCGACCTTGCTAACCTGATATTGGTTGGTATGCCAAACCATAATCATGTTTCGGATCGGAGCATTGAAAATCAAGAGAAGCGAGAGAATAATCAAAAGTGTTGCAACGATGTTGATAAGAGTATTGCGTAAACTCTTTTTCTTTTTTCTTTTGCGTGACATGCTGTCCCCTTATCTATTCGTTTTCTTCCACTACTTCTTCATCTTTTTCATCAGGCTGGACAGTTGTAAAGGTCACAATTTTCGCATCCTGATCCAGTCTCATGACTTTCACACCCTGAGTCGAACGACCCGTTTGAGAAATGTCAGCCACACCTGTCCGGATCATAACTCCGGTATCGGTAATGATCATCAGATCTTCATCCCCTTTAACGGTTAAAAGACCAGCTAAGGGACCATTTTTCTCTGTAATATTGGCTGTTTTGATTCCTTTACCACCACGGCCCTTGGTTGGGTATTCGCCAGCTATCGTCCGCTTACCATACCCTTTTTCAGTAATGACCAATACTTCGTCCTGGTCGGTAATAACACTTGCCCCAACAACCTTGTCTCCATCACGGAGATTCACACCACGTACACCTGTAGCAGAACGTCCCATATTCCGAACTACTGCCTCATTAAAGCGGACTGAATATCCATATTTGGTACCGATAATGACGTCAGTATTGCCATCTGTAAGGAAGACATTGATCAATTCATCCTCGTCCCGTAGGTTCAGAGCTTTCAGACCGTTCTGACGGATATTTGAAAATTCTGCTACGTTAGTGCGCTTGACTACACCTTGTCGCGTCGTAAAGAAGAGATAAGACTCATCACTGCGATCTTGCTCCACATTGATAATGGTTTGAATCGATTCACCTTCGTCCAATTTTAAGAGGTTGACGATTGGTAATCCTTTAGCTGTCCGGCCATATTCTGGAATCTCATAACCTTTCAGACGATAGACACGCCCCTTATTGGTAAAGAAGAGCAAATGATCATGGGTGCTCGTAGAAACCAATTCACGAACAAAGTCATCGTCCTTCACACCGGTTCCTTGGACCCCACGTCCACCACGTTTTTGTGCAGTAAATTCAGCTTGGTCCAAACGTTTGATGTATCCTTTATTAGAAAGGGTAATTAAGACATCTGTTTCTTCAATCAAGTCCTCATCTTCAAGAGAAAGAACTTCCCCTACCATCAACTCAGTTCGACGAGCATCGCCAAACTTGCGTTTGACTTCTTCTAATTCTTCCTTGATGATAGTCGCCACACGCTCTGGTTTAGCCAAAATATCAGCCAAATCAGCAATCAGGGCAACCAAGTCGTCATATTCACTCTGGATCTTGTCTCGTTCCAAACCGGTCAAACGACGAAGACGCATGTCCAAAATGGCTTGACTTTGACGTTCAGAAAGCTTGAATTTAGACATCAATTCAGCTTGTGCTTCAGCGTCTGTCTGGCTATTGCGGATAATCCGGATCACTTCATCGATGTGATCCAAGGCGATGAGCAAACCTTCTAAGATATGGGCACGTGCTTCCGCTTTTTCTTTATCAAAGATGGTCCGTCGAGTCACCACTTCTTTCTGGTGCTCAATATAAGCACCTAAAATTTGGCGAAGAGAAAGAACCTTTGGAACTCCATTTTGGATCGCCAACATATTGAATCCAAAATTGGTTTGCATTTGTGTCATCTTAAAGAGGTTGTTCAAAATAACGTTAGCCGAAGCATCTCGGCGGACCTCAATCACAAAACGAACCCCTTCACGGTTTGATTCATCACGTACAGCTGTAATCCCTTCGATCCGTTTTTCTTGCACCAAGCGAACGATGTGCTCGTGCACCTTGGTTTTATTGACCATATAAGGGAACTCAGTAACAACAATCCGTTCACGGCCACTCTTGGTCACTTCAATCTCTGTACGAGAACGAAGAACGATTGATCCTTTTCCTGTTTCATAGGCTTTGTGGATACCTGATTTCCCCATGACCAAAGCACCTGTCGGAAAATCTGGACCAGGAAGAACTTCCATAAGTTCACGGGTCGTTACCTCCGGATTATCCATCATCAGCTTCACTGCATCAATGGTTTCTCCCAAATTGTGAGGAGGAATATTGGTTGCCATCCCAACGGCAATACCAGTAGCACCATTGACGAGAAGGTTAGGGAAACGTGCAGGTAAGACCAAAGGTTCGCGCTCGCTAGCATCATAGTTATCAGCGAAATCAACTGTATTTTTATTGATATCCCGCAACATTTCAAGAGCAATCTTACTCATACGGGCTTCTGTATACCGTTGAGCAGCGGCGCCATCACCGTCCATAGAACCAAAGTTTCCATGACCGTCCACTAACATGTAGCGATAACTCCACCATTGCGCCATCCGAACCATGGCTTCATAAATAGAGGAATCCCCGTGTGGGTGGTATTTACCCATAACATCCCCTGTGATACGGGCTGACTTCTTATGTGGTTTATCTGGCGTAACACCCAATTCATTCATACCATACAAAATACGACGGTGAACGGGTTTTAAACCATCCCGAACATCAGGTAGGGCACGAGCTACGATAACACTCATCGCATAATCGATAAAACTCGTCTTCATTTCTGATGTTAAATTCACATCAATTAGATTATTATCCTGCATTCAAAAAATGCCTCTCTTTACTTAATTCACCATACTATTATAACACATTTTAGCCTATTTTTCTTCTTAGGAACACAAACGTAAAAACGTTTACATCAAGGATTCATACTGTTTCAGATGACAAAGACTTTCAAAAGTGGTAGAATGAAGTCGTATGAGAATCTATCTCAAAAAAAAATGAAGGAGACGTTTAGACTCATGGATTTGACTAAACAACACAAAAAAGTTATCCTTGTCGGTGACGGTGCCGTAGGTTCATCTTATGCATTTGCACTTGTCAACCAAGGAATTGCACAAGAGCTTGGAATTATCGAAATTCCTCAATTGCACGAAAAAGCTGTCGGAGATGCGCTTGACCTTAGCCACGCCCTTGCCTTCACTTCACCTAAGAAGATCTATGCGGCTGAGTACGCTGACTGTGCGGATGCTGACCTTGTTGTAATTACTGCAGGTGCTCCTCAAAAACCAGGTGAAACTCGCCTTGATCTTGTTGGTAAAAACCTTGCCATTAACAAATCAATCGTAACACAAGTTATTGAATCAGGATTTAACGGTATCTTCCTTGTAGCTGCTAACCCAGTTGACGTTTTGACATACTCTACATGGAAATTCTCAGGATTCCCTAAAGAACGCGTTATCGGTTCTGGTACTTCTCTTGACTCAGCTCGTTTCCGTCAAGCACTTGCTGAAAAATTGGACGTTGATGCTCGTTCAGTGCACGCCTACATCATGGGTGAACATGGAGACTCAGAATTCGCTGTATGGTCACACGCTAACATCGCTGGTGTAAACCTTGAAGAATTCCTTAAAGACACTCAAAACGTTCAAGAAACTGAATTGATCGAATTGTTTGAAGGCGTTCGTGATGCTGCTTACACTATCATCAACAAAAAAGGTGCTACATACTACGGTATCGCTGTTGCCCTTGCTCGTATCACTAAAGCAATCCTTGATGATGAAAATGCAGTACTTCCACTTTCTGTATTCCAAGAAGGTCAATATGGTGTTAGCAACGTCTTTATCGGTCAACCTGCCATCGTAGGTGCACACGGTATTGTACGTCCAGTGAACATCCCATTGAACGATGCAGAACAACAAAAAATGAAAGCTTCTGCTGATGAATTGCAAGCAATCATTGATGAAGCATGGAAAAACCCTGAATTCCAAGAAGCTTCTAAAAACTAAGAAAAAAACATCTCCTTATTAAAAAGGGGATGTTTTTTAGCTGCTTTATTTGGATTTGTCAGCAAGGATTTCAAGCAAATAAGGCACAACGAGATTGCTCTCTATGTCTTTCAAAGAAGAAATCCATTTAAAGTCTGTATGCTCTTCTGGATCTAATATAAAATCACGCTCTTCCAAAATCTCGCCAGCATAAACTAGGCGTGTAAAGACAGTATCTTTGCTGGCATCAAATTGACTATCTTCGTGGATAATCTTATTAATCCGAAGCTTTTGATTAACCTCCTCCATAGCCTCACGTAGAGCAGCCTCTCTGGGCAATTCATTCTCTTCTACACTTCCACCTGGAATATCCCAATAAGATGGATAGACATTAGGGAGACCTCGCTTTATTTTCGAGCGTTTGATAAGCAGATACTTCCCGTCTTTCTCAATCAAGGTATGGGCGATTAATTTTACTGTCATTGCATGTTCCTCCAAGAAAAAGCAAAAAAGACTCCGAGGAGCCTCGTTATGAATCATCCACCCTGAGGGAATCGAACCCCCATCTCAAGAACCGGAATCTTACGTGATATCCATTACACTAAGGGTGGCAACTGTTACAGTATATCAAATTCTCGAGAATTTTACAAGTAAAAAAAGCTTACCGAGAGGTAAGCTTTTTGAATATTACAATTCGATATCGCCAAACAAGTCAGCCATTGAGAATCCAGTTTGAGTTTCTGGAAGATCAAAGTCGCGTTTTTCTTGTTTTGGACGACGTGGGCGAGATTGACGTTTTTCTTGTTTTTCGCCTTCTTCTTGAGCTGGACGTTCTTCAAGGGCTTTGATAGAAAGTGATACACGTTCATCTGCAGCATTTACTTCAAGAACTTTAACAGTTACTTCTTGTCCAACTTTAAGAACATCTTTTGGATTTTCAACACGTTTGTGTGAAATTTGTGAGATGTGTACAAGTCCGTCGATACCTGGCAATACTTCAACGAATGCACCGAAGTCAGTCAAACGTTTAACAGTTCCTTCGATAACATCACCAGCAGCCAATTTTTGTTCTACGCCATCCCAAGGTCCAGGTGTTGTAGCTTTCAATGAAAGTGATACACGACCTTCTTCTTCGTTCAAGTCAAGAACTTTCACTTGGATTTCTTCACCAACAGTTACTACTGATTTAGGTGATACGTTGCGTTCGTGTGACAATTCTGTCAAGTGAACCAATCCATCAACACCACCAAGGTCGATGAAAGCACCGAAGCTTGTGATACGTGCAACTTTACCAGTTACGATATCACCAACGTTCAATTTACCAAATACTTCTGCGCGTGCTGCAGCTGATTCAGCTTCAACAACTTCACGACGAGAAAGGATGAAGCGGTTTTCTTTCGGATCTACTTCTTTGATTTTAGCATCAAATTCTTGACCTACGAAACGTTCAGTGTTACGTACAAAACGAGTATCAAGCATTGAAGCTGGAATAAATCCACGAAGTCCTTCAAATTCTACTGAAAGTCCGCCCTTAACAGCGCGAGTTCCTTTAACAGTAACAACTTCTTCTTCACGTCCGACCAATTTGTCCCATGCTTTGCGAGCTTCCAAACGTTTTTTAGATACAAGGTAAGTTACTGTATCAGTATCTTTCCCAACTACTTGACGAAGAACAAGCAATTCAAGTGTTTCACCTGGTTTTACCAAGTCATTGATGTCCGCATCACGATCGTTTGTCAATTCGCGAAGAGTCAAGACACCTTCGACACCAGTTCCAGAGATTGCAACGTTAGCTTGGTTCGCGTCAACTGTCAATACTTCAGCAGTAACAACGTCACCTGGTTCAACTTGGCTAACACTGTTTAGCAAATCTTCAAATTCATTCATCTAAAAAATCCTCCAACAATCAAGTTTTCTAAAACTTGACATACTTATAATTATTTTTCCTAAGCAAGCACTCGCAATGAGATCAACTACAATCTTTAACGACTCATCCTATAAAGAAATAAAATACCTAGATAGATATTTTATCACTTATCTGATATTACCTAAGAACTGGGGTAGCTGGATTCGAACCAACGCATGAG
>NZ_KV807489.1:96336-132249 GCF_001812015.1 Streptococcus sp. HMSC073D05
AAAGTCCCTTGCCTTACCGCTTGGCTATACCCCATGAATAAAATGGAGAGAGAGGGATTCGAACCCCCGAACCCGAAGGAGCGGATTTACAGTCCGCCGCGTTTAGCCTCTTCGCTATCTCTCCATATAAATCAACAGGATCTATTATACCATTGATTTATTATGATTGCAAGCCCTTATTTATTCAAATTATAATTTTCTATTAAAATTTCAACGGCTTTTTCAAGTTTTTTGTAAAGAGAATCCACATTTCCATTTTTGATAATGGCAAATTGCCCAGCCATGTCTGCAATTTCACCAATCGTTTTCTTTCCAATGGACAAAGTGAAACCATCAAAAGTGTCTTTTCCGACGGTTACTTTACTATCAACGATTTGAATCTCAATTTTCTTATCTTTTTTACTCATTTCAACCCTCTTTTCACTTTTTCTATTTTACAAAAATTCTCTTGATGACGCAAGAGAAAAGGGAGTGGGTCAGAAAGAATTTAGTTAGAAATTCCTTCTTTATCCCACCCCCGCAAGAGTCATTCGTCACCCTTCTATTCCTAAAAACGAATGAAGAGAAACATTAGCTACTACGTCCTTCGTTAAGACTCGTTCTCATTGAAGCCTGGACACTTTTATCTCAGATGCTTTCGGTTTAATCGACTTTGAAAATCCATCCTTCTGGTGCTTCGACATCACCAAATTGGATGCCGGTCAACTCGTCATAAAGCTTCCGTGTGACAGGACCTACTTCTGTTTCAGAATAGAAGACATGGAAGTCATCACCGTGTTGAACGCCTCCGATCGGAGAGATGACAGCTGCGGTACCACATGCTCCTGCTTCTACAAAGCGATCCAAATCATTGATAAAGACATCCCCTTCAATTGGTGTCATACCAAGACGGTGTTCTGCCAAGTAAAGCAAAGAGTACTTGGTGATCGATGGCAAAATAGAAGGACTCAATGGCGTCACAAATTCGTTATTAGCAGTGATACCAAAGAAGTTTGCAGAACCAACTTCTTCAATCTTGGTGTGAGTCGCTGGATCGAGGTAAATCACGTCAGAGAAGTTACGATCATGCGCAATCTTACCTGGCAACATACTAGCTGCGTAGTTCCCACCAACTTTAGCAGCCCCTGTACCATGTGGTGCAGCACGGTCATACTCATCTTGAATCAAGAAGTTCGTTGGAACCAAACCACCTTTAAAGTAGTTACCGACAGGCATGGCAAAGATGGTAAAGATATACTCATCTGCTGGATGCACACCAATAATATCACCGACCCCAATCAAAAGTGGACGAAGGTAAAGGGTAGCTCCAGTACCATATGGTGGAACATACTCTTCATTAGCTTTCACCACTGCCTTACAAGCATCCACAAACATGTCAACAGGTACTTGAGGCATCAGCAAACGATCTGCTGTGCGTTGCAAACGTTTGGCGTTTTGATCTGGACGGAACAATTGGATACTTCCGTCTTTTGTACGGTAGGCTTTTAACCCTTCAAAGGCTTGCTGACCGTAATGCAAACTTGGAGAGGATTCGGACAAATGCAAGGTCGCATCTTCTGTCAATTCCCCTTTTTCCCAAGCTCCATTGCGATAATGTGCCAAATAGCGATAAGGTAATTTCATATATGAAAAGCCAAGGTTTTCCCAATCAAGTGATACTGTCATGATAGTGCTCCTTTTAATTTTTCTATTCCTTGTCGATCTGATGCAGGTCGATTCAGTTTCTCAATCTATGTACACTATTGTACACCATTTCATGAGAATTTCAAGCGAAATTTTCAATTTTCAGAAAATTTATTTTCAAAGAAAGTCAGTCCTAGAATGGACCGACGCTTTCTTTTATTTGATAGTAGCTGAAAAAACTTCTTGATCTGAAATGGTATCGTTGACAAAGGATCCATTGCTTGTTCTTTCAGAAATGCTTAATTGTGTCAAATCAACTTCTGTCACCTGACCTGTTGTGGAAGTGATCTGAAGAATTTGATCTTGTACTGCCACTTCTTCTTGGCTCGTAAAGAGATCAAAATCTCCCTGGTCAGTGAAGACTGGACCTGCCTTGAAGACGCGGTGTGGTTTATTTTTCAACTCACGCAAGACCTGTAGTCCCCGTTTAGCCCGACTGGTCACAGGAATATCGTCTTGTAACATCCGTTTGAGACTGCCTCGCTGGGTCAGAATGTACATGCTTGGAGTCGTCGACTTAAAGGCTGCAGCAACTTGATCTCCGTCTTTGAGGTTAATGGCTTTGACCCCTGCTGCTTTAGCTCCTACGACAGGGACCTCTTCAATATTGAAGCGCAACCCGTAACCATTTTTAGTAATGATCATGATGTCTTCAAGGACAACTGGCGCAACTGCTACGATACGGTCGTCTTGGTCTTTTAGCTTAGCATACTTAGTCGATTTAGAACGATAAGTCCGCCATGGGCTCAATTCCTTGCGTTCAAAGCGCTTGATTTGTCCTTGTTGAGTTGCCGCAAAGTAGGTCACGCCCTCAAACTGATCCACAATCTCCGCAAAGAGAATTTCTTCCTCTTGCTCGAAATTGGTCAAGGTCTGACTGAGGTGCTCGCCGATATCCTTCCACTTGGTATCTGTCAATTCATGAATTGGTCGATAAATGGCATTCCCCAAGTTGGTAAAGAGTAAGAGATGCTGAGTGGTCTTAGCAGGCTCTACAAAAATCAACTCGTCATCGTCTCGCTTACCGACTTCTTCCAGTGTCGACGCATTGAAAGAACGAGGCGAGGTCCGTTTGATATATCCAGCACGGGTTACGCTGACGAAGGTTTCCTCTTCAACAATGAGACTGGCTGTATCAATCTCGATCGTTTTAGCCGTGTCTTGCAATTCACTGCGACGAGGATTACCAAAAAGCTTCTTGACTTCACGCAACTCCTTCTTCATGAGATTGAACATGGTCCGTTCATCCCCAATGATGGCTGCCAAGGTCACGATTTGCTCCTTGAGACTGGCATGCTCTTCTTCCAAGGTCACGATATCCGTATTGGTCAAGCGGTACAATTGCAAGGTAACAATAGCTTCTGCTTGTTCTTCCGTGAAATCGTAGCTGACCTTGAGGTTTTCCTTGGCATCTGCCTTGTTATCAGAAGCGCGGATCAAGGCGATGACCTCATCGAGAATGGAAATGACGCGGATCAAGCCCTCTACGATGTGGAGCCGTCGTTCTGCCTTTTCCTTATCAAAGCGCGAGCGAGCGACAATGATATCCCGACGGTGTGCAATGTAGCTAGAGAGAATCGGTACAATCCCCACTTGACGAGGGGTATAATTGTCAATCGCCACCATATTGAAGTTGTAGTTGACCTGCAAGTCTGTGTACTTGAACAAGTAGTTCAAAATCAAATCTGCATTGGCATCTTTTTTGAGCTCAATGGCAATACGAAGACCATCTCGGTCAGACTCATCCCGAACCTCAGCGATACCTGCCACCTTGTTGTTGACACGAACATCATCGATCTTCTTGACCAAAACAGCCTTGTTGATCTCATAAGGGATCTCGGTAACCACAATTTGCTGCTTACCGCCCTTGAGCTGCTCGATCTCTGTTTTAGATCGGACAACTACTCGGCCCTTACCAGTTTCATAGGCTTTCTTAATCTCATCCCGGCCTTGGATAATGGCGCCAGTTGGGAAATCAGGTCCAGGTAAAAACTCCATGAGCTTGTCTACCTTGGCAGATGGATGGTCAATCATGTAGACCACGGCATCAATGACTTCAGCAAGATTATGTGGTGGAATATCTGTCGCATAACCAGCTGAAATCCCTGTTGCCCCATTGACTAAGAGATTTGGAAAGGCTGCCGGCAAAACAGTTGGCTCTTTTTCTGTATCGTCAAAGTTCCAGGCAAAAGGCACTGTATTCTTTTCGATATCTTGCAAAAGATAACCCGCAATTTCAGACAAGCGCGCCTCGGTATAACGCATAGCCGCTGGTGGATCACCGTCCATGGAACCATTGTTTCCGTGCATTTCAACAAGGATCTCGCGGTTCTTCCAGTCTTGAGACATGCGGACCATGGCATCATAGATAGAACTGTCCCCGTGAGGGTGGAAATTCCCCATGATATTTCCGACAGACTTGGCAGACTTGCGGTAGCCCTTGTCATGGGTATTGCCGTCCTTATTCATCGAATAAAGAATCCGCCGTTGAACAGGTTTCAAGCCATCCCGAATATCAGGAAGAGCCCGTTCTTGAATAATGTATTTGGAGTAGCGACCAAAGCGCTCCCCCATGATGTCCTCCAAGGACATGTTTTGGATATTACTCATATAGGGTACAAAGCCCGTAAAATACAAAGTGAAAATAGGAAATTCTTGCAGTGAGCCATGCTCACAAGAGAATTTATCTTTTTCACACAGTATTTAGGGCGTGTTCAACTCCTTTCAAAGAATGTTGAGTAGTCTTTTGTAGAAAAAGGCAATCGGTTACCACAAGCAACCAAAGGATCCTTTTTTTAGTTTAAAATAGATTCATTAACGATTAGAAAGTTTCTCTTTAGCATAAGCTATCATCTTCTCAGCCACTTCCTGATTATAGGCAAATCCCATCTTTTGAGCCAGAATTTGAGCTTCTCGATTGAATAGCCCCATGGTAGCAAATAAAGACTGAATGATTTTATCGAAACTAGATATATCAAGCAAAGCTGAGAACTCTTTCTCTTGCCCGGCTGGTAGATAGTGAAAGAGGTACTTGTAGTTCTTTCCGATGTCAACTACTCCCCTATCGCTTGTCACCTGCCAAGCTAAAACCTTGAGCAATTCTTGCTGACAAATGCCATAGAGGTGGTCGGTCGCATAGATCAGCTGATTTCTTCGAATGGCTTTGACAACATATGCCGAAACCCACCAAAATTCATTGTAGGTGGCTGCAAATTCCTCTTCAGTAGGCGGAGCGGTCCAATAGCGCTTGGAATTAGGCTGATAGGCTTCAAACAAGCCTTTGTCGTCTTTTATAACTTCAAAATTTGCTTCGCTATCCACCCACTCTTGGATATACTCCTTGGGACAGAGGGTCAAATCGATACGGTTGCCGTCTTCAAATAGCATGAGATACAGACGACGATGTCCCAGTCGGTTGTGCTGTTCGATGAGTCGATTTCCGTACTGATCCAACCAGGATAAATCTGAAATCAGGTCTTCTAGATCATCAACAATATAGACCACATCATAATCTTGAAACTCGTCTTTGGGTGCCTGAGGATTCGTTCGTGATCCGGATAAAGCAATTGCTTCTACTTCTATAGTATCAGCTATTTGCAAAATCAGATTCATCATTTCTGTTTCAGTTCTCATGTCGATTCCTTACCATTTCTACATCCCAGCTTATTTACGTTATAGTAGAACGTGATTAAAAAACTGTATTTTCTTCTAAGGTAAACTTAACGTTATCCTCAATCCATTGACGACGTGATGCAGCCTTATCTCCCATAAGGACAGAGACACGGCGTTCTGCACGCGCTAAATCATCAATGGTAACACGGATCAAGGTACGAGTTTCTGGATTCATGGTCGTTTCCCAAAGCTGATCTGCATTCATTTCCCCCAACCCTTTGTAACGTTGAAGGGTTGCTCCACGGCCAAAGGTCCGACGCAACTCTTCTAATTCGCTATCTGTCCAAGCATAGGCTACTTCTTCTTTCTTGCCTTTGCCTTTCGACATCTTATAAAGAGGAGGAAGTGCAATGTAGACATGCCCTGCTTCTACCAAAGGGCGCATATAGCGATAGAAGAAGGTTAAGAGGAGGGTTTGAATGTGGGCACCATCCGTATCCGCATCGGTCATGATGATGATCTTATCGTAGTTAGCATCTTCCACAGAGAAATCTGCCCCAACTCCAGCACCGATGGTGTAGATCATGGTGTTGATTTCCTCGTTTTTGAGGATATCACTCATATTGGCCTTCTCAGTATTGAGCACCTTCCCACGAAGGGGAAGAATCGCTTGGAACTTCCGATCCCGTCCTTGTTTGGCAGAACCGCCGGCTGAGTCTCCTTCGACTAGATAAAGTTCGTTTTTCTTAGGATTTTTAGACTGGGCTGGTGTCAATTTACCAGACAAAAGTCCCTTGTCCTTTTTGCTCTTCTTGCCATTTCGGCTTTCATCCCGCGCTTTACGAGCGGCTTCACGCGCATCCCGGGCTTTAATAGCCTTACGAATGAGATTGGAAGCCAATTCTCCATTTTCCATGAGGAAGAAGGTCAATTTATCAGAAACAATGCTATCGACGACTGGACGAGCCAAGGGACTTCCTAATTTGTCTTTGGTTTGTCCTTCAAACTGCAAATGGGCCTCTGGAACCAGGATCGAGAGAACAGCAGACAAACCTTCACGGTAGTCTGATCCTTCCAGATTCTTGTCTTTTTCTTTGAGGAGTCCTATCTTTCTTGCATAGTCGTTCATAGCCTTGGTAATGGCTGTCTTCAGACCTGTCTCGTGGGTTCCCCCATCTTTGGTGCGGACATTATTAACGAAGGACAAGATATTATCTGAGTAGCCATCATTGTATTGCATGGCCACTTCTACCTGAAAACCATCTGATTCGCCACTAAAGTAGAGAACAGGTGTCAAAGTTTCCTTGTCTTCGTTCAAGTACTCTACGAAATCTTGGACACCATTTTCATAATGAAAGGCCACATGGTTGTCTTCTTCCTTACGGAGATCGGTCAGCGTCAGCGTCACGTCCTTCAGCAAGAAGGCTGATTCTTTGATCCGCTCAGCAATGGTATTAAATTTGAAATCTGTCGTTGAAAAGATGGTTGGATCTGGCATGAAGGTGACCTTGGTCCCTGTCTTAGACTTGGGAGCAGAGCCGATCTTTTCAAGGGTTGTAACTGGTTTTCCCCCATCTTCAAAACGTTGCTTATAGACAGCTCCATCACGAGTAATTTCTACCTCTAGCCAGCTAGAAAGGGCATTGACGACAGAAGATCCCACTCCGTGAAGACCTCCGGATGTCTTATAGCCTCCTTGACCAAACTTCCCTCCAGCATGGAGGACGGTAAAGATGACCTCAACGGTTGGTTTGCCCATAGCATGCATCCCGGTCGGCATCCCACGTCCCTGGTCTTCTACCGATAGCGAACCATCTTTATTAATCGTTACATCGATTTGTGATCCAAAGCCAGACAAGGCTTCATCGACCGCATTATCCACGATCTCCCAGACCATGTGATGCAAGCCATTTCCATCGGTCGATCCGATATACATCCCTGGACGTTTACGGACTGCATCCAACCCTTCTAGTACCTGAATGGCATCGTCATTATAATTATTAATATTGATTTCCTTTTTTGCCACAAGGAACCTCCTATTTGTTCATCTTTTCTATATTACAGTTTTTTAGGAAATTTTGCAAAATTTTTTCTCTTTATATGGAGATTTCCATATCCTAGTAAAAAATGTTAGCTGGGCACTTTCTTCAGATGTCACACTTTAACTCCAAAAATTTCTTTTTCTATTGATGCCTTTTTGATATAATGAAAGTATGATAAAAGAAATAAGTGTTTTAATTTTAGCCTATCTGTTAGGCTCCATTCCTTCGGGATTATGGATTGGGAAAATCTTTTTCCATATTAATTTACGGGAACATGGCTCGGGCAATACTGGAACGACCAATACCTTTCGGATTTTAGGGAAGAAAGCTGGAATCATTGTCTTTGCGATTGATTTCTTGAAAGGAACTTTGGCCGTTCTCCTTCCGACTTTCTTTGGAATTCAGGGGATCTCGCCGATGGTCTTTGGTCTCTTAGCCGTTTTGGGACACACTTTCCCAATTTTTGCTGGATTCAAGGGTGGAAAAGCAGTGGCGACGAGTGCTGGTGTCTTACTTGGTTTCTCGCCTATCCTGCTTCTCATTTTAGCTGTTTATTTTGTAGCTAGCCTTTATTTAACCAGTATGATTTCGTTTTCGAGTGTTACCGTTGCGCTACTCGCCATTCTTTCGGTCCTCCTTCTTCCTTTGACTGGATGGATCTTGCACAGCTATGATCCGCTTTTTACAGTCATTGTCTTGGCCTTAGCTACCTTGATCATTCTTCGACACAAGGACAATATCCAACGGATCAAAGAGAAAAAAGAAAATCTCATCCCTTGGGGAAAAAACATCACCCATCAACAACCAAAAAACTAGAGCGCATGCTCTAGTCTTTTTGGTTGGATCCCCCTTATACTTTTGAACAGATCCTCATTATAAAGCATCGACTAAGTCCATCAGTATTTCCATAGGAGTTTTTTTCTTACGACCATTAACAGTTTCGATCATGTGATAAACTTTTAAACGATTGTCATTGCTAAAGACAAACTCAAAGCGGAATTCGCGTCCGTTGGGTGCCACTGTATCAAATTTCGTTTTATATTTATCATGAACTGGGCTAACTGGAAACTTATTGAAGAGCAAGCGTCGTTTCTCCCCTGCTTCTTTCAAACAGTTTTCTAGTTCTTGACAATAGTTATAAAACAGCTGATAGAGGTCTTCTTCTGAAATTCTTCTTCTCCGAACTAATGATGTAAAATCCGAAAAATTTCTGCGCGGGATTTCAATGCTAAATGAGAATCCCTCTTGGTTGATTCTTTCTAAAAATGCATCTCTTGAAATCATAGAACTACTCTTTCTTTTATCAATCTGTAGTGAACCCTTATTGTTTCTATACACAGTCAATCCATTATGTAATCAAGCAGGTCCATCAGGGTGAGTTTCTTGCGACCATTGACGGTCTCAAATAGATTATAAACTCTTAGTTCTTGGTTCTTTTTAAAAGCAAACTCAAAGCGAAATTCGCGACCATTGCATACAGCTACATAAAATCCGGTCTGATACTTTCTCTTATCCGCTACCGCTTGCATTTGCCGGTCTTCTACCTCTCTACAAAGTAAAAGAAAGATCTGATAGAGTTGCTCCTCAGAGAGCCTTTTTCTCCAAACTAATGACTTGAAGTTATTGTACGTCCACCATGGGATTTGGATGTTGAAGGAAAAACCTTCCTGATTGGCTTTATCGATAAACGCTTTTCTTGAGATCATACTAACTCCTCTTCTAATGGAACATTGTTTGCCTCCATTATATCATCTTTTATCCTTCCACAAAAAAAGCATCCCAAATGGAATGCTTTAAAATTTTGACAATCTGATTTTTACATAAGACAGGTTAAGGAATGCTGAAAAAAATTAAAATGATAAATATCATCAAGTTCATACAATATACACTGAAACTTTCCGCCGTGAGAAAAGTGCTAGAAACAAAATTGTTTCTAGCACACGGGAGTTTTGGAACCTTAGGTCCAAAACTAAGTCATGGAACTTCGTAGAAGTTCGCTGACGTCCGTACTCACCTAAGGAAAGTTTTTAAGATAACTTTGTCTTCAATCCGAGCATCCCAAATAGAATGCTTTTTTCTGTTTCTTAATAGTATTCCCCTTGGCGGTAGTTCCAAGAGTTGAAATGATCAGATAAGTGCATCATGATCTTATCGATATCCAATCCTTTACGGATCACAACTGGACAAGTATTGACAGAACGGCTACCAGCTCCTTGTTCTGGGATGAGTTTTCCTTCGGCATCAACCATAGAGACCATTACGCCTTGTTCATAGCGAGTTTCAATGGTCTTGTCTGGTTGGATAGAAGCTACATAATCATCGGCTTCAATGACCAAGTCCACAGCACCTTCGATGCGTTCACCGATTCCTTCGACCTTCCCGCGGTTTCCTTTACCGGAAGGGTTGGCTGAAGAAGCGTAAACCATCTTACCTTCTTTTTCCCACATTTCTTTGGCGATTTGCTCACCAGCTTTACCAAATTTGATGACAAAGCATGAAGTTCCCCGAACGTCTGTCATGAGTTCTTCACGTCCATCTCCGAAAGCTTGCAATTTTGCATAAGCATCTTCGCGCCAAGGAAGGATACAACCAAGCAAGATATCTTCATCCCAATGTTTTTGGTAGAAGGCTTCGATTTCAGGATTCAATTGAGCAAGAGCGCGGAGTTCATCCATGCTTCCACAAAGAACAACACCTGGTTTGTTGCGGTTGCGTTCTTTGGCTTCGAACTTCCGTACCAATCCAGCCTTGTCGCTGGTCATGATGATGTAGCCAACTTTTGTAGGGCAGACGATACAGCCACCCTCTCCTTTCAAAATATCAAATCCTTCTTGTGAAAGTTGTCCGTCCCATTGAATGTGTTTTGTCATAAGTCTCTTTCCTTTTCTATTCTTTTTAGTATTGTATCAAAAACTAGTCTCAATTTCAATATATTTTCAGAAAATTCGTAATTAAGTATACAATTTTATGATTGCCAGTAAGCTGGTCGATTCTTCTCATATGCTGCGATCAAGTCTTCGTACTGAAGCGTAATTCCGATATCATCCAGCCCATTGAGCAATTTGTGCTTCCAATCTTGATCGATCTCAAAGCAAAACTCTCCAACAGGTGAGATGATCTTCTGCTCTTCCAAATCCACTGTTACCTCATCTGTCGGCTTCAAACTTGCCAATTTCTGACGAACCTCTAGTGGTTGGACAATAGGCAGCATGCCATTATTGAGCTCATTATTGTAATGAATATCTCCGAAGGATCCAGCGATAACGACCTTAAAGCCATAATCTGCCAAAGCCCAAGCTGCGTGCTCCCGAGAGGAGCCAGCCCCAAAATTGTCACCAGTAATCAAAATAGTTGCCTGGCGGTATTCTGTCTTATTAAAGATAAAATCTGGATCCTCGGTATACTGATCATCCAAGTAGCGCCAAGCATACATGAGGTATTTACCAAAACCTTTTTTATCAATCAACTTCAAGAATTGCTTGGGGAGGATTTGGTCGGTATCGATATTATCGTTCATCAAGGGAACCGTTGTCCCTGTATAAATGGTAAACTTCTCCATGATTCCTCCTTTTACTCGACTTCTGGCAATTGGCGCACATCGACAAAGCGACCAGCAATTGCTGCTGCAGCGGCCATAGCAGGGCTACAGAGATGGGTCTTGGCCCCAAACCCTTGGCGATCTTCAAAGTTTCGATTGCTAGTAGAGGCACAGTGGACGCCATCTGGCACCTTGTCTGGGTTCATCCCGAGACACATCGAGCAACCTGGATCACGCCATTCAAAGCCTGCATCCATAAAGATTTGATCCAATCCCAACTTTTCAGCGGCTTGCTTGACTGGACGAGAGCCAGGTACGACAATGGCTGTTAAGTTGGGCGCGATTTTTTTACCTTTCACAAACTTGGCTGCCAGCTCTAAATCACTGAGACGCGCATTGGTACAGGAACCGATAAAGATATAGCCCAATTCAATGTCTGCTGGTTTTTGACCAGGTTCTAAATCCATATAATGATAAGCCCGTTCATCATTCATGTCCCGAATCTCTGGGAAGGGTGTTTCAAAGTCCACTCCCATAGAAGGATTGGTCCCCCAAGTCACCATCGGAGCTAGTTCAGATACATCCATACGGATGACCTTGTCATAAACGGCATCGTCATCACTGACCAGAGTCTTCCAGTCAGCTACTGCGGCCTCAAAATCACTTGGCACACATTCGCGTCCCCGAAGGTAGTCAAAGGTCGTCTCATCTGGATTCATGATCCCCATTTTGGATCCAAACTCAATCGACATATTGCAGATGGTCATCCGTTCTTCCATGGTCAAGCGATCAATTGCTTCTCCCCGATACTCTACGACATAACCAACTCCACACGCAACACCATAACGCGCTATCAAAGCTAAGATGTAATCTTTTGAATAGATCCCTTTTTGTGGGGTACCTGTGAATTCGACCAACATCTTCTTTGGTTTGACTTGCCAGATGGTTTGGGTGGCAAAGACATGTTCTACTTCACTGGTTCCAATCCCAAAGGCAATGGCACCGAAGGCTCCGTGGGTTGCGGTGTGACTGTCTCCACAGACAATAAATTTTCCTGGCTGGGTCCGACCAGTTTCTGGGCCTATCATATGCACGATTCCTTGCTTAGCAGAACCGTGACCTGCATGATCAATCCCAAATTCCACCACATTCTCAGCTAATTTATCAATCTGGGCTTTTGAAATGACATCTCGGATATCAAAAATATTGACCGTTGGAACATTATGATCAAAGGTTCCAAAGGTTAAATCGGGTCGTCGAACCTTGCGTCCTGTATCCCGTAATCCTTGAAAGGCTTGGGGACTCGTCACTTCGTGGATATAGTGTTGGTCTACATACATGAGTTGGGGTTGCCCTTCCACTCCTGTAATCACGTGGCGGTCCCAAAGTTTATCAAAGATAGATTTTCCACTCATCGTCTTTCTCCATTTATCTTCTTGTTAGGAAATCCATTGAAGGATTAGAAAGAGGACACCTGCTAAGAGAAGGCTACTCATCCACCAGGTGGCTTGGAAATACCATTTCCGTACCTTGTGGTGAAAGAGATGCCCACCTAGAAGAGCTCCAAATCCACCAAGTAGCCAGCTCTCGAGTAACAGGACCTTTTCAGGAATCCGCCATCTGTTTTGGATGGCTTTTCGCTTATCTAATCCATAGGTCAGAAAGACCATACCATTCCAAAGAGCAATGACCATTAAACAGCGATCTCTCCAAGTCATCTTAGAGATTCCTTATGATAGCTGCTGTCATCTCTGCAGTCGAAGCCTGACCACCTAGATCTCGGGTTAAAATCCCCTGATTCAAGGTTTGATTGACCGCTTCTTCAATCATTTCTGCACCTGCTGTTTCTCCAAAACTGTCTCGGAGCATCATGGAAACAGAGAGGATCATAGAAATCGGATTGGCAATACCCTGACCAGCAATATCTGGTGCTGAACCATGAATCGGTTCATACATACTTGGTCCTTTGTCAGAATGACTGGCAGACGGCATCACGCCTAGTGTTCCAGGAAGGACACTCGATTCGTCCGATAAGATATCTCCAAATAAATTCTCTGTTACGACGACATCAAAGCGTGCTGGATTGGTAATCATGATCATAGCCGCACTATCGACAAGCTGGTGCTCTAAGGTCACATCTGGAAATTCTTTGGCAACTTCTTCTGCTACTTGGCGCCATAATTTAGACGTTGCAAGGACATTTTGCTTATCGATACTGGTCACTTTCTTGCCACGTCCTTGCGCAATCTTGAAGGCTTGGCGCATAATCCGACGGATTTCTTCTGCGCTGTAATCATTGATATCGCGCGCTGTATCTTCTTTCAAAATATGCTCTCCAAAGTAAATCCCACCTGTCAATTCACGTACAACCACGAAGTCGACACCCTCGATACGCTCTGGTTTCAAAGGAGACAGGTGTTTCAAGGCATCAAAAATCCGTACAGGGCGAATATTTGCAAAAAGATTTAATTCCTTGCGAATAGCGAGCAACCCTTGTTCTGGACGAACAGGAGCATGGTCATACTCAGGACTCCCGATGGCTGCGAGAAGAATAGCATCCGCTCCTTTAGCTGCTTTTAGGGTATCTTGGGGAAGTGGGTGACCAGCAGCATCAATCCCAGCACCCCCAAAAGGTTTGTCTTCTAGGCTATAATCAAAGCCAATTTTTGGAGCAACGGCTGCGAGAACCTCTAGTCCAGCTGCCATGATCTCAGGGCCAATCCCATCTCCTGCAAGTGTTACAATTTTCTTTGTCATGTTCATTTCCTCTTAGGCTTGTGGAAGATCACGGTAGGAGACAGCTCGTCCCATCTCACCCGCATTCTCTTTTTGAACCAGCGTATTGGCATTGATATAAGCAATAGCAGATGCCTTCAATACGTCAAAATCCAAACCAGAGGCATTGAAGATCGTATCTGTATCGACATTTTCCACCGATACCAAGACACGGGCTTGGGCGTCGATCCCATCTGTCACTGCATCGATATTGTAAGAGGTCAAGCGAACGGTTTGGTTGAAGAATTTATCAATCGCATTAAAGATGGCTTCAACCGACCCTTGACCATTGGCAAGGAATTCAAGCACTTCCCCTTCTTCATTGCTGAGGCTAACTGCTGCTGTAATCGTTTCGTCTGCGTTGGTTGTCAAGCGGAGGTCATTAAATTGGAATCCTTCTGGATTTTCCACTGCAGTACCGGCAACAAGGGCGCGGATATCGGCATCTGTGATTTCGTGTTTCTTGTCTGCCAAAGATTTGAATTTAGCAAATAATTGCTTGATGTCTTCTTCTGTGAATTCAAGTCCCAACTCATGCAATTTTTCGACAAAGGCATGGCGACCGGACAATTTTCCAAGAGGGAGGCTATTGCTCTTGACACCCACCAACTCAGGCGTGATGATTTCATAGGTAAGCGGGTTTTTAAGGACCCCATCTTGGTGAATCCCAGACTCGTGTGAGAAGGCATTGCCACCAACAACCGCCTTGTTTTTAGGAATTGGAATCCCAGAGTAACGAGAAACCAACTCAGAAGTATTGATGGTTTCATTGAGCACAATCGGACTCTCCACCTGGTAATAGTCTTCGCGAATATTAAGAGCGACCGCTACTTCTTCAAGCGCTGCATTTCCAGCCCGTTCACCAATCCCATTGATGGTCCCTTCCACACGGCGGGCCCCATTTTTGACAGCAGCGAGGCTATTCGCTACTGCCATTCCTAGATCATCATGGCAATGAGGTGAATAGATAATCTTGCGGTCCGTCTTGACATGGTCGATCAAGTATTTGAAAATCGCGCCATACTCTGCTGGTGTTGTGAAACCGACTGTATCAGGAATATTGATGTAGCTAGCCCCCGCATCGACCGCAGTCTGAACGACTTGCAAGAGGAAATCCAATTCGGTTCGTGTCGCATCTTCTGGAGAGAATTCCACAATCTCAAATTTTGAGCGAGCGTAAGAAACGTGCTCTTTGATCGCTTCAAGAATTTCTTCCTTGGTCTTGTTGAGTTTAAACTCACGGTGAATCGGACTGGTTGCGATAAAGACGTGAACTTGCGGATACTTGGCATCCTTTAAGGCTTCATAACAAGCATCAATATCTGATTTGACAGAACGAGCTAGGCCAGTTACAGCTGTCTTGGTTAAGACCTTTGCAATTTCCTGTACAGCTGTGAAGGAATCCGGACTTGCTGCAGGAAAACCTGCTTCAATAGCAGAAATACCCCATTTTTCCAATTGTTTTGCAATGGCAATCTTTTCTTTGATAGAGAAATTAACTCCCGGAGTCTGTTCGCCATCCCGAAGGCTGGTATCTAAAAATTCAACTTTACGCATAGGGTCTCCTCATTTCTATGTAGTGGATATAAAGAAAAACATCTCACTCGGTCAACCAAGCGAGATGTTTTTGCCCGCTTGGTAAGCCAAACAGGACTAATGCTTCTGCACTAGCCCTTATACCTCAACAACAAAGCAAATTGAATAAACTTAGCTGTTTTCATGTTTGACTTTCTCCTTTGTTCAATGTCTTGTTTAGTATTTTAGCATAGGGAAAAAACAATGTCAAGAATTTTCTATAATATTCTGAATTTTTTGAATAGAAACAAACTATCCCCTTTTGCCCTACTTTTTCTGATACAAATCAAAAACGATCTTGTCATTATAGAGATCAATGGTATTGGCCTTGACATAGATTCCAAAGTCATTATCAATTTCAGGTAATACAATGGTGATGGTAGACTCTTTTGGCGAAATCTGGATAAAATCTGGGATATTTTTATTTTTGCTTAAAAGCCGCAAAACCATTTTTTGTGGAATTTGAAAAGTTCCGACTGAAAAATCCTTTACTGTTAAGAGAATATTCCCGTTTTCCAACTTGGATGGTTGAAAGTAAATATATAAGGGATAGTCCTTTCCTAAGAGACTCAACTGTCCCTCTAAGAGGATTTGCTGATTATCTGCATAGACCTTGTAGTCGGACAGCTTATATTTTTTCAGAAGCGATTTGATGGTATCATTGAGTTGATCACGAGTCGTTGTCATAGTTCCAACTTTGACATCTTTGGTGCCAACTGCTTGATGGAGCTGGCTAACATCTTCTCTTGGCGTTGCTAAGCGTCCTTGCACGACTAAAGCGAAGGCTAAGAGAAGGCTGACTAAGCCTAAAAACAACCATTTCCAAATATTAATTTTTTGAAGGAAGGGAATCTTCTCTTTGATGGGATTATTTTTGAGTCCAAGTTTTCTTCGTGGCATTGATTTTCTCCAATATTGCTTGTTTTATCTTTTCATAGCCCGTATTGTTGGGGTGAAAACTATCCTCCTCATACAGGGCATCATTGATAACGGTTGTCTTTCCGTCACTAATTTCTGACACGCCCATTTTGCCATCAATTCCTTTATATAGCAGATCATTGATAGGAACGAAATAGACCTGATCAAATTGCGCGATGGTTTCTTCTGTCGTCTCATTCCAACGATCTACAGCCGTCTGAATACTGGTTAATTCAGGAAAATTCAGGTAAAGAGGATTGTAGATCCCCACTACATAAATAGGAAGATGGGGATTGTCCTTTCTTGCTTTTGTGATAATTTCTTTGAGGTTTACTGTATAATTCTTGAGCGGTTTTTGGATATCTGATAGAGAAAAATCACTCAGATGATCGACAACGACTTTGCGTAGATCATTCCGCCAACCGTTAAGGTCATGACATGCGCCTTCTTGAGATCCTTCTGAAGGTCTGTTTGCTCCTTGAGTCGATCTAAAATCTGAGCACTTGTATTTCCAGCTACACCATAGTTGACAGGCTGGTACTGGCCGTCATTTTCATTGGACAGACTTTGGGCAAGAATAGGCACGAAGCCCCCTTGTTTGGTGCTATCTCCAACACCTTTGGTCAGTGAATCTCCTAGAGCTACATAAGTATAGGTGATTTCTTTCGCAGCCGTTTTGGGCTTGGTCATACGAGGAGACGCAGTTGGTAGCAAAGCACGAAATAGAAAGACAAAGGCAAGAAGGCTGGTTAAAAAGAAAACCAAGCCTTGCATCATTTTTTTAAGATTCATATGAATACGATCGCTTATCCTTGAAAAATCACTTGTCCATCACAGATAGTATAAGCAACTTTCCCTTTTAATGTTTCACCCACAAATGGTGAATTTCCAGCTTTTGAAGCGAAATGATCCGATACCAGACGATCTGCTTCCGGATCAAAGAGGGTCAAATCTGCTGGTCCATCCACAGCAATATATCCGGCATCAAAATCATAGAGACGTGCTGGATTATAGGACATCTTTTCAAGCAATTGCATGAGGCTCAAATGTCCTGCATGGACCAAGTAGGTCAAACCAAGAGAAAGCGAGGTTTCAAGACCGGTCATTCCAGATGGTGCCTTGGTAATATCAGGAACATTCTTCTCATCCGCATGGTGAGGCGCGTGGTCCGTCGCAATCACGGAGATGACGCCTGACTTCAAGCCTTCAATCACTGCTAGACGATCTGATTCCAAGCGAAGAGGTGGGTTCATCTTGGCATTGCTTCCTTTAGTCAAGAGCAGACTTTCTGTTTTCGAAAAGTGTTGAGGTGCCACTTCTGCCGTCACATGAGCTCCTAATCCTTGGGCAAATTCCACAACCTTGACACTTTCTTCCTTAGAAAGGTGTTGGATATGGAGGTGAGCACCTGTCGCATGGGCAATCATGGCATCCCGCGCTGCCATTGAGTATTCAGCTACACCCGTCGCCCCACAAACATGAAAATGTTCCTTGGCAATGTTTTCATTCAACCCAAGGATGCCATTCAACTCAGGGTCTTCTTCATGCAGACTAATAAAGGTTCCTAGACGCTTAGCTTCTTCCAAGGCTTGGCGGACAACCTTGGTGCTTTGAAGGGGAATCCCATCATCTGAAAAACCAGCCGCACCAGCCTTAAGCAGGCCTTCAAAATCTGTCAGGTGTTGACCGTCAAAATTCTTGGTCACCGTCGCAACTGTATGAATGTGGAGATTTTCCTTGGCTGCAGAAGCTAAGACCTCCTCTAAGGTAGCAATATCTGAAATGGTCGGATTGGTATTGGCCATCATAACCACTCGGGTAAACCCACCCGCAGCTGCTGCTAAAGCACCCGTATGGATATCTTCTTTATGGGTTTGGCCAGGTTCACGAAAATGCACGTGCACATCGATCAAACCAGGAGCTACCACTAGACCTGAGGCATCAAGGACCTCTTGTCCATCCGTTCGGAGGTTCTCAGCGATCTCTACAATTTTCTTTCCTTCAATGCGAAGATCACAGACTTGATCCAAGCCAGTCTTGGGATCCATTACGCGACCATTTTTAATGACAACCATTGCATTCTCCTTTATTCATAAAAATCAACATGCGACTCTAACAAGCGGTCGCCGTCATAGCGAAACATTGCTGAAAAGAAGGGTTTATCCTCCAACAACCACTCAACAAAGGTGTGGTCCCCTTCCCAGGTTGGTTTTGAGAGGACTTGATCATAAGGTACCCACTCCAAGGTCCCTTCGTTACACTCGATCAGTTCTCCCTCAAAATCTGTTACCTTGAAGACATAGGTGTACCAGTCCAAATCTGGAGTAAACTCCGGAAAGGTAATAATCCCTTTCAAAACTGGCTTGGCTCTAAGGCCGGTCTCCTCAAAAATTTCACGCGCCGCACACTCCTGTGGGGTTTCCCCGCGTTCTAATTTTCCACCAACTCCGATCCATTTACCTTCATGGACATCATTGGGCTTTTTATTGCGATGCAACATGAGAAATTCTTTCCCATTGTCAATGTAACAAATCGTTGCTAATTGTGGCATTTCTTTCTCCTATCTTAACCAATCAATCGGCTCGCGTCCCGCCTCTTTCAAAAATTGATTGGTTTTTGAAAAGGGTTGGGAACCAAAGAATCCTCGGTAGGCCGATAAGGGACTTGGGTGAGCTGATTCAAGGACCAAATGTCGATCTTGTGTAATCAGCGGCTTTTTCTTACGGGCATAAGATCCCCAGAGGATAAAGACAACAGGCTCCTCCAACTCATTAACCACCTTGATCACAGCATCTGTGAAAGGCTCCCAAATTTGTCCTGCATGGCCATTGGCCTGACCAGCTGGCACTGTCAAGCAGGCATTGAGCAAGAGCACTCCTTGCTCTGCCCAAGAGGTCAGATCATGGGAACGCTTCTCTCCAATATCTGAGCGCAATTCTTTGAGAATATTTTGCAAAGAAGGTGGCGCTGGTACATGATCCGGAACAGAAAAACTTAAGCCCTGCGCTTGATCCGGTCCATGGTAGGGATCTTGGCCTAAGATCAAAACCTTGACTTGATCCATCTCTGTCGTCTGCAAGGCCTTAAAGACCTTGTCACGCGGTGGATAAACCACTCCTTTGCTATAGACTTCATTCATAAAGTCATTGATCTGGTGAAAATACCCTTCTGGAAGATGGGACTTGATGGCTTCATGCCAGGGTGAATGCTGCATGGAAACTCTCCGCTATCCAATAAATTCTTACCTTCCATTATACCACATTTGGCGCAGATCCACTGGATAAAAAAGAGGCTGGACAATTTTGTCCAACCTCTTTTTCTGCCTGTCAAACAAGCTAGAGCTTTTATGTATTTTCTTTCTTGGTAAATCCTGCTAGACCGATCGAAGCGACTAGTAAAATTTGCGGTAAGAATTGGATGAGGTAGCGGGTCTTCCCTCCTTCAAAGATGGTTAAGAAGAGCAAGCCACCAAAAACCGCTAAGGAAAGGAAGTTAAAGTCATCTGTATCTCGACGTTTGAGATAAGCTCCAACCAAACCAGCTGATAGGACGATCCAGATCAGCTGCTTGACAAATTCATAATACCTGTACTGCGGGCGATCAATGCTGAGAAAATAGGTCCGCACCCATTTTGCCAGACCATTATTTTTAGTCAGGGGTGCATAGAGAGGATTGATAAAAGGCGTCTTCTCATACTCTACATCGCGGTAAAGCCAACCGAGGGTCCCTTCTGCTACCGTCAAGGATTGCTTGTAGTAGATATGCCCGATCAAACCGAACGGTCCGTACTCCTTGAGACGGCGCTTGATTTCTTTGATCACATTTTCTTTTTTAAAGAGGCCATTGTTGTAATCCGAGCGCTTATCCTCATCGATATAGGCCAACAAGCCTTCTTTCATATCTTCTTGGTTATGCCCCATATCCGTCAAGCCCAGATTGATAAATAAGAGCGGTCCTTTAGCCAGCCCTTCTTGTTTCAAGATCGGCACAACTCTTTGATGATTGACCGCTGTATTCAATCCTGCAAAGACAAAGCCCGTCATCATCACGGTCACCGTAGCAATCTTTCCAAAGGCCTTCCAATTTCCTCTAAAGAAAAGCACAGCCCAAAAGGCAATCATGACAATAATCGTCGTTGGACGGATCAACATGGTCACGCCAGATAAGATTCCCAAACCAACAATCTTCTTCCAGGAGACTGCTTGATCTTCCTTTAAGAGATCCAAGGCCCACCATAACTGAAGAGCGATCAAAGGAAGCGGCGGAATGTCCGTGTACATGGAATAGAAATACGGCGAGTAACAGATCAAGCTCACATAGAAGAGATAGACCAGATCAGCCGTTTTTTGATTAAAATGCTTCTGGGACAGCTTGTACAAGAGGACTGCACCTAGATTGACATAGAGGATATTGAGAGCCTGCATGACCCACAGACCGCTAGAGCCAAATAAGACATAGAAAAACTTCTCGTAAAGAAAGAGCGGAATGTTATTGGGATTGCGACTGAGGTAGTTGGTGATAGAGGATTGCTTAAGAAGATCAAAAGCCCCTTTGAAAACAACCGCAGCATCCCGACGGATAAAGAGCTCCGCACAGACCATGACAATCACCTGAAAGACAACCGCTCCAAGCAAGAAGCCTTTTTTGTGCCGGGTCAACCAAGCAAAGGCACTCTTTAGCCCATCGCGTTTCAACCAGGCTAGCAGAAATAGCAATCCAGCACCTAAAATGGCTAGCCATGAAATCTCTCTCAGATAGATCACACTGATCAAGAACCAGTGGACCATCACTAGCAACATGACAACATGAAGCATCCAAAATAGAATACGTTTACTTTTCGATAACATAGGTCCATTATATCAAAAAAACAGCATTTCTGCTGTTTTGGACTGACTATCAACTGTAAAGTGCAAAGAAAAGTTGTTCTGAAATGTAATTTATAAACATACTCATTTTATCGAAGCAATTTTTAACTCTTAACCTTAACTAACAGACCTAAAATACTAGGATTAAAATGCATACTAACCCAAGATAAATTCCAACCGTTAGAGTCATTCCGATTTTATAGAAACCGACTAAGCCGGCATACCGTTCGACAAAACCAATCTGTGGGTCGACTGGATTATAAAAGACTGTCATAGGAAACCCAATTGGGAATATCATCCGCAAATCCAGATTTTTACCTGCCCCAAGAACATAGGTTCTATCGAAAACATTGGTTTGTCTTGACTTAGAAGAAGTCTCTCTGAAATAAGCGTAGGTAAAGGTCTTTTGGTATCTTTCACCCTCGACTTGATACTCCACCACAGGCAGAGAAATAAGCAGTTGATTTTTGGAATCAAAAGCAACTACTTCTCCCAGAACTTTTGCGGTTGATTCTGTTTTCACTTTTATTTCACGGCGATACAAGGTGTAAAAGATAAGCAGCATGATCAAGAAAACAAGGGTCAAGATTCCCAAACTAAGCCAGAATGTTGTTACTGTCATTTGTTTTTTACCCTTTCACATAAACTAGTTGAATTCAAACCACTTGAAAAGTCATCTTACTCTCCTCTTTTCAACCAATTCTGTTGCTGTGCTTTTTCTGCAAGATCTTTTGCTTTATTAAGATCCAGTGAATTTGAATCTGATGGGGCATTGGATTCGATTTCTTCTTTCAATTCTTGCAAGGTTTGAACGTCTTTCGGAGTTAAATTAGAGACTGTGCTAGATCTTTTTTCTATTGAATTTTCTGGCACAGACTGGATCTCGCGATAGGTTTTGATCACTTCAGTTCCTGCGTCTGTTGTCGGAAGAGGACGATAGAACATGAAGAAACCAATAATTACAATGATGAAAGATAGAATCGATATCCCATTTCGTTTTTGAATTTCTTCCTGAGGAATTTCTACTCCTTTTGTTGATAAATTCTTCCATTCTGGATGTTCCTTCTCAGCTGCTTTTTTCTCATAAAAGACAGGTGCAATCAATGACTGATTGATGAAGGTGAGAGTTCCAAGACAGGTTATAAAAAAGGGCACTTCACGAGAGTGGCTAAGCAATATCTGAATATAAAATACACTAGCAATTATACCTAGGACGATAATAATTGTAAATCTAATTTTAAATTCCTTCTTCATTTGCAAATAATCTTCTTTTGTCATCTTATTCTCCCTTAAAAATAGTTTTTTCTTCATCCATAAAAACAATTACTACTATCATACCGGATTTTACTTTGAGATTCAAGTTAACCACCAACTAGTGAAAAGAGTATAAAAAAGAAGCGTTAGAAACGCTTCCGTGTTATTATTTATTTTGCCAAGTTTCTTGGTTTTCCTTGAAACGGTGCAACAACTCTAATCCTTCAGAAGTGATGTAACCTTGTTCTTCTGCCAAATGAATCAATTCTGTATAGTTAGACAAGGTTTCAAGTTGAACGCCAGCTTCCTCAAATTTCTTATCAGCTTTCTCCAATTGGTAGGTGAAGATAGCTACGACACCAAGGACATCTGCTCCTTCACGCTTGGCAGCTGCGACAGCATCCAAGACAGATCCACCAGTAGAAATCAAATCTTCCACTACGACCATCTTTTGACCTTGTGGTACACGGCCTTCGATTTGGTTTCCAGCACCGTGGTCTTTTGGTTTGCTACGAATGTAGGCAAATGGCAAATTCATCTTGTCCGCAATAATGGCTCCGTGAGGAATCCCTGCAGTTGCTGTACCTGCAATCACTTCCACTTCAGGGAAAGCTTCCTTGATTTTATCTACAAATCCATTTTCGATCAAGGTACGAGTTTCTGGATAAGCGAGGGTTACACGGTTATCTGTATAAATAGGGGACTTGATCCCAGATGCCCAAGTAAAAGGTTCTTCTGGTTTCAAATAAACCGCTTCAATTTTCAAAAGATGGCTAGCAATATCTTTAGCTAATGACATGACGACTCCTTTTTTACGATTTTAATCATATACGAATTAAATCATTTTTAGATTTAAACAACAACATTAAAGGTTAGTTAACGCGTTAGGGAAGATCCCATCCGACTTCCCGTAGAGCTACTTTAGTAGCGATTAGTCTTCCAACGATTTAGAGGATAAAACGATTATTTTTATCCTCTAAATCTAGTGAATAGTTTAGGGAAGGCCCTATCGGGCTCCGATTATTCCGACGATCACAGAAGAGAAACGATCATTTTCTCTTCTGTAATCTAGTGAATGCGTTAGGGAAGGTCCCATAGGACTTTTTAAATTCCGACACTTAGTTGAAAGAAACGATCATTTTTTTTCAACTAAGTTAGTGAATAGTTTAGGAAAGATCCCATCGGACTTTCCGTAGAACGTCTTGAAGCATAGCTTCTTAGACGTTCTTAACTATTCCACTGTCTCTTAATTTCATGGTAAGCGTCCCATGGGTTTTCTGCTTGGATGATTGGGCGTCCAACGACAATATAGTCAGATCCAATTTTATGAGCTTCTTGTGGGGTCATGACCCGTTTTTGGTCGCCGATTTCAGCTCCAGCAGGACGAATCCCTGGTGTGACACAGACAAAGTCTGATGAAGTGGCATCCTTGATCAAGGCTACTTCATGGGCTGAACAGACAACGCCATCCAAGCCTGCTTCTTGGGCCTTGCGAGCATAATTAACTACAGACTCTTGGACCGTTGTTTGGATGTTTTGGCAATCACGCATGTCTTCTTCACTGGTAGAAGTCAACTGGGTCACGGCTACCAATTTAGCTCCTTCACCAAGAGCTGCCTTGGCTTCGCGCATCATCTCTACACCACCAGCTGCGTGAACTGTCACCATATCTACTCCGAAGGTCCCCAGTACGGACATGGCTGATTTGACTGTATTTGGGATATCATGCAATTTTAAATCAAGGAAAATGCTGTGTCCAAGCCCTTTGAGGTAATGTACAATTTCAGGACCAACTGCATAGAAAAATTCCATTCCGATTTTTACAAATAATTTTTCGTCTTCTGGAAAATGCTCTAAAAAGTTTTTGACATCCTCGAAAGCTGGGAAGTCAAGGGCGATAATAGGACGTTCTTCACGCATGGATTACTCCTTTTTTGATTGATCATTTTGTCTACAAAAAAACCTTGCACGAGGCAAGGTTACACGAAAATTAGGTAGGAACAACTACCATGATTCACCGTCTAGACCTTAGGAGCCTCTCTGGACTGCTTTAAAGGTTTTTATTTATTGTAGTACGATATTTGGGAAAAGTCAAGGATTTACAGTAGATTTTCCCGTACATGTTTTCGGAAGTTCTCAAGGGTGTCAATACCATAGCGATCCATGACCTGTGGCAGATCTTCGATGATGGTTGGACAAGCATAAGGATCGGTGAAATTAGCGGTTCCAACTCCAATCGCAGAGGCTCCTGCAATCATCATTTCAATGGCTGCTTCTGCTGAATCCACACCTCCCATTCCGATAATCGGAAGTTTAGTGGATTGGGCAACCTGGCGGATGAGTTTCAAAGCAACTGGGAAAACAGCTGGACCCGACATGCCTCCGGTTCCATTAGCAATGATAGGCTTACCAGTCTTGAGGTCAAAGCGCATCCCAACCAAGGTATTGATCATGGTTAAGCCGGTCGCCCCTGCATCTTCTACTGCTTTTGCGACCTGCGTGATGTCTGCTACACTTGGTGTTAATTTGACATAGACAGGGACGGAGGATGCTTCTACCGCTGCTTTCACAGCCGCATAGGCCAATTCAGGAACTTGCCCGATTAAAAGACCGTTGTTCCCATGGTCTACGTTTGGACAAGAGATATTGAGCTCAATTGCTTTGACATTTGGCGCTTTCGAGATCTTGCCTGATACCGTTGCATACTCTTCATTGGAGAAGCCAGCTACATTGGCAATAATCGGTAGATCTGGATAATGTTGAGCCAACCAAGGGAGTTTCTCTGCTAGGACCACGTCTACGCCTGGATTTTGGAGACCAATAGCATTGAGCATGCCGGCAGGCGTCTCAGCAACTCGTGGAGTCGGATTTCCGAAGCGAGCCTCAGCAGTTGTCGCCTTGATCATGATGGATCCAAGCAGGTCTAAGTCATAGTATTTGGCATATTCTTGACCAAAGCCAAAACAGCCAGATGCCGGAATAATCGGGTTTTTCAAGTCTAAACCAGGTAAGGATACGGCTAGTCGATTTGCTGTCATAAGGTCCTCCTACATCACAATCGTACCGGTTTCAAAGACCGGTCCGTCTTCACACACGCGCTTATTAGCTGCCTGACTTTCATTTTCCAGATGCACTACACAGGCATAGCAAGCACCCATCCCACAAGCCATACGCGATTCCATAGAAATATAGGCGCGAGGATGGTCATGGAATTTGGTATTGACATATTTGAGCATGCCAGGTGCTCCACAAGAATAGATAGCGTCAAACTCCTGGTCCATCGAATCAACAATTGTTGAGACATAGCCTTTAGTGCCATAAGTCCCATCGTCTGTCGTTACAGTGACATGAGCAACCTGAGAAAGCTCTTCTTCCAAAATGACGGCTTCTTTGGTCGCAAAGCCGACAACCACTTCAACTTCTACCCCTTGCTCATGGAGTTGTTTGGCCACTTGGACCAAAGGAGGAACACCGATACCGCCACCGATGATCAAGGCTTTCTGACCTTGGCCGAGATTGGTAAGATCAAAGCCATTTCCCTGTGGCCCCATGACGCTGAGTTTGCTACCGATTGGCAATTGGGAAAAGATAGCTGTCCCCCCACCTTCGATGCGGTAGATCAAGCGACACGTCTGTGTCTCAGGATCAATCTCAGAAATTGAAATCGGACGGCGAAGGAGCTTGGCCCCATCAGGGACGCGGATATGAAGGAATTGACCTGGCAGCATCTGCGCCACCATTTCCCCCTTCAAGATCATAGAATAGATGCGGGGTGCGATTTCTTCTTGAGCGACGAGCTCCATCTCTTCCATCATGATTCTGCCAAAGCGTTTTTTACAACTGTCACTGACCATTGATTTCCTCTTCTTTCTTCCAGCAAAAAAGACCTCGCAAAAGCAAGGCCCTACAAATGATCAGCTAGACTCCGTCTGCTGATCTTATTTCTGTCTTTCCTTGCAGGCCTCTCTGGACCTCTTAAAGGTTAAATTTGTCTCATTATATCGCGCTCCTTCTCGCTTGTCAAGTAAAATCAGTAACTCAGGAAACTTTACGGGGGTCAAAATCTTCTGGGATCGGTTTGATGTATTGCATGGCGATTCGGTTCTCAGGCTTGCGATCAACTAGATAAAGAACCAGTAAAAAGAGCCATTCCAAAGGTTTCATCAGGTAATAGATCAGGTCCATAGCCCATTTCTTCTTGATATGTTTGGCAAAGGGATAGCCATAACGGTCGTAATTGCGACGCAAGAAGCGATGGAATCGCGGCGCCTTTTCTTCTAGTACCTGTTCAAAGGCATTGGCGATACAGAGCTGGCGATTGACAACGACTGGATGACCGTGGCGGACGCCCATCCGCTGTGGCTTGACAACTTTTTCATGCCCACCAGCCGCAACCGTACAGAGATAGTGCTCATCAATGATGAGATTCTGAGGAGGGATCTTCTGTGAGAAGGCCCAGTCAGCTGTATTGGTCCAGGCCTTGATCATGGAATCCGGTTGTTGCCCAAAGAGCATGAGAATAAGGACAACAAGGGCAAGAGTCGGAAGGGCAACAAGGACCGCTAGCCATGGCCAGTTACGCGACTGATTTAAGAGCTGGTGGAACCATTGAAGCAGACGATTCTCATAGCTTATCTCTGTTCGATCTTCCTGCCACTCCTTGATGCGAACCCATAATAGATGGATGGAATAGATCAATAAGAAAAAGGTGTGAAAACTTGCTACCTGCAGTTGATTATCGAAAACTAAGAGAAGAACCACACCTCCTAGAATGCCACTGATGCAGAAGACATTTGCTAACGGCGAAAGTGAATTCGCATCCCGGTAGGAATAAATGATCAAGGCTAGTAAAGTAAGAGCTGCCAGTGTGAAGAAGGTCGGATAGGCGCCAGACCAGATCAAAGCATGCTTCTGAGAATTGATCAAACTCTCACTCCAATCGTAAAAGGTCATATCCTTGACGATGAAAATGAAAATCGCTTCGAGAAAGCAACCAAAGAGACCAAACCAAAGAACAATGGTAGGCTGTTGCTTTTTCTTTTTGACAGGCTTAGGATTAGGTGATTCCTGCTTTTCCTTCGTAAGAAATGCGTCATCTTCTCTTGTCCCTTCTCCTTCCTTTGCTCCTCTTTCCTCAAATAGATCCGGATCTTTGAGAGCTTCTTCCTCTGCTTCTTTGAACTGGAGGCTAGACCACCGACCAATCCCATAAATGATGACAAAAATATTGGGGACAAAGAGGGCCAGGGTCAAACCGTAGGGCAAGATCTTCATGGTAAAGGCAATGATCTCCCAAAAACTAAATTGGATAAATGGATCCGATAGAGCATAGATCGACTGACTAATGACCAAATAGATGTAAAAGGCCAATAGAATCAGAGCATTGGTCACAAAATTGATCTGTAACAGACCGGCTGTGAAATGGGATTCCAATTCCTTATCCTTTTTCTTATACCAGGACACTAGTTTTTTCATATGATCTCCTCAATCAATTTTTAACCATTCTATCAATCAGCTCACCCCTTAATCAAGGCAAAACTGTATTTTTCCATCAAAATCAGTCCCCAGATGGAGATTTTGTTTCCAATTTTCTATTTTTTAAATATTTGATCTAGCCTACTTCCTATTACCTCCCTCAGCCTGTCTTATTCTCTGATACAGTCCTTGAAAGACCACATTTTACGGGAAAAACGCGCTCTTTTATGTTAAAATAAAAGCATGAGAATACAACAATTACAATACATTATCAAAATCGTCGAAACCGGCTCTATGAATGAGGCCGCAAAACAACTCTTCATCACGCAACCTAGCCTTTCCAATGCTGTTAAGGACTTGGAAAATGAGATGGGGATTGAAATCTTTATCCGGAATCCTAAAGGGATCACTTTGACTCGTGATGGGATGGAATTCCTCTCTTATGCCCGCCAGGTGGTGGAGCAGATTGACCTCTTGTCCGAGCGCTATAAAAATCCTGTAGGCTCTCGTGAGCTTTTCAGTGTCTCTTCACAGCACTATGCCTTCGTGGTTGAGGCCTTTGTTTCTCTATTGAAGAAAAGCGACATGGAAAAATACGAGCTCTTCCTACGGGAGACGCGTACTTGGGAGATCATCGATGACGTCAAGAATTTCCGAAGCGAGGTTGGCGTACTCTTTTTGAATAGCTACAACCGAGATGTCCTCTCTAAGATGCTAGATGATAATCACCTGATTGCCACCCACCTCTTTACAGCACAACCTCATATCTTTGTCAGCAAGACCAATCCTCTTGCCAAGAAAGAGATCGTTCACTTGTCAGATCTGGAAGATTTCCCATACCTTAGCTATGACCAAGGGACCCACAACTCCTTCTACTTCTCAGAAGAGATCCTCTCTCAAGAGCATCATAAGAAATCCATCGTCGTCAGTGACCGGGCGACCCTCTTTAATCTCTTGATTGGTCTGGATGGCTACACCATTGCGACCGGGATTCTCAACAGCAATCTCAACGGGAATAACATCGTCTCCATTCCCCTTGATATCGAAGACCCGATCGAGCTGGTCTACATCAAACATGAAAAAACAGCCCTCTCAAAAATGGGAGAAAAATTCATCGAGTACTTGCTTGAGGAAGTGAAGTTTGAAAAATAAAAAATATCTGAGTGTTCATCTTCACTCAGATATTTTTTATTGTCTTAATTGTGAAAATACTTGGCCAATTTTTCCTTCGATAACTAGGTCTGCTTGCTTATCTTGTGGGATACTGGTTTTATTGATGACAACCAGCTTCTTCCCTCGGAAATACTGAATCAAACTGGCTGCTGGGTAGACCACAAGAGAGGTACCACCAATAATCAGCAAATCAGCCTCTTGGATGGCTTGGGCAGCTTGACTAAAGACGTCCATATCGAGAGGTTCCTCATAAAGAGTTACATCAGGCTTGACCACCTTGCCACAGTCCAGACAGTGTGGAACCGGGCCTTCCAAAGCTAAAAAAGCTTCCAAATCATAAAAACGCTGGCAACCCGTACAGTAATTGCGATCAGCACTACCATGGAGCTTCAAAACGTTTTTAGAACCAGCCATTTCATGGAGACTGTCAATATTTTGCGTCACCACTGCCATGAGCTTACCAGTCTCTTCCAGCCAAGCCAGATACCGATGGGCAGCATTGGGCTTGGCATCAGGGTAGAGCAAGTACTTCTTGTAAAAGTCGAAAAAGTCCTCAGGATAGCGCTCAAACATGGTATGGGAGACCAATTGCTCAGCTGTCAAATGCCGCCCCACCTGAACACTATAGACACCGTCTGAACTTCGAAAATCTGGAATATTTGACTCCGTGGAAACTCCTGCCCCTCCGAAAAACACGATCCGTTGACTCTGATCAATCATCTCCTGTAGTTGAGCAATCTTATCCATCTACTTCTCCTTTAGTAGCTCTTCCATGACAGCATTGGCCTGATCAAAATAAAAGTTAACTTGATCATAATGGATGCCTGTGTAGCTTGCAAGGTCAATCAAATTCTTCATAAAATCCTGAGAAGAGAAACCCGTCGTCCAATGGAGCTCTTCCTCATCAAAGGGCTTGATCAAGTGGGCCAGGGGGTTGCGAACTGATTTTTCTAACTCCCGCAATTGCTGGGCCGCAACTTTGACGGTATCTGGCAAATCCAACTGCACAATCAACTCCGTCAAACTGGACGAATTGACCACACTTTCACTGTGAAATTGCTGCAGGATAGGGTTTTCTGACGCATGCAGGCTCTCAAACTTCCAACGGTCATAACTGGATTCTTTGGAGTTATGAATATAGTTGGTAATATCAGGAATTTTCAACTGAATCAATCGCATAAAGATCCGATAGATGGCTGGGCTGACGGCACGAACAAAGTCAATAATCTGCTCATTTCGCAACTTCGCCTCTAAGTCATAGAGGTAGTTAGCCAACTGCTCATCTTCTGGATCTTCATGCCAAAAAAGCTGAAAACCAGTCGCCTCTAGCAACTCGGTTCTCAACTTTTGATTCATGACGGGTTGGATATTAAGCTCACGACGCTCCGCCATTAACTGCAGTAAGCTCACCAACAAATCCGGTACTTCTTCCTGCTGCTTGATAGAGCGCAGAGCCCGGCTGTAGTGATAATTTTGGAGATCGTAGAGCCATTCATCATGAAAGAATTTTGCCATTAGTCTGCAATCAAAGTCTCAAGACCAACTTTCATCATGTCTGTGAAAGTATTTTGACGTTCTTCAGCAGTTGTGTCCTCATCAGGATTAACCAAACTGTCTGAAATAGTCATGATAGCAAGCGCATCCACATGGTGTTGAGCAGCAAGATAGTAAAGAGCTGCTGCTTCCATTTCTACAGCTTTCACACCCCATTTACCAAGCTCGATGTTCTTTTCACCATAGTTTGAATAGAAGACATCTGATGACAAGACATTGCCGACGTGAGTGGTCATACCAAGATCTTTGGCAATATGGTAAGCCTTGTCTAAAAGATCAAAGCTAGCGATTTGTGGGAAATCGTATTGAGGCCAGTCGTTGCGGATGATGTTTGAGTTGGTTGCGGCAGCTTGCGCCAAGACCAATTCACGAACATGGACATCCTCGTTCAAAGAACCAGCCGTTCCCACACGGATCAATTTCTTCACACCGTAGTCGACAATCAATTCACGCGCATAGATGGAGATGGATGGCATCCCCATTCCAGTTCCCATGACAGATACACGGTGACCTTTATAAGTTCCTGTGTAACCAAACATGTTACGAACTTCGTTGAAGCAAACAGCGTCTTCAAGGAAGTTCTCAGCGATAAATTTCGCACGAAGAGGATCCCCAGGAAGAAGAATTTTATCAGCAATTTCACCCTGCTTAGCAGCAATATGGATAGACATAGTTTATGATACAAAGAGCGACCAGAAAGCGACTGAAAATTAGGAATCTGACGAGAAATCCTGATTTCTCAGTCAGATTATCTATTTTCCGAGCTTTCCGCTCGTGTTCAAATCAGAACACATGCTCTACCTTTCTTTTTTATTTATTTTGTTAATGAATCCAAAAACTCAAAAAGTTTGGCATTCATTTCTCGATAATCGTAAGCACGAATGGCTTCAGGTTTTTGAACAAAGGTCAATTTTTGACTTTGTTCTTCTATAACCTCTTCACCGTCCGCAGCAATCAAGAGATCAACTGCTTCTGGATCAAATTCCAAGTGGGCTTGGAAGGCATAATGTTTAGGACTGAAGCGAATCATCTGACGTGGACACCCTTGACTGGTCGCAAGAACAACAGCATCTTCTGTCAATCCTGGCATATCACCATGCCAGTGACCAGTTTCAAGAGTTTCTCCAAACTCACCGACATGCGGATCTGTGAGTCCTTCAGGCGTCAAGGTCACAGGATAAACCCCAATCTCACGTTCCGGACTGTGCTCATACTTCGCGCCATAAGCAACAGACAGGAGCTGGGCACCAAGACAGACCCCAACAATATAACGATCAGCCTTGATGGCTTTTTGAATCAGGTCGATCTCTGCCTGAGGATCGTAGTATGGAAAAGCTTCTCGATCTTCATCTGGCGATTGAGGTCCTCCCATTACGATCAAAAAATCAATCTCATCCACTGTATCAGGTAATGCTTCGTTCTCATAGACTTTGGTCGTGGTCACTTGATGACCACGCTCCTGTGCCCATTTTAGATAAGCGCCCGGCACTTCAAAAGTTTCATGCAGTACAAAATGTACCTTCATCATTTCTTCTCCCATCTCTTTCGAATCACGTAAGACACACCTGTTGCAAGTACAAGCGGGATTGTCAAACTTAAAGACTGCCCTGTAAATCCAAGGCTCAGGGCAATAGCTGTCAAAGGAGCTTGTAGGGTCGTTCCTAAAAAGACGGTCGCACCAAGTAGCATCCCGAGAGCAGGATCTAAATGAATGCCAACGACTGTCATCAATAAAGTCACTAAGTAGCCAGACCCTATTCCTAAGGCAAATGATGGCGTCAAGGTTCCCCCATAGGCACCATTACGCAAGAGGAGATAGACTAAAAGCCCCTTCACTGCAAGAGTCAATGGAAGATAGGGAATCGACTGACTAGACAACAAGATCTGGGCCAGTACCTGGCCATTTCCCATAAAGATTGGGAAAAAGACTGCCAGGCTCCCCAGCACAAGAAAGGCTAGAGGAAGAGCCCAAAGAATTGTTCCATCCTTCCGTCGTTTGCGACCTGCGCGTTTAGCTAAAGATCGAAAGCCTAGCGCAAATGGAGTAACCAATAAAGCAATCAGAATCGCCTGCAAGAAACTGCTAGCTGACCAATGGACTAGTGACATGTGATAAATAGAACCGTGCCAAACGATTGGCTGGGCCACCCAAGTCGCCAAATAAGTACTGGACAAAACCAGCAGAAGGTTCTGCCAACTGTAGGCGAGTCCTAAGGTCTCAAAGACGAACAAGCCACTAGCAAAGGGAACCTGATAGACTGCGGCCAATCCAGCTCCTGCCCCACAGGCGATTAAAATTTTTCGCTCTTTGATTGCCAAGGAGAAGGCTTTGCCCAATCGACCAGCTAGAAGAGTCCCGACCTCTCGTGGGGCTCCTTCTTTTCCGACCGATGCACCTGCCCCAACAATCGCAACCTGCATCCCTGCATGAAGGAGGTGGGCTAAGAACGCTGGCTCCCTATCTCCAGCTAGGTCAATTTGCCTACGAATGGAGAGAATTTTATAGCGCCGTTGCAGAATATACCAGAAACCTGCTGCCAAGACCCCTGTCACACCTAGGACAAGGAATCTACGGAAACCTCCAGCGTGATGAAAATGCTGAAGTAAGTCCCCCTTATCTTGGCCAAAGGCCAGTCCTTGCACACCTTCTAGTAGATAATGACAGGCAATTCCGACCAGACCCGTTCCTATTCCCAATGATAGAGTGGCTAGAAGCAACCTCAGTCCGTAAAGCAGGCTTTGGAGTCTTGCTTTCATAGTTCTTACAATTCAGCAAGAATCGCTTTCAGCAAGCCTTTGAAGTCGTCTTTGACGCGCTCCGTCACTTCCACTACTTCTTCGTGGTTAAGCTCTTCTTGGAAACCAGCCGCAAAGTTGGTAATACATGAAATACCAAGAACTTTCAAACCAGAGTGAGCCGCAATGATGACTTCAGGAACCGTTGACATACCAACAGCATCTGCACCAAGAGTCTTAAACGCACGGATTTCAGCTGGAGTTTCATAAGTAGGACCTGTCACACCGATATAAACCCCATCATCTAGTTTAATGCCCAATTTGTCAGCTACTTTATGAGCAGTCTCGCGGTATTCAGGAGTGTAAGCTTTCGACATATCAGGGAAACGTGGACCAAAGCCATCCAAGTTTTCACCGATCAATGGGTTTTGACCAGTCATGTTGATATGGTCAGTAATAGCCATCAAGGTACCAGGACCAAAGCCAATACCTCCAGCAGCGTTGGTGACAAGAACCCCTTCACATCCCAACACTTTCATGACACGAACTGGGAAAGTCACCACTTCCAATGGGTTTCCTTCGTAGAAGTGGAAACGACCTTGAAGAGCTAAGACTTTACGTCCAGCAAGATCACCATAAACCAATTTACCAGCGTGGCCAACAACTGTCGAACGACCCCAGTTTGGAATCTCAGAGTAGTCTACTACAACTGGATTTTCGATTTCTTCAGCCAGTTCACCCAAACCTGAGCCAAGGATCAAGCCAAACTCAGGCGCTTCCATTCCTTTGCCCTTCAAGAAAGCAGCTGTTTCATTGATTTTTGCTAACAATGTCATTGTGTATCTCCTTTTATTTCTTAAGTAATGTACCAATTTTGTCAAATGTATTGGCATTGCGAATGGTCAAAAGACGGTAATCCGGCATCTTGAGGACTTGTCTGTGGTAAGCGGTCTTTGTATAGGTCTCTTCTGAGTATTTGCCCCAGTATATCCCTAGATTCCCACGATGGATGATTTCATCACCGAGCGAAAAAGAAGAGACCAGCTCCCAGACAGCATCCTGATCGAGGCCTTCTGTGTAAAAGAGAACATCCTTGCGGGCCAGATCCTCCTGCCACCAGGCTGGTAGAGCAGCGAGTTCTTGCGCATAGTCCTCAGCTGAAAAGAGAGAAAAAGACTGGATAAAGGGGTAGTGATCACAAAAGAAATGTCCCAGCAAATCCACCAATTCTGCTTTAGAACCAGCAGATTCAAAGAAGATATTGCCACTATTGATGTAGGTCTCTACCCCATCCAGCCCGATCGTTTGAAGCTCTTCTCGAAGTTCTGCCATCACGACCTTGTTTTTGCCGCCAACATTGATCCCTCTTACGAGGAGAGCGAAGCGTGTCATCTTAGTTCAATTTGTCTAAGAAGCTTTCACCGATCATGGCTTTTTCAACACCAAAGTTCTCTGCAATCGTTGCAGAGATATCAGAGAAATGACCGACTGGAATCACACCATTGCCCTTGAAGGATGGGCTATAAGCCAAGAATGGGATGTATTCACGCGTATGGTCTGTACCAGCATAGGTTGGGTCATTCCCGTGGTCTGCAGTGATCATCAAGAGGTCATCTTCACGCATCGCTGCAATGATTTCTGGCAAGCGTTCGTCAAATTCGTGCAAGCAATCGCGGTAGCCGTGAGCATTGCGACGGTGACCGTAAAGAGCATCAAAGTCTACCAAGTTGGTAAATGAGAACCCTTCTTGGAATTCAGGAAGCCCCATGGTCTTAATCAAGGTATCCATACCATGGCTGTTTGATTTGTTGTGGCCCATATCGTGGTTGATACCAGCTCCGTTGAAGATATCGTTGATCTTACCAACTGCATAAGTATCGATACCTGCTTCGTTCAACTTGTCCAAAACAGTTGGCGCAAATGGTGAAACAGCCAAGTCACGACGGTTGGCTGTCCGTGTGAAGTTTCCAGGTTCCCCAACATAAGGACGCGCAATGATTCGACCAAGAAGAGCTGGACGTTCCAAAGTGATGGAACGAGCGTATTCACAGATACGGTACAACTCATCCAAAGGAATGATATCTTCGTGAGCCGCAATTTGAAGCACAGGGTCTGCTGATGTATAAATGATCAACTCACCAGTTTCCATTTGACGTGGTCCAAAATCATCGATGACCGCTGTACCAGAATAAGGTTTGTTGGCTTCACGGATGACCTTACGTCCTGAGAATTCTTCAATTTTAGTCAAAATTTCTTCAGGGAAACCATTCCAGAAGGTATCAAAAGGTTCTGTAATGTTGAGCCCCATGATTTCCCAGTGACCAGTCATGGTGTCTTTCCCAAGAGAAACTTCTTGCAATTTTGTCGCATAACCAGTTGGGTTGCTTTCAGCTGGCACAGTCTTCAATGGTACTTCACGAGGAATATTTCCAAGACCGATTTTGGCCATGTTTGGTACATTCAAACCGACGGTTTTAGAGATGTGGCCCAAAGTATCAGATGCTCCATCTGGAACACCTGCATTGACAAAGTTATTGGCATCTGGTGCAGCACCGATCCCAACTGAATCAAGCACAACTAAGTGCATGCGTTTAAATTTTGACATATACTGCCTCTTTCCTTTATTAAACAAGCTATATTATACCATATCCCTATAAGAAGAGAGCCGTTGTTTGATTCGAGGCTGGGACAAAAGTCCTAGCCTCTCAATTAT
>NZ_KV807489.1:132349-158687 GCF_001812015.1 Streptococcus sp. HMSC073D05
AATTACCGATTTCTGTCCCACTCTCTATTTTTCAATGATGACAGGACCATCTGGTGTCCCTACAATCACTTTTGAAATCATGTTCAAGAATAAACCGTGCTCTACGACGCCTACGGTGTGATCCAGTTCATTGGCCAAAGCTTCCGCATCCTCGATCACTTTGAGATCCAAGTCAATGATAAAGTTGCCTTGGTCGGTGACAAAACGTTGGTCATCCGCGATACGGAAAGCAGGATGGTAACCTTTTTGTTCAAAGTGACGGAAGAGATTTTCAGCTCCATATTGCACCACTTCCACTGGAAGTTTGAAAGCCCCAAGAGTTGCGACTTGTTTAGATTCATCTACGATCCAAATGCAATCTTTTGAATTAGTTGCGACGATCTTTTCCATGAGGAGAGCACCACCGCCACCTTTGATCCCGTTTAATTGAGGATCCACTTCATCTGCGCCATCTACTGTTACATCGACCACTTCAACATCGTCGATAGCCTTGAGCGGAATGCCTAAACTTTCAGCCTGATCATAGGTCACACTCGACGTTGTGACAGCTGTGATCTCCAAGCCTTCTTCTTTGATGCGACGACCCAATTCAGCCACAAAATAATAAGCAGTTGACCCTGTACCGAGACCGACAATCATGCCGTCTTTGACAAACTCAGCCGCTTTAATTCCTACCTGTTCTTTTAGGTTTACCATCATAGACCTCCTTTTATATTCTATTACAGTATAGCATATTCTGTAAGAGATTTCACTAATTAATTGAAAACCTTTCCAGCTTTTAGTTCTAAAAGCAAAACCTTGCCCGTCTGCTGACTTTACGATAGAATAGAGATGAATCTACAGGAAAAGAGAAATGACATGATTACTAAAGAATTTGATACCATCGCTGCCATCTCGACTCCTCTCGGTGAGGGGGCTATCGGGATCGTCCGCTTGAGCGGAACAGACAGCTTTGCCATTGCGCAAAAAATCTTTAAGGGGAAAGATTTAAGCAAGGTTGCTAGCCACACACTCAACTACGGTCATATCGTAGATCCAGATAAGGACGAGATTCTCGACGAAGTCATGGTTGGAGCCATGCGCTCGCCGAAGACCTTCACCCGTGAGGACATCATCGAAATCAATACCCACGGCGGGATTGCCGTAACCAATGAAATCCTGCAGCTGGTCATCCGTGAAGGAGCTCGATTAGCTGAACCTGGTGAGTTTACCAAGCGGGCCTTTCTGAACGGTCGGGTCGATTTGACCCAAGCCGAAGCTGTCATGGACATTATTCGCGCCAAGACCGACAAGGCTATGAATATTGCAGTCAAACAGTTGGACGGTTCCCTGTCTGACCTCATCAACAACACGCGCCAAGAGATTCTCAATACTCTGGCCCAGGTCGAAGTCAATATCGACTATCCTGAGTACGACGATGTCGAGGAAGCAACCACTGAGATCATCCGCGAAAAGACCAGTGAATTTGAAGCTCTTTTGACCAACCTCCTCAAGACTGCCCGTCGCGGTAAGATCTTGCGTGAAGGGATTTCTACTGCTATCATAGGCCGTCCAAACGTCGGCAAGTCCAGCCTCCTCAATAATCTTCTTCGCGAGGAAAAAGCCATCGTTACCGATATCGAAGGAACCACCCGTGACGTTATCGAAGAATACGTCAATATCAATGGTGTTCCCCTCAAACTAGTCGATACGGCCGGGATCCGAGAGACCGAAGACATCGTTGAGCAAATCGGTGTCGAACGTTCGAAAAAAGCCCTCAAGGAAGCTGATCTGGTTCTTCTCGTCCTCAATGCAAGCGAGCCCTTGACCGACCAAGATCGCCAACTCCTTGAAATCTCTCAAGACAGCAACCGCATCATTCTCCTCAATAAGGTCGATCTCCCAGAGAAGATCGAAATCGACCAACTGCCGGAAGATTACATCAAGATCTCCGTTCTGAAAAACCAAAACATCGATCAAATCGAAGACCGGATCAACGCCCTCTTCTTCGAAAATGCTGGGCTGGTTGAGCAAGATGCGACGTATCTTTCTAATGCCCGTCACATCTCCCTCATCGAAAAAGCTGTTGAAAGCCTCCAAGCGGTCAACGAAGGCTTGGCTCTCGGTATGCCGGTCGACCTGCTCCAAGTCGATCTCACCCGAACTTGGGAAATCCTAGGAGAAATCACAGGGGATGCTGCTCCAGATGAGCTCATTACCCAACTCTTCAGCCAGTTCTGTCTTGGTAAATAAATCCATTTTAAGATCCTATACTCTTAGAGACTTTCCTTAGGTGAGTACGGACGTCAGCGAACTTCTTCGAAGTTCCATGACTTAGTTTTGAATCTAACGTTTCAAAACTCCCGAGTGCTTGAAACAACAATGTTTCAAGCACTTTTCTCACGGCGGAAAGTCTCAAATATTTCTTTCAAAATAGAATTTAGTTTACAGCTATAGTATCACTCAGTTTATACAAAAGTAGAAAAACAATGTGTCCAAAATAACAAAAATGCGTATGTGTGCAAACATACGCATTTTTGTTTTATTTTCCTTGTTCTAATCGCTCGACGGTTTGATAAGCTTGGTAGATTAGGAAGAGCCCGGTAGCATTCAAGACTGGAATCGCAATCGGTAACTCGGTCACGATTTGTGAGAAGGGTGAATTGCCAACAAAATGGAGTCCAAACCCAGCTACTAAGTATCCCCAGCCTGCTAGAGCTAGATCCTTGCGTCCTCTGCTTGCTTGGACAATCAAGAAGAGCCCCAGCATGACAAGACCTGTGTAGACCCAGTGAGACATGGGCGCATTGGCCACACGCCCGAGAATCCCAGACACCGTGTAGGAGAAACCTTCCGGCAGATCCTGACGGATATAGGCAAAGTCCTCCACGATCTGGAAGCCAAGCCCAGACGCAATAGCTAAGAGGAAGATCGACTTGATCCGACGGACACTGAACAAATAGAGAACAAAGAAGATGGGAATCAACTTAAAGGGTTCCTCAAAGAGGGGCGCAGCGATGGCACTCTCGTACTGGTTCCAAAATTCACTATTTGGAGCGATAGCTTGAATCATGTCATGGAAATAGGTATTGGCAAAGCTAGATAACCAACCAGCAACAAAGCCCCCACCTAGTAGAGAAAAGAGCACCGGTACCCAAGACAACTTCCACTTCTTGGCGAAATGAAAGAGGGCCCAGACAGCAGGAATCGCATAGACCAGGAGGATCAGGGTTGAAAGACCCACAATCCCGTACTGGCTACCAGACATCCAGCCTTCCGTCAGTGACTGGGTCTCATAGGCCAGCCCAATCGCTAGCAAGAGTATATAGAGAAACAAAATCGATTTGCGTTTCATAAAAGACCTTTCTATAGTGAAATGAAAAAGGCTGGAAGACCAGTCTTTTCCGTGTAGTATCATTGTAACAGGATCAGCTTAAAAAAACAATAAATGTGGATTGGTGAGAAGAATGTAAAACGCAGATGCCGACAGATGGTTGACTGAATTTAGTTACTTAACCACCAAAGCTCCATTTTCCTCCGTCGCCAAGAGCTTCTCATCTTTATCATATATTTTAAGTTTTATACTACTTGGTGTTTTTTGAGTTGCATTGTATTGCTTTACTATCTCTTCTTTTAAATCAAAAAGCGTCTTACAATAATCTTTTGGATTTATATTTGCTAAAGATAGCATATTTTCTGATGCAGATAAGACAAGGACCAGATATTCTTCATTATAATACACTTTCCCCATCTCAATTTCGCCATTGATTTGATTTTGAAGCATATAAGCAAATACTATATTAGGTTTTTCATTTCCAACCAATGAGGTAGGGGCTTGATTCATTCCTTTGACCACTGATTCTTTACTTTCCTTTGTAGAATCTTTTACACTCTGTTCAGTAGACTGCTCTTTTTTGTCTTCATTCTTCACTTCTTTTTGCGCGCACGATGACAGAAATAGCGAGAGAATGGTCATTGTTGCAAACATAGTTTTTTTCATAGATTGCCTCCTTTTAATTTTTAACAAGTCGAAAATGACCTGTAATTGACCAAAATTAGATAAAGCTTCCAGTAAAAGACATTCCAAAATTTTAATTTTATAACCTTATAAGTGCTTAGATATTTAACAGTTTAAAAATTATAATTTACTATTATTCTACCATAATCTCTCTCTTACTTCAGTACGGCAAGAATCTGACGAATCATATCTGGATCCCCATCTGGCAAAGTCACCGTCTCTGCATGATCCAAGATTCCTTGGGTAAATTGCGTCATAAACTCTTCACTATTGAGTTCATCTGCAGACTGTTGCCAGTGACTTGGTACAGGGTAGATCGTCACCGTCCCATCACCATTGGATGCATAGGTGATATTTCCTTCAGCTGAATATGAACCAAATAGATGACGCACATCTTTTGGATAATCAACTCCTAAGCCACCATTATAAATCTTTGTTCCAGCTGCACTATTTGAAATATTTAACTCTGATGGCACGTTCTTGATCACATAAGCCCAGACACGAGCAGCTTCAACCTGAGCAGCGGTATAGCCTGGATAATCATTCTGGTCTGCCTTCTTCGAAGACTTGACCTCACCATCCGAACGAGTATTCCACTTCTTGGCCTTACTGTTCTTTGTCATACTACTGCTATCGTCTGTATCTGCTTGTTCCCGATCTTTCGGTTGCTCTTTCTTGCGATAGTAGAAATTGTCATCATCGCCATAAGCCGGTAACTGACCAGCCCAGATCCGATCCTTGGACTTATCCGAAGCATCGTCTTTGCCCGCTTTCTGACCTTTTGGAAGGAGCAAGAGACCGTATCCTCCAACACCCGACTTGGCACTAACCGTCATCTCAGCGATCTGGTCCTTCTGCTTAAAGCTCGATGCATCAAGCTCCACATCCTCGCTGACCAAGCCCTTGTCATCAAAGACCAACTCATTGCCACGACCATCGATCCAAGTTCCTTTGATACTCGAGTAGTCCTTAGCCTTGATGGCTTTCAAGTCCATGCCAGATTGTTTCTTTTCTTCAGTGCTAGTCTGCTTGGTCTCCGAACTCTTAGGCATCACCGTCCTCTGAGGACGACCACACGAAGCCAAGACCAAAGCAGAAAGCACAATCACAAAACTTTTTTTCATATCAATCTCCCTTCGCACACCTACTATTTTAGAAAAATAAGAAAGGAGAGTCAAAGAAAAAGTGGAGGGGGAAAATAAATTAATGACATAAAAGTCTGTAAAATTATTATTTGAATTTCTAAAGAAAAAGAAGCTCAATATATCGAGCTCCTAGACCATCATTTCTTGTTTTTCTTTCTTTGGGATCATTCGAAATAACACAGCTCTAAAACAAGATAACATTGATACTATCAACTCCACACATCCTACATAGACAGTTTCCCTTATTTTTTTAATATGCTTCAAAACTATATCTTGTACAAATTATTTAATCTTTCTAACTCTAATACATTCATACATACTTCTACTCCAGTAACTACCCCCTTACTATAAATAATTCCACAAGTAAACACAATCCTCTCCTGACTCAAAATATTTGACAATATTACAAAAGATTCCAAAACATAATCCTCTATAGTAATAAAACAATTATTTTCATCTTTGAAAAACTCTATAAATCCAATATCCTTACACCTATCACGTAAATGAAACTTAAGTGATTTTAAAAAATAATCAAAAAACACATCATTTTCCATAGAAAAAACCTTCATTTTTAAAATATTCTTTTATAACATACAAAAAATAAGTTTTGGGACCATTCGAAAGAACACAGCTCTAAAACATCAACACTCGGTCATAAGTGAACTACTCCGCAAAAGTTAGACAGAAAAAATCTAACTTTTGGGGTGCAGTTCAACTGTCAGTGTTTTCTTTTCTATCTCTGTCCCCTGCCGAAATATAAAATATGCTTAGAAAGCCTATTCTAATGGGCTTTTAGAAAATTTTGGTCTACTTTTTAACTATCTTATTTATTGACTGACCTTCGCTTTAATACTTTTAATCCCTAATAAATTGATTAATTTTATTCTTCTTAGTTGTTCTTTACTCCGGCAATTCTACCTTCAAGCTCATATCCGTCGGTTGCAATACCTTCTGAACCGCTGCGAGGAAGGCTAAGCCGTTATCCGATGGAGAATATTGGAAGGTGATATGGACGATTTTCTTATCAAACTTATCGCCATATCTCTCCACATATTGCTTGCTTTCGAGGAAGTGAATATAATTGTTAATTTTTTCTTGCAGAATTTCCAGATGGACTGCTTCTATTTCTTCCTCCCAGCTAACTGAATCCACTAGAAGAAGCTCTAAATGATTATCAACTGTACCAATAGCGTCAAGTTCAGTTGGCTTGAGTTCTGAAGAGATGGCTTGAGTGACGATTTGGGTAAATTCTTCAGGAGAAAATATTTTTTGGTTATCAGATAAATCATTGAAAATTAAGTCAGGATTATTTTGTATAAAAATTTTATTCGACTCTTCTTGTGTATATTGCTTTTTAGATTTCCAAAAACCATATTGCGCATAATTCATCAACTCTTTGCCAGTATGTTCTCCCAACATATAGCTATCTGCAACTTCTTTGGGGATTTCTCTTATCACTTCTGGGCAGGTAATATTAAAAGTTGGATAACGCAAGAAATACTTATCCCCATCTTGACAGATTTCCAACATGTCTTTTTTGCTTAAATAAATTACTTTCATTAAAATCACCTTTGCTATTTGAAACCTATTTACTAATCACTTATAGGCCAGTGCTCTGTTTCAGCATAAATCATTACTTCATATGCTCCCCTAGAAGATTCAAATGCTTTATCCATTAGTTCTTTAGTAATAGGATAGCATACTTCTGGGCCTACAGCTCCGCCAATTTCTTTAAAGAAGCTAATTTCGTAATAGCCGTCTGTCTCATATACAATAAATCCATTGCCTCCATGTACAATCGTATCCGATTGATTATAATCTTCTAACTCATCTTTCTTTGGCCAACGATGATGTTCACAATAAAACATTACTTCTAAAGAATCTTTTTCAGATTTTGAAACACGTTCTGCTAATTCCTGGCTAATGGGAAAATTAAGCACTTCATTCCCTCTACTCCACAGAATCTGATAATCATTATTGTTTTTTAATACCGTACAATTTTTGTATTGTTGAATTTCTGTTGTCATACTATTTCTTTTTGTCTATTTCAATGGTGATACATAATCGTCTGGAAGTTTGCCTCTCCAGTCAATCCATTTTTGTTCAGCAAGTGGAATTAATGTCTCAAGCTCTTCCTGAGTAAATAATTCCCAACTCTTAGGATTAGCTATTAAAGGAGTTAAGCCTTTTAATACAAATTGTTTCTCACTAGCCTTCTTTTCTTCTTCCGTCGGTGGCCAAGAATCGTGCTTAATCTTCCAAGATATTTCGAGTAGTGATCTCTCTCCACTATCTAATAGAGAGAATAATTCTTGGGGTAAATCATAGACTGCTAACCAAGAAGCCACAGTTCCCTCTTCTGAAACTAAAAAATATTTATCCTCATTTTTCCAAATTGACTTCCCGTATCCTTTTACTTCTTCAAACTGGATAACATCTTCCCATTTTAGGTTTGTTGGTTTCATTTTATATCTCCTAGTGCAGGTTATTTTCTCAACCAGAATATCATAAAATCAGGCTTCTTTTTCTCCTCCTCAATAGGCAATGCCATCTTTTACCCATTTTCTAGTTTCTAACTCCAAATTAAAATAGAAATCACTTCGACCAAATTTATCAAAGGAATCTTCTTTAAGAGCCTCGCATACAATTCTCAGTTTCTTCTTACTTATCTCAGAAATATATAGCATAGTAAACCCTGCAGGAGATTCAATTTGGTCAATTTTCTCACCTTCTAAATTATAAATCTCTAATTCTGAAGGGAGTCCAAAGTCACTTGATGAGCGAAATATACTGAAGATACGCTGATATTTAGGGCTAAAGCGAAGATGATGTAAATGATGAAAAACAATCTGGTGTTGACCATTATGATTCCAATCTACGGTTCCTTCTAGTAGATTTTGTTGCCCTAACAATTTTCCTTCTAAGCTAAAGTAGAAAATGATTTTACTTACAAAGTTTTCTCCACTATAGACGATAACAATGTTCTCATTTTTATTATATTCCGCATGAATGATATCTGGTAGTTCTATCTTTATTACACAACCATCCCACTCCCATGTGACCATCTGTTCACTGTAATCGATTCTCATCATCCTTCTCCTACTCTAACTCAGATAAATTCGATCTGTATTGTTTGCTCAGTCATCATGGAATCCACTTCCTCAACAAGTTTATCTATCTCGCTCTCTATGATACGAATGTGGTTGTATGGTGGCTCCCAATTCTGTATACTTGACCTATATGCAGTAAAACTTCCATTGGTTAACAATTCTCCCTTTGCTTTTAAAACATAACCATTTTCATAGTCAAATGTGATGATAGACTTTGTACCAGAAATTTTCATTTTCTCACTTTTCTTATATCCCTTTCAGATTAAACTTTTAGAGCACTCATAATTTTTTTAATTTGGTATTCAAAAAAGGTAGGACTACCTTAAAATTCAGTGTCTCTTTTTCCACTATTATACCATACAAGAACTTTCCCTAAGATCCATCCTTGTATAAACCAAAAAAAAAACACTGGCGAATCAGTGTTTTACTTATCTATATTGTCCCCTGCCGGAATCGAACCAGCAACTACTCCTTAGGAGGGAGTTGTTATATCCATTGAACTAAGGGGACCCTATAAAAAAAGAAGCGAGATTACTCCCGCCTCCTTGTTCGTCTTAACGACGGATTTCTTTAATACGAGCTGCTTTACCTTGCAATGCACGAAGGTAGTACAATTTCGCACGACGTACTTTACCGTAACGTACAACTTCAATCTTTTCTACACGTGGAGTGTGTACTGGGAATGTACGTTCAACACCGACACCGTTAGAGATTTTACGAACAGTGTACATTTCAGTGTGTCCTTGACCTTTACGAGCGATAACAACGCCTTCAAAGATCTGGATACGTTCACGAGATCCTTCGACAACTTTCGCGTGTACACGAACAGTGTCACCAGGACGGAATGCAGGGATATCAGTACGAAGTTGACCTTCAGTCAAGCTTTGGATTAATGGATTCATTTTATTCTCCTATCTTCGTCAATCTTGAGAGACCTCCCTCAGCGGATAAACTGTATTTTTGTGCTTCCATTACGCACAGAAACTATCATATCAGATAATTTCAGGTTTGTAAAGCTCTTTTCTCTACTTTTTCGCAACTTTTTGACCGGAATAAATGCTCCACTCTTTTGGTAGGCAATAGGCGATGGCACAAGCAATGACAAAGAAAGGAAGATTAGCATAACCAAAGACTTCTCCTCCGATCAAGATCGGTGCGAGCAAGGTCGTCGTCGCGCTGCCAAAGACACTGGCATATCCGATAGCGGCCACGACTAAGACGGGTAAGCCCAGCATAGGAGCAAGAAAGACTCCAAGTGTAGCTCCGATCGCAAAGAGCGGGGTCACTTCTCCCCCTTGGTATCCAGCTGAGATGGTCACCACGGTAAAAAGGAGCTTCAAGATCCAGTCATAACTCTGCGCACTACCCTGATGAAAAGCTACATCAATCAGATTGGTTCCAAGTCCACTATAAGTGCCGACCTTGGTCAGCTGGAGGGTCAAGAGGACCAAGCTGAGTCCAGCCCCTATAAGGGCAATCCGGATATAAGGATTAGGCAGGACTTTCGCGACTGTTTTCTTCAACCAGGAAAGGCTAACTGCAAAGAGTTTCCCAGCGAGTCCAAAAGCTAGGCCCAGAAGGGCAACTTTGATCAAGGTCTCTGGTGTCCAGCTCAGCGTTTCTCTAAGTGGCACAGCAAATTTCTCTAAACCAAGGGCATGAGAGGTGAAACTAGCCACGATTGAGGCGATGAGCGCAGGATAGAGAGCCATCAACTGCAACTCCCCAACTGTCAAGACTTCAAGGGCAAAGAAGGTTGCTGCGAGTGGCGTCTGAAAGAGCCCCGCAAAACCGGCTGCCATCCCAGTCATGAGAAAGATACGCGAAGCATCCGGGATCTTGATATGACGGGCAAAACGGTGCGAAAGGGTCGCTCCGATCTGGACCGCTACACCTTCCCGACCGACCGAACCACCAAAGAGATGGCTCATCCAGGTCGTCAGCATGATCAAAGGCACCAAGACCAAGGGGATTTTCTCCTCACGCGCGTGTCCGACATCAAAGATGAGGCCCATCCCTTTTGAAGCCTTGCCACCAAAACGTTTATAAAGATAAACAATGACAAGCCCCGCTAAGGCCAGAAAAAGAATCAAAGGCCAATGCTGGCTTCGGACATCTCCAATCAGGAGCAATCCTTGACCAAAAATCATGTCAATGGCACCAACCAAGAGTCCAATAAAAAGAGCCATCCCTGTTAGGACCACATACTGTTGTGCTTTTTGCTTGATCGATAGACTAGTCACGCGCCCTCACCTCCTCTTGGAAGTCTCTCGAGCGCTTCATCATATCTTGAAACTGAGCTTGAATGGTCGCACGATACTGCTCATCCGTCACGAGAGACCCGACTTTCTCAAGCACTTCTCTCTCCCTTCCTTGATCGAGCACAGGTAAGCCCTGCTGCTCCTTATATTCTACAATCTGACCGACACAGACTATCCGTCTTTCCAGCAAGGCTACTAGCTCTTGATCGATCTGGTCAATGTCCTTACGAATCTGATCTAAATCCATGTGTCTCCTCTTTATTTTGGATATAAATCGAGGCTTTAATCCATCGATCCAGCCTCTTTGTCATTAATTTGCTTTTGCTACAAGTTCTTCTGCAAAGGCTTCTAATTTTTCAATGTCTTCATCTTCTGCAGACAAATCAACTTTGACACACTCAGAGCCTTTTTCAGCACCAGTCGCAGCGAAGCAACGGTCGAAATCATCAACTGCTTTACAGAATTCATCGTAGAAGGTATCACCTGATCCTACCACACCGTAAAGTTTGCCTTTGAGATCAAGGCCAGCCAAATCTTCGTAGAAATCTTGGATCTCATCTGGAAGCTCTCCATCACCGTAAGTATAAGTCGCTACCACTGCGATATCTGCTTCAAGGAAGTCCTCCGCATCCACAGTTGTACACTCATCCACATCTACTTCGACACCAAGATCACGGAATTTGTCCGCTACGATATCAGCGATTTCTTCAGTATTTCCAGTCATACTAGCAAAAACAATCTTCGCTACAGTCATAATTTCCTCCCAAAAGCTATTTCCCGTATTATACCACTTTTTCAAGCATTTTGCACGAAACCTTTCCCGATAAGATGAAAGTCATGGCTCATTCAAAGAAATTGGTTCGATGGAACCTAATCGCCCTCGTTTTCTTCTTGAATTGCTTTAATATCTTTAATTTCTTCATCCAACTTCTTATCAAAATAAGACTTATTTTTGAACGGATACGAATAGGTGCGCCAAGTGTACCATTTTAGTCCTTCTTCACCCTTATAGTACCACTCGATTCTAGTAGGTAAAAACTCTTTGTTGTAGGTGATGCGAACCTTGGTGAATTGACGATTTTTCTTCAAATAAATCGCTTCAAATTCCGGGGGATATTCTTCTTTCATCAATTTATCGTCCAAAAATCTTTTCGGTGAGCTAGTAATTTGATAGTTGGATTTCTTAATTTCATCAGTAGTAATTTTCTTACTTAATAGAACTGATGATAATTCGTTATTTACTGCAGATTTGTAATACTGTTTACGATCCCAGTCCGCTTTATAACCACCATATACCGTGTCATCTTTCACAGCAGTTTCTGCAATATAATAAAATTCTTCCTCCCTAAGATCAAACCCAACTTCAAAATCCTTATAAAGAGGATCTCCCATTTTGATCAGAACAAATTGCTTTTTTTTTAAAACATTCAATGCCGGTTGATTGTTACTGCAACTACTTAGGAATACTGCAATAAGCATTACGACCAACACTACCACAATCATTTTGGGAAATTGTAACCATCGTTTTCTTTTCATTGATTGTTTAATTTCTTTCATCATCTCTCTCATTCTAACAAAATATCCATACAATGTAAAACCGCCTCCACTGACCCTGCATAGTGATAAACGCTTGCTGTATGGGCCTTTTTTATGTTAAAATTGACAGAGAAAATGAGGTAATGTATGAACGTAATGAATGACATTCTTGAAAAGATTCAAGCTTATAACACGATTATTATCCACCGTCACCAGAATCCGGATCCGGATGCGATTGGGAGCCAGGTGGGCTTGCGGGATCTCCTGCGTGCGCACTTCCCTCAAAAGCGGGTCTTGGCAACTGGCTATGATGAACCGACCTTGACTTGGCTTGCTGAAATGGATGAGGTCAAGGATGAAGATTTTGAGGGAGCTTTGGTGATTGTCTGTGATACGGCCAATACTCCCCGAATCGATGACAAGCGCTATTTGAATGGTGATTTCCTGATCAAGATCGACCACCATCCAAATGACGATGCATATGGCGATCTGCTCTGGGTTGATACAGACTCAAGCTCTACCAGTGAGCTGATTGCACTTTTTGCTAAGGAATTGGATCTCGAACTACCGGTTAGTGCTGCGCGTCTCCTCTATGCAGGGATTGTCGGCGATACGGGTCGCTTCCTTTATCCTGCTACTTCGACTCGGACTTTTGAGATCGCTGCAACACTTCGAAGCATTCCCTTTGATTTTACTGCCCTTGCTCGTCAAATGGATACGATCAATCTTAAAACCGCTAAGCTTCAAGGCTACGTCTATGACCATCTCGAGATCGACGAACATGGCGCTGCGCGTGTGACCTTGACACAAGAGCTCTTGAAGAAATTTGATCTACGTGATTCTGAGACTGCTGCGATTGTTGGAGCTCCTGGACGCATCGATACCGTGTCTGTTTGGGCTATCTTTGTTGAACAGACTGACGGTCACTTCCGTGTCCGGATGCGTAGCAAACGAAAAGTGATTAATGAGATTGCCAAACGTCATAATGGTGGTGGCCATCCACTAGCTAGTGGAGCTAACTCCTACTCCCTCGAAGAAAACGACCAAATCTACAAAGAGCTACAAGAAGTGGCACGCACAAACGAAGGCTGAGAACGGTTTCTCAGCCTTTTTATCTTGGTCATGGGGTTTTCATTTGATCTTTCTTATGGTAAAATAAAGCTAATAAAATTTTTAAGGAGACTTATTATGGAAAAAAATCGTTTGTTTATCATTATCTCTGCTGCGGTAGCGATTCTTAGCTCTTTCTTGCCATGGGCAAGCCTGAATGCTGGTGCCTTTGGTTCATACAGCTGGAATGGCCTTCGCGGAGATGGATGATTCGTTATTATCTTCGCAGTCGTTGCGATTGTCCTTGCTTGCTTGAACGATGTGAAATCTTCACTACCAAAAGGTTTTGCAATTGGTGTTATCGTATCAGGGGCTCTCTCAACTATCGTAACATTGATCGATCTATTTGGTGTAAACAAATATGCTGTTGACTTCAATGGTTATGGCGTTTCAATTGGCTTTGGTTTGATCCTTGCTTTGATCGCATCAATCGCTATTGTTGTAACTGGTCTCTTGGCGATGTCAGGTGGTAAAATCACTAAAGGAACATTCGAAGAACTTGCTGAATCTGGTAAAGGATTTGCACAAACAGTTGGACGGGTGACAACTACTACAGTTAAAACTGCAGTAGATGAAATCAAAAAAGAATCACACGAACACACTGAAGGAAAAGCTGATCAACCAGTTGAAGCACCAAAAGATCCAAATCAATCTGAACAATAATAAGATTATCATCACCTTAGCATAGCTAGGGTGATTTTTTTGATCATTAATTTAAATAAAATTAGTGAAAATACTTGTCAAGATCCTGGAAATTTGGTAAACTAGCTTAGTAACAATCTATGGCTCGGAAAGAGACCATGGCAGAAAGGAAATATTGCAAAATGAAAAAAGATATCCATCCAGAATATCGCCCTGTTGTCTTCATGGACACTACTACTGGTTACAAGTTCGTCAGCGGTTCAACTAAGTACTCTAGCGAAACAGTTGAATTCGAAGGTGAAACTTACCCATTGATCCGTGTTGAAATTTCATCAGACTCACACCCATTCTACACTGGACGTCAAAAGTTCACTCAAGCAGATGGACGTGTGGATCGTTTCAACAAAAAATACGGTCTCAAATAAGAACCAACACAGAACCACTTCCCTTTCGGGAGTGGTTTTTTTGATCTAAAAAGATGAACATATAAAGAATTCTTTCTCCCTTTTCTGAAAAATCATTTTCATTGTCTTCTCCTCTATCCTCTGCTATATTTGGATTATCAAAGAAAGGAGACAAGCCGATGACATTGTCCAAAAAACTCACACTTTCTCTTGCCTCACTGGCAGTTCTTGGTCTTTTAGTAGCCTGCTCGAACCAGACAGCTCAAACACCTGCAAACTCTGCTAGTTCACAACAGGTTTCTTCGAGCACTTCAAGCTCTAAAGGTTCACAAACAGCTAGCCAAGCTGAAAATCTAGACGGTACATACAAAGGGACTGATGAAAATGATCAGATCACTCTGACCCTCTCTGGTAAGATGGGCACATGGGAAGAGGTTGAAAGGGATGGCGAGAAAGAAAGCAAGCCTGTAACCGTTCACTCCGACAATCATACTCTCACTGTGGGAGATGATCTCAAATATTACAAACTAGAAGGTAACCAACTCACTATTGAAGATGACGATCGCGATCCTTCTGATACCATTGTATTAACGAAATAGCATAAAAAATAAGAGGTTAGGATGTTGATCCCAACCTCTATTTATTATCTTAATGGAACTGCATCCCACCATCTACGATAATGGTTTGTCCTGTGATGTAGTTTGAATCAGGTCCAGCAAGGAAGCTGACCGCTGCTGCTACATCTTCAGGTTCTGAAAGACGTTTGAGAGTAATATCTTTAGCGAATGTTTGCATACCCCATTCGTCATCTTTACCTGCGTTCTTACCAACTTCATGAGCAATGTCAAACATCATTGGAGTCTTCACGATACCTGGTGCATAAGCATTGACAGTGATTCCTGAATCCGCTAAGTCACGCGCCAAAGTCTGTGTGATACCACGAACTGCAAATTTAGTACCACCATAAACAGTCAAGTTAGGGTTACCTACAACCCCTGCTTGTGAAGTCGCATTGATGATCTTCCCACCATGACCGAGTGCTTTGAACTGAGCTTGAGCTGCTTGTGCACCCCAAATCACACCACCAACGTTAATAGCAAATGTACGTGTAAATTGTTCTTCTGTAATAGTATCAAGTGGTGTAGTTGGCGCAACACCTGCATTGTTCACGACAACATTCAAATCTCCAAAATGGTCAACAACCTTTTGGAAAGCTGCAGCCACTTCTTCTTTTTTAGATACATCAGCAACAACCGCAAAAGCATTTTCTGCCGATAACTCAGCAACTGCTTTTTCAGCTGTTTCAGCATTGTAGTCCAATACTCCAACCTTAAAGCCATCTTGCACCAAACGTTTTGCGATTGCAAAACCGATTCCTTGACCAGCACCTGTGACAATAGCTACTTTAGACATATGATTCCTCCTTGGTATCAACGATACCAGCAAACGTTCATATAGAACAGCAAGGGTTGACAACTAATTTTGATGGGGTCTATCATAAACTCCGACAAAACTATGCTAACAGTATACTCTTTTGTGAAAAACATTTCAAACTCTAGCCTGTTTTTTTGAAAAAAATAGTTTATTTATATGATATCTTTATTTAGTGATAAGTGAAATAGAATATGGCTTTTAACCAAAACAGATAACTGTTCTATTCTGTAAAAACTACATGAGGCTGGGACAAAAGTCCTAGCCTCTCAATTATCTTGGATTATCGAGCAAGACGCAGTGCTTGAGTGGGCTCTACTACGCTGATTTCATCAGCTTTTACAGCCCTACTCAACTGTGCGGAGGCGGGACAAAGAAATCGAATACTAACGAATGACCGATTTCTGTCCCACTCTCTCTCATAAACTATTCATTTGATTGATCCCTTTAGTCATCAGACTCCGCAAATACTTGAGTAGCTTTGACTGCTTTCTTCCATCCCTTGTACAATTTCTCTTTGCGAGCTTCATCCATCTTGGGTTCAAAGATTTGGGCTGCTCCATGAAGAGATTTTAATTCATCTAAGTCCTTCCAATAGCCTACTGTCAGACCTGCTAGGAAGGCTGCCCCTAAAGCCGTTGTTTCCAAGTTTTTCGCGCGAGCAATCGCGATTCCAAGAATATCTGCCTGAAACTGCATTAAGTAATCATTTTTCGCTGCTCCTCCGTCTACTTTTAGGACAGGAATAGGAGTCTTGGCATCTACCTGCATGGTGTCGATAATATCGCGTACTTGGTAGGCAATAGATTGAAGGGTTGCTTTGATAAAGTCTTCCTTGGTCGTTCCTCGGGTAAGTCCAAAGACAGAACCACGCGCCTCTTGATTCCAATATGGTGCTCCAAGACCCGTAAAGGCAGGGACCACATAGATTTCATCCTCGTTCTGGGACTTCAGAGCATAGGCTTCAGATTCAGGAGAACTGTCGATCATACGCAGACCGTCACGAAGCCACTGAATAGCACTTCCGGCGATAAAGATCGATCCTTCAAGGGCATAATATACCTTTCCATTGATCCCATATCCGATAGTCGTCAGCAGGTTATTTTCTGATAACTGCATCTCCTCACCGGTATTCATGATGATGAAAGATCCAGTTCCATAGGTATTTTTGACCATACCAGGTTCAAAAGCCAATTGGCCAAAGAGGGCGGCTTGCTGGTCTCCTGCCATCCCTGCAATCGGAACTTGTCCACCGTAGAAATGGAAAGGAGCTGTCTTGCCATAGATTTCAGAGTTTGAACGCACCTCAGGAAGCATGGCTTTAGGAATGTTGAGGATTTCTAAGATTTCATCGTCCCATTTCAGTTCCTTGATATTGTAGAGCATGGTACGGGCAGCATTGGAATAGTCTGTCACATGGGCTGCTCCATCCGTCAGCTTCCAGACCAACCAAGTATCAATGGTCCCAAAGAGCAATTCTCCTTTTTCCGCACGCTCTTGAGCTCCTTTTACATGATCCAAAATCCAACGAACTTTAGTTGCTGAAAAGTAAGCATCAATGACCAAACCTGTCTTTTGGTGGAAGGCTTCTACATAGCCTTGGTTTTTGAGCTCTTCAGCTAGTGGAGCAGTTTGCCGTGATTGCCATACAATAGCATTGTAAATGGGAAGACCCGTATTCTTATCCCAAACAACTGTCGTTTCCCGTTGATTGGTAATGCCGATCGCCTCGATTTGATTGGGCTTGATGCCACTTTCAATAAAGACTTCAGCGATCACCGACTGTACAGAGTTCCAAATCTCATTAGCATTGTGCTCCACCCAACCAGCCTGCGGAAAAATCTGAGTGAATTCCTTTTGGCTAGAGCTAACTTGCTCGCCTTTTTTGTTAAAAATGATGGCTCGCGAACTAGTGGTTCCCTGGTCAATCGCCATGATGAAAGTTTCTTGAGACATAAACTGCCCTCCTGAATTAGGTACTTAAAAATCTTGTTCTTTCATCAACTAGTATACTCTATTTCATCTAGGATTTGTATCCATTTTTTTAAGAAAATCCGGTCTAACATTTTCCTACTGCTTCAACTTTGTCAGACCAAGCAAAAAGAGCCCCGAGGCTCTTTTAACTAGTAGTTCAAATGCTTATCAAGCTCTGCTCTGATCTAACCGATTTAAGAACTCCATGGTCGGACTGTCTTGGTAAAGTTCTTTGAGAGGAATCTTCTGATAGACCGCTATTTCGTCCGCAGTCACACCGTAACGAATTAATAGATCATAAATACGATTTAAATCATGACGTAATTCATCCGTTATGAGGACATTATCGCTTGTTTCTTTTGTTTTCCAATAATAAGATGGCAACACTTCCTTGGTTTCAATTAAAATAGTTTGCAACAAAGTCCCACCATGGCTGTCCTTCTGAGAGATATCTGCCCCAAGTTCCAACATTTTCTCAAAAACCTTGAAAGACTGGTCAGCCTTTTCTTTAGACGAATACATCTCATATTGACTATTCCATCGTTTGATCATGCGCCTACAGTCAAATACAGCCCGTCCACCCGCTGTTTGGAGGACCGGTTGACAAAATGGATTCAGCTCTGTCGGCTCTTCGATAAAGTTAAGATCTGCTCCTCTATCAATGAGTAAATTTGCAATATCTAAATGTCCCGATTTGATAGCGACTTGAAGGAGCGACTGCCCCTGATCTCTTTTAGGTTTTTCACCCGAAACAGCATTGACTTCTTCAGGCTTTTTATCCAATATCTGACGGACTCCCTCTATATCTCCTCTTCGCAACAACTGAAAGGTTTTTTGCATGGTCTTTCCCCCTCTCATTATAGATAAAAATAACACTATGTTGATACTTTGATCCTATATCAAGCATCTTCATTAAACTGATTATAGCATTTTATGGACTTTACATTGAATTCCTAAAGGGTAAAGATGACAGACTTCCACCGAAGAGGTACAACTCTATTTCTCTGATTTTCGTATAGCCACTAGCCAAGAGGATACAAGGATTTCGAAAATAACTAGAAAGATAATCTGAGGAAGAGAACTTTGAACCAGCATAAGGACAGCCAGACTATCAATTAGCATATGAGCGAGGATACAAGGGACAGCTCCTTTCGAGTACTCCCTAAGCGCTCCAAATAGGAAGGTATTCCCTAAGATCATCAGGTAAAAGATGAGGTAGTTGGACGAACCTGCTGTAATCCAAGGGAGTTGATAGATAGGAATATGCCAGAGGAACCAGACAATGGAAAGAAGCATCATTTTAGGTATAAAGTGCTTACTATAGGAAAGATGATCTTGTAAAAACCAACGCCAACCGACTTCTTCTAGACCTCCATATAATAAGGTCCAGGGGAAATAAAGGAAGAAGACCAAGAGGGAGTTCCCAGTAAAGCGAACGTTCATAAGCAGGATGGAGATCCCATAATAGATGACGGGGATGAAGAATGCTAGGATCCAAGTCAGGAGACTTTCTTTTTGAAGAAAGACCTTTTTGAAAAATTCACCCAAGGATTTGACTTCCCTCAACACAAGAGAAAAGACAGCCGCCACAATCATGGGAATCAAGTTCATTAGGATAAACAGTAGCGAGGCCCCCATACTACTCCTATCCGGGAAAAACCAAAGGATCACTTGACCTACTAGAAATGTAGCAAGGAGGGCAGTCAGTGCATACCAAATAGCGACTGATTGTTTTGAAATAAATTTGTTCATTTTTCCTCCTTTACAGTTTCATTCTTCTTTCTTGCAATCATGATTGCTAAACTAATAATAAGAATTTTACTGACGATAGATAGCCATACCTCTTCATTCACTAGAATCTGAGACAAGGAATTGATACAGGCATGGGTCATGACACAGAGCCATAAATTTTGCGTTTTATGATACAAGGCCGATAAGATAAAGCAGTTAGTTAGCAGACCTACTAAAAACGGAAACAATTGAATGACAGCTAAAGAACCATCGATATAAAAGTATAGTAGATGCCAACTAGACCAGGCTAAAAAGGTGATCACAGTAGCTGAAAGATAAGGTATTTTTTCCTGCAAAGTTGGTTGAAAGAAATAACGCCAGCCAATTTCTTCAACTCCACCGAAAAGAAGAGCCTTAAAAAAGAGTACTACTGGCAAGACCAACGATTGAGTGGTGAGCTTACCACCAAAAATTAAGGGAAAAAAGTCGAGAAGCAAGAAAACAAGTACCAAACAATAATTTGCCAAACTGTCTTTGACTTGAAAAAAATCTTTGAGAACTTGTTTGAAACTAGATTGATGGTAACTAATGCTTGCAAGACTGCCCCACAAAGCTGATGATAAGCCACCTAAAACAACAGCGATGATCCCCAATGATGATGTAAAATCAACCTTCACTCCTCCTGCTCTTAAAAACCACACCAGAAGGCTAACTCCTAATACTTGACCAAAGGTCCCTAACAAATACATAGATAGGGCTTGCTTTCTACTCATTCGTGATTCCTTTTTCTTTCAATTAATTACCAGTGCTATCTACCTTAAACCCATACTTGCCTGCATTTCGTTTGAGTTTATTCACTAGCTCTTCATTCTGCTTGCTTTTTCCAAAAAAGAAGGGAATAGTCTTTCCATTTCTAAGATCGATATAGAAAGCATAGCGAGCCCCACCACCAGATCGTCCACGAAAAATTGCATACGTGATTTGCTTAATCTCTTTCAGTGGGATTCTGCGACGACTGAAACATAGTGCGACATGGATATAGAAGATCCCACGGTTAATATGGAAGGGAGCAAAGAAGGGACCACCACTACGTTTCACGATTGCCCTTCTTCTCAGGTAAAGTAGAAGACTGAAAAAGAGCAAGAAAACGAGCACATATAGAATCGGAGCATACTCCATTATCTTTCTGTATTCTAACACGCTGTCTTTCATCCTCTACTTCATCTCAACCCATTTTTCATTATCCATGATAAAGGGCTTAGCTAGACCTTCGCCTGTATAGTCTTGGTACTTGGTCTCCAAGTATTTGTAGACATCTTCCTTGGTCGTAAACTTGATGGCTTGATAGGGCTCTTCAAAGGTCAGCTTTTCGACAAAGAGATAGCCGTCCTTTGCAGGAACTAAAACGCCGACATGGCCGACAAAAAGGGTATTTCCATCTAGGTTATCATGAACGATAACAGAAAGCATGCGCGCATTTTCATTGAACTTGAAGTGAGAAAAATACTCTTCCATCTTCTTGGCATGGACCTTGACATCCGTTGTCGCCTCTGTCGGAACCCGTGAATACAGAATGTTAAAGGCTTCCTTGTCTGCCTCACCGAAGATCTTCCCTTTGTCAATCGCATCATTGTCCACGAACAAAAGTTCACTATCCGCTTTCATCTTAGGAATCTCGATGCGATTCTTCAGAAGAGTATAGCTATTGATCCGGCAGTTGGTCCCGACGAAATCGCCCTTTTTCTTGGTCCACAAGTCACTGATCTTCTCAACATTGTAGTCTGTTTTCTTGAAGGTGCTGAAGTCACCCGTCAAGCCGACCGAGCCAACAATGCTATCGTAATCCGTTACTAGACCCAAAAACTTGTCTACACTGTCCTGATCCAAATAAGCAGACAAAAGACTCCGCACTTCTTCGACACTTGCCTTGCTGTTGAGGTTGCTGTAGCTTCCCTTGTAGCGCTCCTTATCTGAACTAGATTTCTGAACCGTTGAGGGTTCCTTCTTTTCCTTGGATTGCTTTTGGTTGCTACCACAAGCCGCTAAAGCAAAGATCGCCAAGACGCAGCTAGTAAGAAGCATGATTTTTTTAGATGGTTTCATAAAATGGTTCCTTCTAATAATTGTTGTAAGAATCATCTATTTTAAAGTTTCTTAGCTTCATTATATCAATAAATAGATTGAAACAGAAAGAAAAAACATTTTACTTTTACACTGAGAATGCTAGCATTAAAATAGCTGCGGTGTTATTGACTGATGAAAAGTTGGCGATCTACTCTAATAAGAAAAAAGACAATATTAGAATTCTGGAATTCAGAAAACTAATATTATCTTTTTTATGTCAAACAAGCTTAATTTTTCAATAAAAACAATAGTATATGAAGATCATTCTTAATGAACAATAATATCTTCAGACTTTATAATATTTAATTCTTCATCAGAAATATCATTATATTGTGACAATCGATTCGCTTGGTTGGTAAAAGTCTTCTCAAAAAGATTTCTCATTTCCCTACCATTTGCAAAGTTCTCACTTTTTTCATTACTTAATTTGCTAAGGTATTGTGTTAAATAATCCCTTGCGTCACTAGACAATCTCATATCATTTAATTTACAGAACAACTCAAAAATATCTAGAAGTTCATTTGGTGAATAATCTTCAAATGTAATACTTTTATTGAATCGAGATTTTAAACCTGGATTTGATTCTAAAAATCTATTCATGGGCTCTGAATAACCCGCAACAATTACAACAAAATCTTCACGCTGGTCCTCCATGGCTTTTAAAAGTGTATCAATAGATTCTTGTCCAAAATCATTTTCTCCTTTAGCCAAAGTATAGGCTTCATCAATAAATAGTACTCCTCCCATAGCTTCATTAATTTTCTCCTGAGTCTTAATTGCAGTTTGTCCAACATATCCTGCTACTAAACCAGATCTATCAACTTCAACTAATTGTCCTTTTTCTAACACACCCAATTTTTTATAAATTTTTGAAAGTAGTCTTGCAACTGTTGTTTTGCCTGTCCCAGGATTTCCCAAAAAAACTAAATGCTTAGAAACTTGGGGTACCTTAAACCCTCTACTTTCTCTTAATTTATTAATTTTTAATATATTTACTAAAGAGCTCACCTCTTCTTTTACACCTGCTAGACCGATCAATTCATTCAGTTCATTTAATAAATCCTCCAAAGATTCTTCTTGATCGTCATCTTTTTTATTACCATCAATTGATGTCTTATTATGTATTTCTTCATTTTTTATTATACTATTATCTAAATTTTCAAAAGCAATATTTTGAGATTCTTTATTTAACTCAGTGTACTCTTTAAGCATCTTTAAATAATTCATAAATTTTTCTTTATCAACAGTATTTTCATCTTGTTTATTTAAAGAGTAGTACTTTCCAATTTCATAGATTGTTGAAATAAATAATGACTCAATATGTGAAACCCTATTACTACTTATTTCTTTACTAAGATTAAAAAGTAATTTAAAAAATCTAGGTGTTTCTATCTCTTGAACTTTCGGATAAAGGTCAGAGTATGAAGTGTTTAGATATGTAATTTTAAAAAGAGATATTCTTTCTTCTGAATCCTCACTAGAAATGTAATGAATAAAAGATAAAATATCTTCTATCATCATCCTATCTATATCTTCTATATCTTTTGAAGATGTCTTGATTGTATTACAGATGAATAATAAGCTATCAAGGGAATTTTTAATATCAATATTCATAGGTTTCCTCACACCAAAAGAAGCTCTGCTTGTTTTATTACATTCTTGTAGATATCTGATATTTCTTTACTATCTTGATCTTTAAAGGTATCTCTAATAGTTTCATCTATCAGTTCTTTCATTTCTCTTGTACTGTTTTCACGGATAGCCTCCAAAACATGAATTTCTCCTACACACTTAATCAATTCCTGATTATCGACAACTTCCTGAAAAGCTTCATTAACTCTATCAATTAGTTCAGTATAATATATATCGACGCCAATAGTATCTAAATCCGTCTCAAATACAGCGTAATCCTGCAATTTCTCTATAAACCACTCTTCAGTTAATTCATTATAGATGCTCATCCATTTATCATGTGACGAATGCCAAACATCTGTATCTATTAGAATATTATGATTATTAAAATAATATTGCTCATCAAAATATTTTAAAGCAACAGTAAACATTGAAAGAAGTGAAAAGATGGAAACGATTAGTAGATGATTATTTGATGCAATGTCTTTTCTAAATAAGTCTGTTAGTAATTTTAAAGCAGTGTATAGTTTTTGAACTAAAAAACGCATTTGTTCTTCAGAATATGGCTGTTGACGACGTCTGCAATCAAGCATATCGGTATACTCACCTAGAACTTTTTCAAATTCATAAATAGCACGAACATCATGCTCCTGTTTGACTACATTTTTTAATTCATCAAATTGAAGCTTCATCTCTGAGCTAATATTATCAAGTTTTTCATACATAATAGCGAATCCAGCACTCGTGGCTGCTAAGTTTAAACCATTCATCACAATCCCTAATTTACTTACCGATGCAAGTTGCTGGATATTATGCATGGTAATTTGAGATATATTCATTTGATCATTAAGCATATTGGAAAAATTTTTATTAAAAACTCCAATTGCTTTTTCACTAATCTCTTTATTTCCCTTTTGTACAATATCACTTAATGCAACTTTTTGAAATGCTTTGATTCTATTTTTTTGCCCTCTAACAACTATTTCAATAATTCCTTTATCGTTTTTAAACTGATTAAATTGTTTCAAATAATCAATTACTAGTGTTTTATTCATTACTGTACTCTCCTATAATTCTTGCATCTTTGATCTTGTTAAGAAATATAATGGACAGAATTAATGAACAAACTTCGAAACTATAGAACCCTTTATCCTTTATGATTCCTTGACTTTTTTTATTAAAAATTGAAAATAAATCTTCTTCTAATATACTTTCCATACATGGAATTATGATCATTTCATCAAGACACCTGGTTGAAAAATCAAAATTGGTAACCTCTTTATTATTTTGTTTTACAATCTCTACAAGAAGGCACATCAAAATTCTATTATAATCTATTATTTGTCTCACATTATTAAACTTTAAAGCTCTTAATTGTTTAGCTTTTTCAAAATATCTTTTAGTCCTTGGAACTATAACAGACGTTATATCCTTATTCTTTCTGGTTGTTTTTTCTGGTACTCTTTTTGCAACGAAATTTTCTAAATGATTAAAATAGAATTCTAGTATTTTTTCAAATTTTTTATTATTTTTTAACTCAACCTTTTCAAAATAGTCAGTAATTTTCTCTGCTAAAATCTCTCTTGTGATTGAGCCATCTTGGATAAATTTAAAGTCAAAATAATCAGCAATCAGTGTATCTTTTAAATAAAGAAATGATTTTGACTCAAGTTCAATCACACATTCTTTTATAATTTCTCTGTAATCCATAATAACCTCTTTTTCAATGAAACACTTTATTCCTCTTGAACTACTTTAATTAGTATTATATCATGAAATATTGTTCATTTTTATTTACTAGTGTAAAAGTCTTCATACTAGTAAACAAAAAAGCGACTGCAATATTTCAACTGCAATCACTCGTTCAATTGTGTGATAAAAAAATAACAAAGTATTATATAAGATTTTTTAATCTTGTGTTTGTTCATCTTTTCTTCAAAGACTTCCGTCATGATGACACGCAATTCCTCCCGTTCTTTTTCAGTAAGGTCTCCTTGGCGCTTGGCCACGGCATAGAGTTCAGGATTGCGCATAGCCACACGTTCGATCGTCTTTGTTGTCGCATGCCCTCTGACAAAGAAAGTAATACGCTTGATCCATTCTTGCGGGCCAAGAGCGAGCAACTTCTTCGCCGCTTCCTTATCAGAAATCTCAGCTGTGCTCAAACCTCGATTGATTTGTTCTTGTTCTTTTTCTGTATAGTTCTAAAAGTTAAAAATGTGTTTGTTGATAAATTTGATTGTAATGGAATAACATTTAGATAAAAATATATTACTCTTATATTTTAGTTATCCCAATCTATTTTTGCATGTTCTATTGCGTACTCAGCTTCTTCTTGAGTAAATTTTCTATATTCAACAAGTATTTTTAATAACCTTTCTTTCGAAATGTTGCCACCGTTTGAAGAAGATTCTGCTTGTTTCACAGCTTCCTCTTTCCAATCGAAATGACCTTGTTCTATGGCATAATCAGCCTCTTCTTGAGTAAATTTGTCAATATTTATAAGTTGCTCAACTAATTTTTCTTTCGAATAATGAAACTCTTGATTTGATTTTGCTTTTAAAAGTGCTTGCTCTTTCCAGTCTACATTAAGCTTATTTAAAGCATACTGAGTAGCATCCTCTGAATACCTGCTGCCATACTTAGTAAGATAAATTTTAATTTGCTGCTGCGATAAATGCTTTTTTGACCAAGATTTAGCTTCTTCATATGCCCTTGTATATTCTGGATATAGTAAAGTTGGAGGAAATAGTCCTTTCATAAACATATTCATTAATGATTCTAAATCATTCTTATTTTTTCTATCACTTGAAGAAGCGTATTCTTGTTTTGATGATTCGAAATCATCCTTATTTCCATCACTTGAGGTAGAGTAATTTTTTTCAGAATTAGTTACTATTTTTCCCGTATATGAACTTTTCCATTCATTATAACTTCTTTCATAACTATATACCATAAAAGCTATCCATCCTACCATCAATCCAAAAATTGTAAAAATAACTGTCAAAAATTTTTTCATCATGAGTACCTTTACTTGTTTTTCTCCAATGGAATCTTTCATCCCTCTGGAACTGCTTTCATTAGTATTATATCATGAAATATTGTTCAATTTTATTTACTAGTGTAAAAGTCTCTATGCTAGTAAATAAAAAAGTGACTGCATTTCAACTGCAATCACTCGTTCTATTGTGAGATAAAAAATGATTATTTAATCTTGTGTTTGTTCATCTTTTCTTCAAAG